>CBIGPF010000057.1:0-31722 GCA_966191535.1 uncultured Pseudomonas sp. | reverse complement strand
GGCCTGTCACGCCGGGGGTCGCGGGTTCGAGTCCCGTCCGCTGCGCCATATTCGAAAGCCCTCAGGTAGCAATACCTGAGGGCTTTTTCGTTTCCGTCCGAAAAATCCTGCAGCCTTCTGTAAGACGCTGTCACAGGTCGTTCACCTTCGGCGTCTAGCTTTTTCCCCATGGTCTTTGCTAAAACCCGATCAAACGGTCAGGAGAAAAGCCAATGGACGACTATCAGGAAGAACTGCTGGAGCTGCATGCCGTGGAACAGGATCTGCCGGAGCCAGCGGACGACGCCACGGAGATGTGATCAGGCGCTGTGGCGCTGGGCGCGGCGGAATTCGCCCGGTGTCTGACTACTCCAGCGCTTGAAGGCGCGCTGGAAGGCTTCTGCGGAAGCAAAGCCGAGCAGGTAGGCGATCTCGCCGAAGGCCAGGTCGGTGTCGCGGATGTAGATCATCGCCAGGTCGCGGCGGGTGTCGTTGAGGATGCTGCGGAACTGCGTGCCTTCCTCGGCCAGCTTGCGGCGCAGCGTCCAGGTCGGCAGCTTCAGCCTCGCGGCGACTTCTTCGAGGTCCGGTTCGCGACCATTGAGCATCGGCCCCAGCAACTGGGCGACTCGCTCGCGCAGGCTGCGCGTGCGGGTGAGTTGCTCCAGTTCCTTCTCGCAGATATCCAGCAATTGCCGCCAGGAGCTTGGGCAGTGGTCCGGATTGCTGCGCGCCAGCGTCGCCTGGTCCAGGCGCAGCTGGTTGTGCTCGGCGCCGAACTCCACCGGGCCGCCGAGCCTTTCCTCGAAGCGTGGTGCCCAGGCCGGCGCCGGATATTCGATCTCGACCCTCTCCGGGCGCAGCGGCTGCGCGCCGATGCTGCCAAGCATGCTCACCCAGCCGGCCAGCACCGAGTCCACCACGAAACGGTTGTAGGCGTTGTACGGGCTGATGGAGTAAAAGCGCAGCCAGGCGCCGCTGGCATCCTCGATGAAGCTGCTCTGGCCGCGGTAGTTCTGTGCATACAGCGGCTCGAAACGGATCAGTGCGCGGGCAGCGGCACGCAGGTTTGGCGCCTGTGCGGCGGTGACGCCAGCAAGCCCGCTCTGGCTCGGTCGGCTCAGTTGGCCCATGCGCAGGCCGAGCGCGGGGTCGCCGCTCTGCTGGATGGCCGCGTGGCCCAGGCGCATGTAGCGCGGGATCGACAGGCGCGCGCCGGGTTCGCCCAGGCGTGCCGCGTCCAATCCGTATTGTTGAAGCAGGGGCTGCGGGGCGACACCGCTTTCCGCCAGCGCGTCGGCGAGGCTGTGGACGAAACCCACCGACAGATCGCCGAGGCGCATGGTCGGGCGGTTCATAGCCAGAGGTTGATCAGGCGCGCGCCGGGGCCGTCGGGCGCCAGGGCGTGGCTGTCGCCGCTGACCACCAGGCTGCGACCGTCGCTGCCCAGGTCCCAGAGGTGGCCGCGCAGGAATACGGTGATGCCGGCGTGGGCGCCACTTTCACCGAGGCGGCCGGCCAGGGCCAGACGCTCCCAGGCTTCGCCTTCGGTGAGGTCGCCCGGCTTGAGTGTCACGTCGCTGGGTGTCGGTGCACCGTTGTAGCCCTTCCACGGCCTGCTCCAGTTGCCATTGCCGGTGAGGAAGGCCGGAACCACGACCAGGTCCGGTTTCTGTGTCGCCAGGGCGGCGTAGCTCGCCGGGTACCAGCTGTCCGCGCAGATCAGCACGCCCAGGCGCCCGGCCGGGGTCTGCAGGACCTGCAGGTCATCCGGGTCGCCGCCACGGGTGATGCCTTTCTCGTCGTCGATCGGGAACAACTTGCGTTGCGGCTTGCCCAGCGGCAGCCCGTCGCTGCCGAAGACCTGGGTGACGTTGTAGAGGCGACCATTGCCGGTGCGGATCTGGCCTTCGACGATACGTGGGTTGGGCAGCACGATGGAGCCGGCGACCAGGGTCACGCCGAATTCCTTGGCCAACCCACCGAACAGCGTCTGGTAATCGTGGGCCATGTCCACCGCCTTCATGCGGAACAGGGCATCGGCCATGCGGTCCTCGCCTTTGGCGCCGAGCCAGCCGCGCGCGACTTTCAGTGGGTTGCTGGCGACCATCCATTCCATGGCTTCGTCGAGGTGCTCGGTCTGGTAGACCTCCGGTTTCTCGCCGGCGGCCACCAGCCAGGTACCGATGTGCTCGGGGAACACCACCACGGTACGCGGGTTGATCAGGCCTTCGTCGCGGGCCTTGGCCAGGTAAGCGCGGAATTTCAGGTGCAGGCGTTCGACGTTCTGGTAGTCCTGGGTGAACAGCTCCGGCTGCACGCCCAGCAGATTGCCGCGTTCGGACGGTTGCCCCTGGTTGAGCGCGACCTGGCTGCGCAGGTCGGACAGGTAGTGGCCCACCGGGCGGCGCTCCGCCCAGCCGGCATAACCGGCGAAGAGGATGACCAGGACGAGGAAGATCAGCTTGCGCATAAAGGACGGGTACTCATGGGATGCACCACAGAGTAGGGGTTGCGCCGGGCATTGCCAAGAAGAGGTGTCATCTATGGTCAGTAACTTGTCATTTTCGATCATTGAGCGGCGAGGGCGCGCTCCTTAGAGTCTGCCCCATACCGACCGCGCCCCATGCCTCGCCGTTCCACGACCGCAGGCTGAGGGCGCGGCATCATCGTGAATGCCGGAGGAAACATGACCGCCACTTACCCGCACCTGCTCGCTCCGCTGGACCTGGGCTTCACCACCCTGCGCAACCGCACCCTGATGGGCTCCATGCACACCGGACTGGAAGAAAAGCCCCAGGGCTTCGAGCGCATGGCGGCCTACTTCGCCGAGCGCGCCCGTGGCGGCGTCGGCCTGATGGTCACCGGCGGCATTGGCCCGAACGAAGAGGGTGGCGTGTACTCCGGCGCGGCCAAGCTGAGCACCCCGGAAGAAGCCGAGAAGCACAAGATCGTCACCCAGGCGGTGCACGAGGCGGGCGGCAAGATCTGCATGCAGATCCTCCACGCCGGCCGTTATGCCTACAGCCCCAAGTCCGTCGCGCCCAGCGCCATCCAGGCGCCGATCAACCCGTTCAAGCCGCGCGAGCTGGATGAAGAAGGCATCGAGAAGCAGATCGCCGACTTCGTCAATTGCTCGAGCCTGGCCCAGGTGGCCGGCTACGACGGCGTCGAGATCATGGGGTCGGAAGGCTACTTCATCAACCAGTTCCTGGTCGCCCACACCAACCACCGCACCGATCGCTGGGGTGGCAGCTACGAGAACCGCATGCGCCTGCCGGTGGAAATCGTCCGCCGTGTACGCGAGGCCGTTGGCCCGAACTTCATCATCATCTATCGCCTGTCGATGCTCGACCTGGTGGAAGGTGGCAGTACCTGGGACGAGATCGTCCTGCTGGCCAAGGCCATCGAAAAGGCCGGCGCGACCATTATCAACACCGGTATCGGCTGGCACGAAGCGCGCATCCCGACCATCGCCACCAAGGTACCGCGCGCGGCCTTCACCAAGGTCACCGCCAAGCTGCGCGGCGAGATCGGCATCCCGTTGATCACCACCAACCGCATCAACACCCCGGAAATCGCCGAGCAGGTGCTGGCCGAAGGCGACGCCGACATGGTGTCCATGGCCCGTCCGTTCCTCGCCGACCCGGACTTCGTCAACAAGGCCGCCGAAGGCCGCGCCGACGAAATCAACACCTGCATCGGTTGCAACCAGGCCTGCCTGGACCACACCTTCGGCGGCAAGCTGACCAGCTGCCTGGTGAACCCGCGCGCCTGCCACGAGACCGAGCTGAACTACATCCCGACCACCCACGTGAAGAAGATCGCCGTGGTCGGCGCCGGCCCTGCCGGCCTGTCGGCCGCTACCGTGGCCGCCGAGCGTGGCCACGAGGTGACCCTGTTCGACGCTGCTGGCGAGATCGGTGGCCAGTTCAACGTCGCCAAGCGGGTGCCGGGCAAGGAAGAGTTCTACGAGACCCTGCGTTACTTCAAGCGCAAGGTGGAAACCACCGGCGTGAACCTGCAGTTGAACACCCGCGTCAGCGTTGACGACCTGGTCAAGGGCGGCTTCGACGAGATCATCCTCGCCACCGGTATCGTGCCGCGCACGCCGGCCATTCCGGGCATCGAGAATGCCAAGGTGATCAGCTACCTGGACGCCATCCTCGAGCGCAAACCGGTCGGCAAGAGTGCCGCGGTGATCGGCGCCGGCGGCATCGGTTTCGACGTCTCCGAGTACATCACCCATGCCGGCGAATCCACCAGCCTGGATCGCCATGCCTTCTGGCAGGAGTGGGGCATCGACGAGAACCTGGAGGCCCGTGGCGGCACCGCCGGCATCCAGGCTCATCCGCACGCCGCGGCGCGTCAGGTGTTCCTGCTGCAGCGCAAGAAGTCCAAGGTCGGTGACGGCCTGGGCAAGACCACCGGCTGGATCCACCGCGCCGGCCTGAAGAACAAGCAGGTGCAGATGCTCAACAGCGTCGAGTACCTCAAGGTCGACAACGACGGCCTGCACATCAGCATCGCCGGCGGCGAGCCGCAGGTGCTGCCGGTGGACACCGTGGTTGTCTGCGCCGGCCAGGACCCGCTGCGCGAGCTGCAGGACGGCCTGGTCGCTGCCGGTCAGAGCGTGCACCTGATCGGCGGCGCCGACGTGGCGGCGGAGCTGGATGCCAAGCGCGCCATCAACCAGGGCTCGCGTCTCGCCGCGGAGATCTGAGTCGGCTGAGATCTGAGTCGCAAAACCGGGCCCGGAAAAGTTCCCTTCCGGGCCCGGAAATCACTTCGAAAATCTAACCGCGTCACAGAATTATCCAGCCAGTTAACCGCTCGGCCTGACTGCCGGGGCGGGTGCCAACCCAGTCACATTGCCTGCGACATTAATTCCCCTAGACTTGCTCGGATGTCGGGATTTTCCCGCTGTCTGGGTGCTGCATTTCTGACAGACCCTTTTCTCCAGACTTCCTCCCGCACCAGCCCAGAGGTCAATCGATGAGCATGCAGAAGAAGCCTCAAATGGTGGAAGCCGTGGTCTTCTTCAACGACCGTGGCGTCTGCAAGGAAATGCTCTACCCCGAATTCGAGGCGCTGCTCGACAACGTCGTGCAGATGCCGGAGTACGCCGATCAGCAGATGCAGCTTGCCTATGTGCTGATCAACCCGCGCCTGATGGTCAAGGCGGTCGTGTTCTTCTACCTGGACTTCGACGAGAAGGGCGAAGCCGATCGTGGCTGGAACCTGCCGCTGCGCAACCTGGCCGATCGCGCCGGCCGTGGCCCGGACATGGGCGCCGGGCCGATCCGCCTGGCCTGCCGCAGCCAGTGCCCGGTGTCGTGGCACCAGATGCATCTGTGGGATCCGGTCCTGGATGCCAGTCAGAACCACCTGGTGCAACTGCGTGAAGCGGTGAAGCGCAACAACCTTGGTGTGCTGGTGGAAGAAGAGCCGGCTGCAGTCGAGCTCGCTCGCCTGCAGATGGCCGACGAGCACCAGTGGTACGCGCCTGCCGAAGAGTCCCGCGAGGAAGCCGAGAAACTGGCCCGCGCGATGCTCGAGGAGCACCAGCAGAAGACCGCCGAACTGCTTGGCCAGCACGAGACCCGTCTGTCGCAGATCAGCCAGCAGCACGAGCAGGAACTCAGCCGCCTGAAGCTTGGCGCGCAGGAACAGGTCAAGGTGTTGCAGGCCGAACTTGCTGCCCTGCGCGAAGGCTTGAAGCGCGAGGAAGAGATCAATACCGGCCTGCGCCGTGAGCTGGACGGCCAGGCCAACGGCTTCCAGCGCGGGCGCGAGGAACTGACCGCGCAGCTGCGGCATATCGAACAGAGCGGCCGCGACGAGCTGGAGCAACTGCGCCAGCAGATCGAGGACGAATCCCGTGCCCGCATGGCCAGCCTGGAAGCGCGCTACAAGGAGCAGATTTCCGTCCGCGACGTCGAGCTGGGCTACCGCAACGAGCTGGACCAGCAGTTGCAGCAGGAGAACCAGCAACTGCGTACGGAAGCCGAACAGTTGCGCGAGGAAACCGCCCAGCTGCGCCAGGTCGCTGCGCAACTGCAGAAGGGCGCCGAGGGCCTTCGCCTGGAACTGGATTCACTCTCCGCCAAGACGGCCGATGGCTCGGAGCTTGAGCGTCTGGCGGGCTTGGGGGTGATCTTCGTGGTGTACCATCCCGGCGCCGGTCATCTGACCCTGTCGCTGCAGGATGTCGCCCGTTACCAGGAAAACCCCATGGCCTACGCCGCGGCCAAGTGCTTCGTCGCCGAAGACCAGTACCGCAGCTGGCTCGCCCATTACCAGCAACCCGCCTGCGAAGGACGACTGTCCAACGGCGAGCGCTGCGCCATGCCCATCGATCGCGTGGAAACCCCCGGTCGCTTCGTCGACGGCGACAGCAACTGTTGCTCCCGACACAAGACCACTGGCCGCCTGCGCAGCGTCACCAGCGGCTGACCGGGGCGCCTTGCGGTTCCCCGACTGGCGCCCCGACGCTCCCCTGCAACCTGTTCACCTGGACTGGCTCGACCGCGCTGGCGTCGAGCTGGCGTGGTTGCGCCTGGACCTTGTCGATCCGCTGGTCTCCGGCAACAAGTGGTTCAAGCTCGCGCCGTACCTGAAGCAGGCCGCCGACCTGGGCCTGAACGGCGTGATGACCCTGGGCGGTGCCCATTCCAACCACTTGCACGCGGTGGCGGCGGCCGGCGCGCGATTCGGCTTCGAGACCGTGGGACTGCTGCGCGGAGAAGAGCAGGATAATCCCACGGTGGCTGATCTGCGCCAGCTCGGCATGCAGCTCCACTGGCTCGGCTACGGCGGCTATCGGCAGCGCCATGCGCCGGAGTTCTGGACGCCCTGGCGTGAGCGCTACCCGCAGCTGTTGCCGATCAACGAAGGCGGCGGCGGCCTGCCCGGCGTCCAGGGTTGCGTAGTCCTTGTCGAGCAGATTCGCCGGCAACTGGCGGCCATTGGCTGGGCGGATTACCAGCAGCTGTGGGTCGCTTGCGGCACCGGCACGACCCTGGCCGGCCTGGTGCTGGGCGAGGGCGGCGAACATCCGGTGGTCGGGGCCCTGGCGGTGCCGCCGGGGCATGGTGTCGAGATTCAGGTGCCTGAGCTGTTGAACGAAAGCGGCCTGCACGATGGCGGCTATAGGCTGATCGACGCCAGCCGTGGCGGCTTCGCGCGGATCGATGCGCGGCTGGCGCGCTTCATCCTCGATTGCGAAGAGCAGTCCGGCGTGCCGCTGGAGCCGCTGTACACCGGCAAGCTGTTGCTGGCGTTGCGCGATGAGATCGCAGAAGGGCGCATCGAGCGCGGCGCTCGCATTGTCGCGATCCACGGTGGCGGTCTGCAGGGGCGGCGGGCGCTGGATGAGGCATTGAAAGCGCTGGCTGTTCAGCGCGAATAGCCGCTGTGCACCCGCGGCCAGCGGTCACCGACCAGAAACAGCCGTTCCTGCTCCCGCCAGCGGCCGTGCCGTTGCTCCAGGCGCACCAGCATCTGTGGAAACCCGTCTTCGGGCAGCTCTGCCAGCCAGGTGGCGAAGCGCGCTGCGCTCCAGCATTCATCTTCGACTGTCGGGGATAGCCAGGCCTTGCGCGACAGCGCCTGCCAGCCGTCCGGATGCTGTGCGTGGTAGGCCGGCCAGGCGCGTCGATGCAGCCAGCGCCCGCGCTGGTGGTTGTCGCTGGCGCCAGCGGGTGGAGGACAGGGCGTGGGCCAGGAGTAGAACAGGTAACCACCGAGCCATAGTCCGGGTGCTGGCGCAGCGTCGCTGAACTGGCGTACGACGGCCAGGCCCTCAGTGGTGGACGAGAGCGGCAACTGGTGCTGGTAGAAGTGCTCGATCTTGCGCAGCAGGTGGTCTTCGGCGCCTGGTCCGAGCCAGGCGTTCGGGCCGTCGTCGCTGGGTCCGAGGTAGAGTTTGATGGCCAGCTCGAGGTGGTGCAGGCCGTCGTCGTCTTCCAGAAGCAGGTCCAGTTCGCCGAGGGTCTGGCCGTTGTCGCGCACCGGCAGGTTGGCGGCCAGCAGGCGCAGGTCCGGCGCGTGCTCCAGGGCGTATTGCCAAAGGCGCTCGTAGTAGCGGCCCAGGCGCTGGTGTGGCGCGGATTCGAGCTGTTCCAGCAATTCGCCTGGCGATCGTTCCTGGGTGTGCAGCCAGTCGGCCAGCAGCGCGGGCTGCGAGTACCAGCGACTGGCACTCAGCGGATGGCGCAGGGCGGGGCTGCCGGGTTGCAGCAGGGGCGGGGAGAGCAGCGTCCAGGCAAGGTCGCGGACCTGTGGCTGGCGCAGGTCGATCAGCAGCTCGTCGAGCAGTGCGGGGAGGTCGGTCATCCGTGAAGCCTAGCCGTTATGGTCGTGCTCCGGCCACGCTGTGGTTTGCCGCTGCTTCCGCGTTTCGCCCATAATTCCGACATTCGAGTAGCGCAACGCCGTCCGGAGTCCCATGGAACCCTTTCGCAATATCGGCATCATCGGCCGCCTGGGTAGCACCCAGGTTCTGGAAACCATCCGTCGGCTGAAGAAATTCCTCACCGAGCGCCACCTGCACGTAATCCTCGAGGACACCATTGCCGAGGTCCTGCCGGGTCACGGTCTGCAGACCTGCTCGCGAAAGATCATGGGTGAGATCTGCGACCTGGTCATCGTGGTCGGCGGCGACGGCAGCATGCTCGGCGCCGCGCGCGCCCTGGCTCGGCACAAGGTGCCGGTGCTGGGGATCAACCGTGGCAGCCTGGGCTTCCTCACCGATATTCGTCCTGACGAGCTGGAGACCAAGGTCGCCGAAGTGCTCGGTGGCCAGTACATCGTCGAGAGCCGCTTCCTGCTGGATGCACTGGTGCGTCGCCATGGCGAATCCATCGGCCAGGGCGACGCGCTGAACGACGTGGTGCTGCACCCCGGCAAGTCCACGCGGATGATCGAGTTCGAGCTGTACATCGACGGCCAGTTCGTCTGCAGCCAGAAGGCCGACGGCCTGATCGTCGCCACCCCGACCGGCTCCACTGCCTACGCGCTGTCTGCCGGTGGCCCGATCATGCATCCGAAGCTGGATGCCATCGTGGTCGTGCCGATGTACCCGCACATGCTCTCCAGCCGGCCCATCGTGGTCGACGGCAACAGTGAGCTGAAGATCGTCGTCTCGCCCAACATGCAGATCTACCCGCAGGTTTCCTGCGATGGCCAGAATCACTTCACCTGCGCGCCGGGCGACACCGTCACGGTGAGCAAGAAGCCGCAGAAGCTGCGCCTGATCCACCCGATCGACCACAACTACTACGAGGTCTGCCGGACCAAGCTGGGCTGGGGCAGCCGCCTCGGGAGTAGCGAGTGATGGAACTCGACCCCGCACGCGGCTACGACCTGATCGGCGACATCCATGGCTGCGCGCACACCCTCGACCACCTGCTGGAGCGCCTCGGCTACCGGCTGCAGGGCGGCGTGTGGCGACATTCGAGGCGCCAGGCGTTGTTCCTCGGCGACATCATCGACCGTGGCCCGCGCATCCGTGAGGCCTTGCACCGGGTGCACGACATGGTGGCCGCCGGCGAGGCGCTGTGCATCATGGGCAACCACGAGTTCAATGCACTCGGCTGGTCCACGCCGGCCGCACCGGGCAGCGGCCGGCAATATGTGCGCGAGCACACCCCGCGCCATGCCCGGCTGATCCGCGAGACGCTGGAGCAGTTCGAAGGTCATCCGGCGGACTGGCGCGACCTCCTCGGCTGGTTCCAGGAAATGCCGCTGTTCCTCGATTCCGGGCGCTTCCGCATGGTCCATGCCTGTTGGGACCACGACGTGATCGACGCGCTGCGCCAGCAGTTCCCGGACGGTCGCATCGACGAAGCCTTCCTCATGGCCACCGCCGAGCCGGGCAGCTTTGCCCAGCAGGCCTGCGACCGCCTGCTGCGCGGCACCGACATGCGCCTGCCCAACGGCCTGACGCTGACCGGCAGCGACGGTTTCACCCGGGCCTTCTTCCGCACCAAGTTCTGGGAAGAGGACCGCGCGCCGGAAACCTACGGCGACATCGTGTTCCAGCCTGATGCGCTGCCCGACGAAGTGGCCAGCGAGCGCCTGAGCGAGGAGCAGAAGTCCCGGCTGCTGACCTACGGCGCCGACGAGCCGCTGCTGTTCGTCGGCCACTACTGGCGGCGTGGCACGCCGGCACCGATCCGCCCGAACCTTGCCTGCCTGGACTACAGCGCGGTGATGTACGGCAAGCTCGCGGCCTATCGGCTGGACGAGGAAACGCGGCTGGACCGCAACAAGTTCGTTTGGGTGGATGTGAAGCGTCCGGAGGGCGATGAGTGAGCGCAGTTGAAGCGATGCGGTTGCCGGCGGCAGTCGACCTGGGAGCGTTCGTCGGCCTGCTGCGCCGCCTGAACGTGCCGTTCCGGGTCAGCGAGGAGTCGGGCGAACAGGTGCTCTGGGTCCCCAACTCCCAGATGGCCGAGCAGGTGCGCAGCCTGTACGAGCGTTATCCACAGGGCGATCCGGAGTTCACCGTGCACGCAGAGCCCCAGCGCCGCGGGCCAGGTTTCGTGCAGCAGTTGAAGCTGAGCCGGATGACTGCGGCGGTACTGCTGGTGACCTTCGTGGTCGCGGCCATCACCCTGCTCGGGACCACCCCGGAGACGCTGCGCTGGTTCACTTTCCAGAACTTCCAGATGGTCGGCGAGGATCGCGCGCTGTTCTATCCACTGTCCGACACGCTGGCGCAGGGGCAGTGGTGGCGCCTGTTCACGCCCATGCTGATCCACTTCGGCTGGCTGCACCTGGCGATGAACGCGATGTGGTACTGGGAGCTGGGCCGGCGCATCGAATACCGCCAGGGCGCCTGGATGCTGCTGGGGCTGAGCCTGGGCTTCGGCCTGGTGTCGAACCTGGTGCAGTACAGCTGGAGCGGGCCCAGCCTGTTCGGCGGCTTGTCCGGCGTGCTCTACGGCTTGCTCGGCCACTGCTGGATTTTCCAGCGCATGGCGCCCACGCCGGCCTACCACCTGCCCAAGGGCGTGGTGGCGATGATGTTGATCTGGCTGCTGGTGTGCCTGTCGGGCGTGATCGACCTGCTCGGCTTCGGCTCCATCGCCAATGGCGCCCACGTCGGCGGTCTGGTGGCGGGCTGCGTGAGCGGCCTGATTGGCGGACTGCTGGCGCGGCGCAGCGCACGCTGAACCGCATCGCGGCGTCTCAGCTGCCGATCCTGCCGGTGCCGGGATCGATGGGTATCGCTTCGCTCCACGCCATCCTCCGAAAGCGGCCCCCGGATGAACGGGGGCTGCGCAACCGATTGACCGGCGTTCGTGCGCGCGAGGCTTTCGCCCGGTAGAATGCCGGCTTCGTTTTCCCCTGCAGGAGCCGGCCCATGTCGTCCTTCGCCGAAATGATCGAGAACATCACCCCCGAAATCTACGAGAGCCTCAAGCTGGCCGTGGAAATCGGCAAGTGGCCCGACGGCCGCAAACTGTCCCAGGAGCAGAAGGAGCTGTCGCTGCAGGCCATGATCGCCTGGGAGACGGACAACCTCCCCGAGGACCAGCGCACTGGCTACATGGGCCCGCAGGCTTGCGAGTCCCACGCCGAGCCGATCCCGAACATCCTCTTCTCCTCCAATTCGCTGCACTGATGCAGGAGCTTGGACGCGGCGCCCTGGACAAGATGTCGGCGCGCCTGGAAAACCCTGTGCAGTACGCCTTCCGCCTGGGCGATGCGCAGGTCCCGGTCAACCCGCTGATCGGCAAGACGGTGCGCCTGGAGTACCTGGGCGAGATCAACTGCTGCCATTGCGGGCGCAAGACGAAGAAGAGCTTCGCGCAAGGCTACTGCTATCCGTGCTTCACCAAGCTGGCGCAATGCGACAGCTGCATCATGAGCCCGGAGAAGTGCCACTTCGAGGATGGCTCCTGCCGTGAGCCGGAGTGGGGCGAGCGCTTCTGCATGACCGACCACGTGGTCTACCTGGCCAATTCCTCGGGAGCCAAGGTGGGCATCACCCGCGCCACCCAGGTGCCGACCCGCTGGATCGACCAGGGTGCGCGCCAGGCACTGCCGATCATGCGGGTGGCGACACGCCAGCAGTCCGGTTTCGTCGAGGACCTGCTGCGCAGCCAGGTCACCGACCGCACCAACTGGCGCGCGTTGCTCAAGGGCGAGGCCGAGCCGCTGGACCTGGTGGCTATCCGCGAGCAGATCTTCGACGCCTGCGCCGAGGGCATCGTCGCCCTGCAGCAGCGCTTCGGCCTGCAGGCGATCCAGCCGGTGATCGACTTGGACCCCATCGAGATCAGCTATCCGGTGGAGGCCTACCTGGCCAAGATCACCAGCTTCGATCTGGACAAGACGCCGGTGGTCGAGGGTACCCTGCAGGGAATCAAGGGCCAGTACCTGATCTTCGATACCGGCGTGATCAACGTACGCAAGTTTACCGCGTACCAACTGGCCATCAGCGCCTGATCGAGCCTGCATTGAATTTCCGGCCCGCAGCTCACATCTAGAGAGAAACGCATCCAGGGATTGATGCGTTCCCGACTCGCCCGCGCTGTTCCCAATCGCTAGAGTCAGTATTCCTCCGGCCGGCCCATCCTGCCTGCCGCCTTCCAAGGGGCCAAAAGCCATGCGTACCGAGCAACCGAAAGTCATCTACCTCAAGGACTATCAGGCACCCGAGTACCTGATCGACGAGACCAACCTGACCTTCGAGCTGTACGAGGACCACACGCTGGTCCACGCCCAGCTGGTGATGCGCCGCAACCCTGAGCGTGGCGATGGCCTGCCGCCGCTGGTGCTCGATGGCCAGCAACTGGAGCTGCTGTCGGTGGCGCTGGATGACCAGGTCCTCGAGGCCGGCCAGTACCAGCAGGACGAGAACCACCTGACCCTGCAGCCGACGGCGAAGACCTTCACCGTCGACAGCACCGTGCGCATCCACCCGGAAAGCAACACCGCGCTGGAAGGCCTGTACAAGTCCGGCAAGATGTTCTGCACCCAGTGCGAGGCCGAAGGCTTCCGCAAGATCACCTACTACCTCGACCGCCCGGACGTGATGAGCAGCTTCACCACCACGCTGTCGGCCGAGCAGCACAAGTACCCGGTGCTCCTGTCCAACGGCAACCCGGTGGCCAGCGGCTCGGAAGAGGGCGGTCGCCACTGGGCGACCTGGCAGGACCCGTTCAAGAAGCCGGCCTACCTGTTCGCCCTGGTCGCCGGCGACCTCTGGTGCGTGGAAGACCAGTTCACCACCATGAGCGAGCGCGACGTCACTCTGCGCATCTATGTCGAGCCGGAGAACATCGACAAGGTCCAGCACGCCATGGACAGCCTGAAGAATTCCATGCGCTGGGACGAGAAGGTCTATGGCCGCGAGTACGACCTGGACATCTTCATGATCGTCGCGGTCAACGACTTCAACATGGGCGCCATGGAGAACAAGGGCCTCAACATCTTCAACTCCAGCTGCGTACTGGCCAAGGCCGAAACCGCGACCGACGCTGCGCACCAGCGCGTCGAAGGCGTGGTCGCCCACGAGTACTTCCACAACTGGTCGGGCAACCGCGTGACCTGCCGCGACTGGTTCCAGTTGTCGCTCAAGGAAGGCTTCACCGTGTTCCGTGACAGCGAGTTCTCCGCCGACATGAACTCGCGCACCGTCAAGCGCGTCGAGGACGTGGCGTTCCTGCGCACCAATCAGTTCGCCGAGGATGCCGGCCCGATGGCGCACCCGGTGCGTCCGGATTCGTTCATCGAGATTTCCAACTTCTACACCCTGACCGTCTACGAGAAGGGTTCGGAAGTGGTGCGGATGATCCACACCCTGCTGGGCGCCGACGGCTTCCGCAAGGGCACCGACCTGTACTTCGAGCGCCATGACGGCCAGGCCGTGACCTGCGACGACTTCGTCAAGGCCATGGAAGACGCCAACGGTGTCGACCTCACCCAGTTCAAGCGCTGGTACAGCCAGTCCGGCACTCCGCGCCTGGCGGTCGAGGAGCGCTTCGACGCCGCCGCGCAGAGCTACACCCTGACCTTCCGCCAGAGCTGCCCGGCCACGCCGGGGCAGAGCGAGAAGCTGCCCTTCGTCATTCCGGTGCAGATGGGGCTGATCGACAAGCTGGGCAATGCCCTGCCGCTGCGTCTGCAGGGCGAAGAACATGCCCACGGCAGCGACCGTGTGCTGCAGGTCACCGAGGCCGAGCAGTCCTTCACCTTCGTCGGTCTCGCGGAGAAACCGCTGCCGTCGCTGTTGCGTGGTTTCTCCGCGCCGGTGAAGCTGAACTTCCCGTACAACCGCGATCAGCTGATGTTCCTCATGCAGCACGACGAGGACGGCTTCAACCGCTGGGAAGCGGGTCAGCAGTTGTCCGTGCAAGTCCTGCAGGATCTGGTCGGCCAGCACCAGCGTGGCGAGCAGCTTGTCCTGGATGATCGCCTGATCACGGCCTTCCGCACCCTGCTGCTGGACAGCGGACTGGACCAGGCCATGGTTGCCGAGATGCTCTCGCTGCCGAGCGAGGCGTACCTCACCGAGATCAGCGACGTGGCTGACGTCGAAGCGATCCACACCGCCCGCGAGTTCGCCCGCCAGCAGATCGGAGCGGCGCTGTACGAGCCTCTGTGGGAGCGTTACCAGGCCAACCGCAAGCAGTCCCGCGAGACCCCCTACGTTGCCGAGGCGAGCCACATTGCCCGTCGCAGCCTGCAGAACATTGCGCTGTCCTACCTGATGCAGAGTGGCAAGGCCGAGGTGCTCGCTGCCTGCCAGGAACAGTACAAGGATTGCGACAACATGACCGAGCGCCTGACCGCGCTCGCCGTGCTGGTCAACTCGTCCTTCGCGAGTGCAAAGGCCGAGGCGCTGGCGATGTTCGCCGACTACTTCAAGGATGATCCGCTGGTGATGGACCAGTGGTTCAGCGTCCAGGCCGGCTGCACCCTGCCCGGTGGGCTGGAGCGCGTGCAGGAGCTGACGAAGCACTCGGCCTTCACGCTGAAGAACCCGAACAAGATCCGTGCGCTGATCGGTGCCTTCGCCAACCAGAACGCAGTGAACTTCCACCGCGCGGACGGCGCCGGCTATCGCTTCCTCGCCGACCAGATCATCACCCTCAATGCGCTCAACCCGCAGATCGCCTCGCGCCTGCTGACGCCGCTGACCCGCTGGCGCAAGTACGCACCGGCGCGCCAGGCGCTGATGAAGGCCGAGCTGGAACGCATCCTGGCGTCCGGCGAGCTGTCCAGCGATGTATACGAAGTGGTCAGCAAGAGCCTCGCTTAACACACCCGCCGCACCCCCTCCCAGGGGTGCAAAGTACTTTCGAAAAGGTGTTACCAACTTTTGTTGGTAACACCTTTTTGTTACCTATCGAAATTAACCGATATCATTCTTATCGCATTGTGGTATTGGGCGAAAAAACCCGACCTCTCTGCGTCGCGCCTTCAGGGGCGGATTGCGCCAGCAGGGGTGGCAAATGGCGCAATCAGCCACTTGATTTGGTCAGTGAACGACCAGTCACAAAAAGTAGCGCACTGATTCTTTATTTTTTGTAAGCAGAACCGGATACAGCAGTGTTCTTGGCATTGGGGTTGCACCGACGGACCCGCTTAGCCTTTGCCCGTCCGATGGGGCGGGAGGCGTGTCGAGCACCTTTGGGGGAGTTTCCTCAGATCGACGACAACAAGGCCGTGGAGTAACGGCTGAAAACGGTGAACCGCCCGCAGTGGCGGCACCGCCAAAGAATGATCAGTCCATGGAGTGAGTCCTAATGGAAATCCCAGTTCGCAAGCCCGTCTTGCGTTATGCGCCTGCTCGTGCGGGCTTTGCCCTGGCAGGCATCCTGCCGCTGCTGATGTCTGCCCAGGCGACCGCCGTCGAGTTCAGCTTCCTCGACAACGAAATCTCCGGCTCGCTGGATAGCACCGTGTCCTACGGCGCCCTGTGGCGCGTACAGGGCCAGGACAAGACCAACAACGACATCAACGGCAACGACGGCAACCGCAACTTCAGCACCGGCCTGGTTTCCGAGGTGTACAAGATCACTTCCGACCTGGAAGCGACCTACAAGAACTACGGCCTGTTCGTACGTGGCTCGGCTTTCTATGACACCCAGATCATGGACAAGCGCAACGACTACTACGATCACAACCAGCCGCCGCAGCCGAGCCAGACCTACCCCAACAGCGACCGCTTCACCAGCGAGACCCGTGACGCTGCCGGCAACCGCGCCGAGATCCTCGATGCCTACGTCTACGGCAACTGGGATGTGGCCGACCACCCGCTGAGCGCCCGCCTGGGTCGCCAGGTGTTCAACTGGGGCGAGGGCATCTTCTACCGCGGTGGCGTGAACACCACCAACCCGGTGGACGCCGCCAAGTTCCGCCTGCCGGGCTCCGAACTGAAGGAAGTCCTGATGCCGGTTGAAGCCCTGAGCTTCAACATCGGCCTGACCGACAACCTGTCGATGGACACCTTCTACCAGTGGAACTGGAAGGAAACCCGTATCGATCCGGTCGGCACCTTCTTCTCCGAGACCGACCTGTTCGCCGATGGCGGCAACACGGCCTATACCACCGTCAGCGCCCTGTCCAACCCGCTGTTCCAGAGCCTCTACCCGCAGCTGTCCGCAGCCAACGTGGGGGGCCTGCAGGGCACCAGCTACCTGGACTCCAATGGCGTGTTCAAGGTTGCCCACGTCGGCAAGGACATCAACGCCAAGAACGACGGCCAGTTCGGCGTGGCCTTCCACTACGTGGCCGAAGAGCTGAACTCCACCGAGTTCGGCTTCTACTTCGTGAACTACCACTCGAAAGAGCCAACCATCTACGCCGACCTGAACAGCGATTACGCCGGCGTGAACCTCGACCAACTGGCTGGCGTCGGCGGTTTCACCTCCTACGACCAACTGGTCTCGGCTGCCGGTAGCGGCAACGCCCTGGCTGGCCAGGTGCTGAGCCTGGTCAACGGCGCGACCTCCGTGGACGTCGCCAACCAGGTGAACGCCCGTCGCGAGTACGTCGAGAACATCCGCATGTACGGCTTCAGCTTCAACACCACCGTGGGCGACGCCTCGGTATTCGGTGAGCTGGCCTACCGGCCGAACCTGCCGATCGGCATCGCCACCACCAACGACCTGCTGGGCGACCTGCTGGTCCAGGCGCCTGCGCTGGCCAGCGGCAAGTCCGTGAACATCGGCGGTGGTCAGGTCTCGATGAGCGACCAGATCCACAACTATGAGCGCGTCGAGGCCTTCAATACCTCGCTGGGCACCATCTACAACTTCGGCCCGTCGCTGTCCTTCGACTCGCTGATGGGCGTGGCCGAGCTGGCTTCCGAGCACCTGCGCGGCAGCGACCTGAAGTACACCGCGTACGACGGCAGCACCCGCTACTACTCCGGCCGCAGCAACGGCGCCTACATCTCCGGCTACGACCGCGACGATCAGGTGAACAAGAACGCCTACGGCTACACCCTGCTGCTGTCGGGTACCTGGAACGACGTCTTCGCCGGCGTGAACATCTCGCCCTACGCCGTCTACAAGGACGACTTCGAAGGCAACTCCTACCAGACCGGCAACTTCATCGAAGGCCGCAAGGCCTACACCCTGGGCGTCAAGGCCACCTACCTGAACGCCCTGGAAGCCGAGCTGCAATACACCGAGTTCTACGGCGCCGGGCAGAACAACGCCTCTCGCGACCGCGACAACGTGGGCTTCAACGTCAAGTACTCGTTCTAACGAAAACAGATCCTATGAAAGCCGTGCGGCGGGCGTCAGAAGTACCCGCCGCACACACCTCACGGAGAAGCAACATGCGCAACATGCGTACCCTGGTCGGCGCCGCCGTGGCCCTGGCCCTGTCCGCCGGCAGCGCCCTGGCGGCGGTTTCCCCGCAGGATGCGGCCAAGCTGCAGTCGAGCCTGACCCCGCTGGGCGCGGAGAAGGCCGGCAATGCCGCTGGCACCATCCCCGCCTGGACCGGTGGCATCACCCAGGCACCGGCCGGCTACAAGCCGGGTCAGCACCACATCGACCCGTTCGCCGCCGACAAGCCGCTGTACACCATCACCAAGGCGAACCTGGACCAGTACAAGGCCAACCTGACGCCGGGCACCCTGGCGCTGTTCGCCACCTACCCGGACACCTTCCAGATGCCGGTGTACCCGAGCCGCCGCAGTGGTTCGGCGCCGCAGTGGGTGTATGACAACACCTTCAAGAACGCCACCAGCGCCAAGCTGGCCGAGGGCGGCAACGGCTTCGTCGATGCCTTCGGCGGTATTCCGTTCCCGATCCCGCAGAGCGGCGTGGAGGCGGTGTGGAACCACATTGCCCGCTACCGCGGCACCTACATCGTGCGTCGCGCTTCCGAAGTGGCTGTGCAGCGCAACGGCGATTACTCGCTGGTGACCTCGCAGCAGGAAGCGCTGTTCAAGTACTACATCCAGGGCAAGAGCTTCGCAGACCTGAACAACCTGCTGTTCTACTACCTGTCGTTCACCAAGAGCCCGGCCCGTCTGGCGGGTGGTGCCGCACTGGTACACGAGACCCTGGATCAGGTGAAGGAGCCGCGTCAGGCCTGGGGCTACAACGCCGGCCAGCGCCGCGTGCGCCGTGCGCCGAACCTGGCCTACGACACCCCGATCGCTGCCGCCGACGGCCTGCGTACCGCCGACGACACCGACATGTTCAACGGCTCGCCGGATCGCTATGACTGGAAGCTCGTGGGCAAGAAGGAAATGTACATCCCGTACAACAACTACAAGGTGTCCAGCCCTGAGGTGACGTACAAGGATCTGCTGACCCCGAACCACCTGAATCCGAAATACACCCGCTACGAACTGCACCGCGTGTGGGTCGTCGAAGGCACCCTGAAGCCGGGCTCGCGCCATATCTACTCCAAGCGCGTACTGTTCCTGGACGAAGACAGCTGGGGCGCTGCCGAAGTCGACCAGTACGACGGTCGCGGCGAACTGTGGCGTGTATCGCTGGCCTACCTGAAGAACTACTACGAGCTGCCCACCACGTGGACCGCTCTGGATACCTTCCACGACCTGCAGGCCCGTCGCTACCACGTACAGAACCTGGACAACGAAGAGCCGAGCACCATCGACTTCGGCCAGGCCGTACCGGACGACTCCTACTTCAGCCCGTCCGCACTGCGTCGCCGCGGCACTCGCTGAGTCGGTCGGCAGAGTGACAAGCAAGCCCCGCCCTGGCGGGGCTTTTTTATGGGTCGCAGGCTCCTGCAAAAAGATCCTGCGTCTCGGTGAGCCTTTACATAGGTAGTTGAACCCATCTGACGGAAGCAGAAAGTGTTACCGCTTCACCCGCTGCAAGCCCCTGGCGGCGCGCCTTTCGGCTGATGGGAAAAAGCGCGGTCATCCTTTCGAGTGACGCGAACAGGGCTTAACAAAAGATAACGTGCCGTTAATTGTCAGCCCCGGAAAAGGCTGGCTATATAGCTCCAAACTACATACCGCCTGCATAAGAAAAAGAGGTAAAGGCATATGCGTGAGCCCCTGTGGCGCACTTCGAGCGAGCAGCCCGTATCGGGAGTGCGAAGCTCCTTCCCGATGTCGCGCAAGTCGATTTCCCTGCTCGGCGCGTTTTCCTTCCTGATGATGTCCCTGGCTCCGCTGCATGCCGTTGCCGCAACGGACGCCGCCAGCGATTCCAACTCGATCATTTCCGCCAAGGCCTCCAGCAGCCTGCTGCTGAGCGTTGCCCATGCCGGCAAGCGCCTGGTCGCGGTGGGTGATCACGGGCACATCCTCTATTCCGACGACGCAGGCAAGAGCTGGACCCAGGCCACCGTGCCGACCCGCCAACTGCTGACCTCGGTGTTCTTCATCAACGACAAGAAGGGCTGGGCCGTCGGCCATGACGCCCAGGTCCTGGCCACCACCGACGGCGGCACCACCTGGGTACGCCAGTTCGAGGACCTCAAGCGCGAAGCGCCGCTGCTGGACATCTGGTTCCAGGACGAGAACCACGGCATGGCCGTGGGCGCCTACGGCGCGCTGCTGGAAACCACCGATGGTGGCCAGCACTGGGAAGACGTCAGCGACCGCCTCGACAACGAAGACCAGTTCCACCTCAACGCCATTACGGCAGTGAAGGATGCCGGCCTGTTCGTGGTCGGTGAGGCGGGCAGCATGTTCCGCTCCAAGGACTGGGGCGAGACCTGGGAAAAACTCCAGGGCCCGTACGAAGGCTCGCTGTTCGGGGCCACCGGTACTACCCAGGCCGGCACCGTCCTGGCGTACGGCCTGCGCGGCCACCTGTTCCGCTCCACCGATTTCGGCAGCACCTGGCAGCAGGTCAGCCTGCCCACCGCCAACGGCGGCGAGCTGGAGTTCGGACTCTCCGAAGGCAGCCTGCTGGATGACGGCACCATCGTCGTCGTCGGTCACGGCGGCAGCGTGCTGGAGAGCAAGGACGACGGCGTGAGCTTCAGCGTCGTCAACCGTCCGGACCGCCTGTCCCTCGCGGGCGTGAGCGCGGCCGGCAATGGCAACCTGGTCCTGGTCGGCCAGGGCGGTATCCACCTGGCTTCGGCGACCGGCGCCGAGCTGACAGAACAACAATAAGCCGGGGAGCCGCAATGAACGCTCTGAACAAGCATCAACAGGACAAGGCGACTTTCCTGGAACGCATCATCTTCACCCACCGGCCGTTCGTGATCATCGCGTGCCTGCTGGTGACCATCTTCCTCGCCTGGTCGGCCACGCAAGTGCGCCCGTCCACCAGCTTCGAGAAGATGATCCCGCTGCAGCACCCGTTCATCCAGAACATGCTGGAGCACCGCAACGACCTGGCCAACCTCGGCAACACCGTGCGCATCTCGGTGGAGGCGGTGAACGGCGACATCTTCACCAAGGAATACATGGAGACGCTGCGGCAGATCCATGACGAGGTCTTCTACATCCCTGGCGTCGACCGCTCCGGCATGAAGTCGCTGTGGAGCCCGAGCGTGCGCTGGACCGAAGTGACCGAGGAAGGCTTCGCCGGTGGCGAGGTGATCCCGCAGACCTACGACGGTTCCGCCAAGGCCCTGGACCTGCTGCGCAACAACGTGCTCAAGTCCGGCCAGATCGGCCGCCTGGTGGCCAACAACTTCAAGTCGAGCATCGTCGACGTGCCGCTGCTGGAGGTCTATCCGGACCCGAAGGACCAGGGCAAGCTGATGAAGCTGGACTATCGCCAGTTCTCCCATGAGCTGGAAGAGAAGATCCGCGACAAGTACCAGCTGCAGAACCCCAACGTGAAGATCCACATCACCGGCTTCGCCAAGAAGGTCGGTGACCTGATCGACGGCCTGCTGATGGTGGTCGGCTTCTTCGGCATCTGCTTCGTCATCACCCTGGTGCTGCTGCTGTGGTTCACCAAGTGCGTGCGCTCCACCATCGCGGTGCTGTCCACCACCCTGGTGGCGGTGATCTGGCAGCTGGGCATCCTGCACCTGATCGGCTTCGGGCTGGACCCGTACTCGATGCTGGTGCCGTTCCTGATCTTCGCCATTGGTATTTCCCACGGCGTGCAGAAGATCAACGGTATCGCCCTGCAGTCCAGTGACGCGGAAACCCCACTGCTGGCTGCCCGTCGTACCTTCCGCCAGCTGTTCCTGCCGGGCATGATCGCGATCCTCGCGGACGCCGTCGGCTTCATCACCCTGCTGGTGATCGACATCGGCGTGATCCGCGAACTGGCCATCGGCGCCTCCATTGGCGTGGCGGTGATCGTGTTCACCAACCTGATCCTGCTGCCGGTCGCCATTTCCTACATCGGCATCAGCAAGAAGGCGGTGCAGCGCAGCAAGGAAGACGCGGTGCGCGACCATCCCTTCTGGCGTGCGCTGTCCAACTTCGCCAGCCCGTCCGTGGCGCCGATCTCCGTGGTCATCGCCCTGGCGATGTTCGCCGGCGGCATGTGGCAGGGCCATCATCTGAAGATCGGTGACCTCGACCAGGGCGCGCCGGAGCTGCGTCCGGACTCGCGCTACAACCTGGACAACGACTTCATCATCCGCAACTACTCGACCAGCTCCGACGTGCTGGTGGTGATGGTCGCATCCGAAGCCGAAGGCTGCTCCACCCACAAGACCCTGTCCGCCATCGACGAGCTGGCCTGGCGCCTGGAGAACACCCAGGGCGTGCAGTCGGCCATCTCCCTGGTCACCGTCTCCAAGCAGATGATCAAGGGCATGAACGAAGGCAACCTGAAGTGGGAGTCGCTGTCGCGCAACCAGGACGTGCTGAACAACTCCATCAGCCGTGCCGAAGGCCTGTTCAACAGCAACTGCTCGCTGGCGCCCCTGCTGGTATTCCTCAACGACCACAAGGCCGAGACTCTCGACCGCGCGGTGGCTGTCGTTCAGGACTTCGCCAAGGCCAACGAGAAGGACGACCTGAAGTTCAAGCTCGCCGCCGGTAACGCCGGTATCGAGGCCGCCACCAACGACGTGATCAAACACTCGGAACTGACCATCCTGATCCTGGTGTACATCTGCGTGGCAGTGATGTGCCTGATCACCTTCCGTTCCTTCGCCGCGACCCTGTGCATCGTGCTGCCGCTGATCCTCACCTCGGTGCTGGGCAACGCGCTGATGGCTACCCTGGGCATCGGCGTGAAGGTGGCGACCCTGCCGGTGATCGCGCTGGGTGTGGGTATCGGCGTGGACTACGGGATCTACATCTACACCCGCCTGGAGTCCTTCCTGCGTCAGGGGCTGTCCCTGCAGGACGCCTACTACGAGACGCTGAAGTCCACCGGCAAGGCCGTACTGTTCACCGGTCTGTGCCTGGCCATCGGCGTCGCCACCTGGATCTTCTCGGCGATCAAGTTCCAGGCCGACATGGGCCTGATGCTGACCTTCATGCTCCTCTGGAACATGTTCGGTGCCCTGTGGCTGCTGCCGGCGCTGGCGCGCTTCCTGATCAACCCGGAGAAGGTACGTCAGAAGAAGGCATCGATCCTGGTCCACTGATCGACGCTCCCGCACGAAAAAACGCGGCCCTCGGGCCGCGTTTTTTTATGGCTTCCAGATCGAACTCGGAGCCGCGATTGGCTTCGCCTCGCTCGGGTTCAGGCGTCGATCTCCCTGTAGGAGCGGGTGACGCCCGCGATCGCGCGCATGGCCCGCTGCTGGAGTTGCTGCGTCACGGCAGGATTGCGAACACCCGCGCCGGGAAGCCCGTGCCCTCGGCGATCTTCGGGAAACTCACCACGGCCAGCGCGCCGGCTTCGGGCACCTTGTCGAGGTTGGCGAGCAGTTCGATCTGGTAGTGGTTGGTGCCCAGGATGTAGGACTCCAGCGAGTAGTCGTCCTTGCTGGTGGCGATGCCCGGGTCGGTGTCGGTGGTCTCGTGGCCGGATGCGGTGATCTTGCGGGTCTCGTAGAGATACACCAGCGCTTCCTTGCTCCAGCCCGGATAGTGCGCGACACCCTTGGCATCCTGGTTCTGCATCTTCGCCTGGTCCGGCCAGCGCTTGGACCAGTCGGTGCGCAGCGCAACGAAGGAGCCTTCTGGCACTGCGCCGTGCCTGGTCTCCCAGGCTTTCACGTCGGCCAGGGTCAGTACGTAGTCCGGGTTCTTCGCCACCTGCTCGTGGATGTCGATGACCACCAGCGGCAGGAACTGCTCCTTCACCTCCAGCTGGTCGACGCTGCGCAGCCCCTTGTGGAAGTGCACGGGCGGGTCGACGTGGGTGCCCCACTGGCCGACGTGACTGTACAGCTCCACCTGGAAGCCATCCTTGTCCACGGTGTAGAGCGTCTTGCGGCCCATGGGTTCGAAGCCTTTCCAGTGCGGGGTGTTGCTGTCGAACGAGTGGGTCAGGTCGACGAAAGTGTGCTGCTTGAGGCTGGCGTAGGTGTCCCACAGGCCGGGTTGGGCGGCCTGGCTCGCGGCGGGCAGGAGTGCGGCGGCGAAGAGCAGGGCGGGAAGGCGTTGCATGGGTCTGATTCCTTGACGGGGATGGGAGAAAGCGCCTTATCTTTCTCCATCGCTCGATCCGCCATCCAATTCTGAATTGTGCTTTTCTTATTCCATTCCGTTAGGAGTTCTCATGTCTTTCCAGCTCATCGAGTATGCCGAAGCCAGCCCCGAAGTTCGTGCCGTCTACGACGACATCATGGCGACCCGCAAGATCGACTGGGTGAACAACTTCTGGAAAGCCCTGGCCAACCACCCGCAGACCCTCAAGCGCACCTGGGAAAGCCTCAAGGAAGTGATGGGACCGGGGCAGTTGGACCCGCTGGTGAAGGAGCTGATCTACGTTGCCGTCAGCGTCACCAACAACTGCAACTACTGCATCGGTTCCCACGGCGCAGCGGCGCGCAAGGCCGGAATGGACGACGCCATGCTCGGCGAGCTGATGGCGGTCGTCGCGATGGCCAACGAGACCAATCGCCTTGCCATTGGCTACCAGGTGCCGCTGGACGATGTGTTCAAGGGCGCGGTGATGGAGAGCAGCGCCAACTGAGTCGACTGGACGCTGTAGGAGCGGGCCATGCCCGCGATCCGTCGGCAGGGCCGACGCTTTCTTTTGCTGTGACGTTGCGGGTCTGCTGCTTCGGCTTGGGTATTTCTGCGCCGCTTCGGCGTGCGCGCGAACTCTGTGTTTCGCCCCCTCGGGCGAGTTACTTTTCCAAACGCCGAAAAGTAACCAAAAGGCTTGCCCCGGACATCCGGTTTTTCGCTTAGGCGAAAAATACCCTCGTTGAAGCGAAGTTTCAGGGGCACGCTGCGAAGGGCCGTCCCTGGCCCATCGCAGCTCTCGCGACATCCATGTCGCTCAACCCCTGAAACTCCACGTCAACGAGGCCTCCTGAACGGGGCATTCAGCGCGTGCGGATGTTTCTCTGGAAGTCTCATCAGAGCCAGAGCGGCGTGGCTCTTCGTAAGAGCGAGCTTGCTCGCGAACCCGCCCTGCGTCCGAACCATCAGGGGCGGGATTGGGACAATCGCTGGAGCGCCTTCACCGGCGTGCCGTCGCTCCAGCGCCCCATGGACAACTGCGCCTGCCCGCCGCCCAGCGCGTAATCGCGGTCCTGGCCGTAGAAGGCCGCGTCGCACAGCGCATCGAACAGCTTCCAGGGCCCGAACCAGTCCATCGCGTCGGTCGCCAATGCGTTGTGCGCCGACGACTGACCCTGCTTCAGGCGTTGCTTCACGCGCTCCTGCACGCGATTGAGCAGCCAGCTGGAAGCGTCGCTGGGCGGGTAGCGCGGATCGAAGCGGGGCGCGGTTGGTGCTGCGTGGTTGGCCAGCAGCGGAGGGCTGCCGTGGCGATCGCTACGCAGCAGGAGCAGGTCCTTGTCGCGAGCGGCAACCTGGGTGCTTTCCGTGTAGATGCGCCGGGCGTCATCGCAGGCGACACGCTCGTCTTCGTCGCCGCAGATCGCCAGCAGCAGGGTAGCGGCAGGAATGTTCGCCAATGGCTCCAGCGGCACCTGGCGCCAGCGTGGCCCGCTACTCTTGCCGGGTTCCACCGCCATCAGTGCCCGCGGCTGGGGTATGCCAAGGCGTTGCCAGGAGGCTGCCAGACCGCTGGCGATCAGTCCGCCCGCCGAATGTCCGACATAGGCGACGTGTTCCAGCTCCGGCTTCACCCCCAGCTTCCCTGCCTGCAGATCGGCGATGGCGCGGCGCACCGAGTCGGCGGCGTTGGGCAGGAATTCCGCTGCCGGAGTCTTCAGTGTTGCCTGGTAGCGCGGGTAGATGAGGATCGCGCCGCGCCGGACGATGTGTTCGATCCAGGCGCGGTAGAGGTCGGGTTGCATCACGCTCCAGCCGTGGGTGAAGACCACCACGGGCGCGCTGGACGGGGCAGGGCGGTCCGGGGTGAACACCCAGTACTCGTTGCCCTCGGCGGTGAAATTCCACTGGCGCACGTCGGTGTGCGGGTAATGCGAGCCGCCGGGGCCCTGCAGCGGCTGGTGCGGCGGCAGGATGTCGGCCGCCGACAGCGGCGTGCAGATCAGCAGCAGGCCGGCGAACAGCGCCGGGATCAGCCGGTGGGCAAACATGGAGGCACCTCTGGCGGGGATGCCTCCAGCATAGCCGTCAGCGTGGATAGAGCGGGGGCAGGCTACTGGCTTCCGGTGCCGGCGGTGCATCGGGATCGGCGCCGGGAAGGGTGCGGATCGCGCGCCAGAGATCTTCACCCTGCCAGTTGCGACCGCCTTCGCTGTCGCTGTAGAGCGCGCCATTGAGGCCATCCAGCGCATCGGACAGCGGCACGAAACGCGCCGCCATGTCGGCCAGGGTTTCCGGTTGCTGGCGCGCCCAGGCGTCGAGCGCCTGGCGGGTGGCGTGGGAATCGTTGGCCTGGCAGGCACGGCGCAGTTCGTCGAGCAGGGTACGGGTGCTCGGGCCGGCGGGCGCCACACGGATCACCGCTGGCTGGCTGCGGGCGCGCCACCAGAGGGCGAAGCCGAGCAGGGTGGTCAGGCTCAGCAGCGCGCAGGCGAGTTGCCAGGGCCACAGCAGTACGTCGTTGACGACGGTCTCGCTGGGCGTGGCAGGCGCTTCGGGGTGTTCTTCCAATTGCGCGTTGGCGGCGACCTGCAGCGTGCGTGCCGGCAGGCGGGTACGCTCGACGCGGTGCTCCTGGGTGTTCCACCAGACGACTTCCACTGGCGGCAGTTCGACCGGCCCGGCCTTGTCGGCGATCAGCGCCTCGCGCTCCTCGCGGCTGCCGATCATCCCCTGGTCGCTGGCCTCGTTCGCCAGTTGCGGCTGGTCCGGGTAATGGCGCAGGCCGTCGGGCAAGGTGATCGGCAGTGGCGGCAGTTGGGCGCTGGAGAGGCCCTCCACGCGCAGCATGATGTTGCGGGTCAGCGACTCACCGGCCTTGGCCTGCTCGGGCTGCGGGCTCCAGGTTTCGCTCAGGCTGAGCGCTCGGGCGGGCAGCCAGGGCGCGTCCTTGGGATAGTCGGCGGGCTTGGGATCGACCGTCAGCGGGATGCTCGGCGAGACCACGCGAACCTGCTTGCCCGGCTGCGGGCCGAAGGGGTTGCTGTCGTCGCTGCGGCGTTGCGCGACCTGAGTGGCATTGAAGGTCTGGCCGGGGATTTCCAGGGTGCCGCTCTTCTGCGGGAAGATCGCATAGCGCACCTCGATCACGCCGTGGCGAACACCGTTGATGTCCTTCTCGTAGGTGCGCGGCTCGCCCAGTTGCTCGACGCGCGCGTCGCTCATGCGCAGCGGGCTGAGGCTGCTGTCGTCGTACAGCGAGACCGAGTGGTAGATGCGCAGCGTGAGAATCACCTGGGCCTGCACCCAGCTTTCCTCGTGGTCGACGCTGGCGTCGATGAACACCGGCGAGAGTTTCTGCCCCTCGGTGCTGTTCTCAGCCTCCAGCACCTCGAGGCTGATGGGTTCGCTGGTGTTGCCGCCCAGATGCAGCGGCGGGATCTCCACCTTGCCTTCGCCCCGTGGCTGCAGGGTGATGATCCAGCGCGTGGTGGCCTGGGCCTTGCCGTTGAGGGTGGTCAGGCGGTTGACCTGGCGGGTGCCGAGCACCACGAAATGCTCGTCCAGCGGCTTCAGGTCGGGCTTGCCGAACAGGGTCGGGTCGTCGGACTCCAGTGTCAGTTCGACGCTCTCGCCCTGGTTCAGCCGCGCGCGGTCGACGCTGGCGGTGAAGCTGGCCTCGGCGCGGAATGCGGCGAGGCAGAGCAGGGTCAGGCAGATCAGCCTTTTCATGGGTTGGGTTCCTGGCGCTGCTGCTGTTGCTGGTACCAGAACTTGCGGCGCAACAGCTCGGACGGATCGTCGGGAATCTGCCGCAGCCACTGTTCCAGGGCCTGACGGCGCTCGTCCCCCAGTGGACCGGTATCTTCCGGGTTGGTTTCCTGTTCTTCGCGGGCATCGTCGTTGCGCGGGTCGCTGCGGCTGGCGGAAGGGCGATCGGTTTCCTGCGAAGGATTCTGCGCCGCCGGTGCCGGCTGCGAGTCACGCTCGCTGGAGTGCTCCTCCTCGTGCTGCTGGTCCTGCGGCTTGGCGGCCTGGGAATCGCTGCTCTGGGCGGGGTCCTGGGTCTGCTGGGGTGGCTGGTCCGTGCCGTCTCCGGCAGGATTTTCCTTGCGCTGGCGCAGCAGGTCTTCGAGCAGCGCCTTGTTGCGCTTGGCAGCTTCCAGTTCGGGGTCGCGCTCCAGTGCCTGGTCGTAAGCGTCGACGGCGGCTTCCAGTTCGTTCTGCCTGGCCAGGGCGTTGCCTCGGTTGTAGTGGTCGGCGGCCTCGTCGCCCTGGGCGAAGGCCTGCGCAGCGTCCACGTAATCGCCGGCGCGGTACAGCGCCAGGCCCTTCCAGCGGAAGTCCTCGAAGCGCTCGGCGGCCTCGGCGGGATGCCCGGCATCGAGCAGGCGCTGGCCTTGTTGGTCGGGGCGCAGCCAGAGGTCGTTGAGTTCGAAGGCGTTGGCATCCTGCGGCGGCGCCCACAGCAGCGGCAGCAACAGCGGCAGGCTGAAGAGCCAGCCGCGACGGCCGGCGCAGGCGGCGAGCAGGAGCAGGGGCAACAGCAGCCAGTAGCCCTGGTCGGCCCAACGCTGCAGGCGCAGCAGCGCGTCTTCTTCGCTCACCTGCAGGCCCTGGGTGCTGTCCAGCAGGCCGAGGGAGCGCAGGTCGCTGCTGCTCGCGCGCAGGCGCTGGAAGCGGCCGTCCATGTCGGTGGTGAAGGCGCGCAGCGAGTTTTCGTCCAGGCGTGGCACCAGGATGTTGCCCTGATCGTCCTTGAGGAAGGTGCCGTCCTCCTGCGCGATGGGCGCGCCGCCGGGGGTGCCGACGGCGAGCAGCAGCAGGTCCTTGCCCTTGCCTTTGAGCGCCTGGCGAATGCCCTGGCGTTCGCGGGCGTCCAGCGCGCTGGTGATCAGCAGGATCCGCCCATTGCCTTCGGCGCCGTTGTCCAGCAGGCGGCGTGCCTGGGCCACGGCAAGATCGGCGCGCTGGCCGGGCTCGGGCATGATCGACGGCTTGAGGGCATCGAGCAGGTTGCGCGCGGTGGCCAGGTCATTGGACAGTGGCACCAGCGTGTGGGCGCTGCCGGCGTAGACGACAATCGCGGTCTGCGCATCGGTGCGGCTCTGCAGCAGGTCGAGCAGCTTGTGCCGGGCCTGTTCCAGGCGCGTGGGCTTGAGGTCGGTGGCGAGCATCTGCGGAGTCAGCTCCAGCACCACCACCAGTGGGTCGCTGCGCTCCATGGTCGGTTGCTCGACCTGCTCCCAGCTCGGGCCGAGCAGGGCGAGCACGGCCAGCAGCCAGGCGCTGCCGAGGTAGATCCACGGGCGGCGTTCATGCCGGCCATTGCCGCCGGAGAGCAGCCACGGATGGAAGGCCTGGGGCAGCAGTAGTTGCCAGCGGCCGGCGCGGCGTTCGCGGTGCCAGAGTTTCCACAGCAGCCAGCCGAGCGGCAGCAGCAGGATCAGCCACAGCGGGTGCAGCAGGTGCGGCCAGAAACCCATCATGGCTGGCGCTCCTTCTGCAGGCGTGCCAGCCAGGCGGGCCAGCGCCAGTCTTCGGGCGGCCACAGGGTGCCGACCACCAGCGCCGCGCTGACCAGGAGCGCCAGCAGCAGCGGCCAGCGGTACAGCGCGAGCGCTGGCCGCGCCTGGGTCGGCTTCTGTTCGACCGGCTCGAGCTGATCGAGGCTGTCGGAGATGCGTTGCAACTCTTCGCCGTTGCGTGCGCGGAAGTATTCGCCGCCGGTGCTTTCGGCGATGGCCTTGAGCGCCGGCTCGTCCAGGTCCAACCCCGGATTGAGGCCGAACAGCCCGGCCACGCCGCCCTGTTTCGGATCGGCGCCGATGCCGATGGTGTAGACCTTCACGTGTTCTTCGGCAGCCAGCTTGGCGGCGGTCTGCGGGGATATCTCGCCAGCAGTGTTGGCGCCATCGGTGATCAGGACCAGCACGCGGCTCTCCGCCGGACGCTGGCGCAGTCGCTTGACCGCCAGGCCGATGGCATCGCCCAGGGCGGTATCCTTGCCGGCGATGCCGATCAGCGCTTCGTCCAGCCAGATGCGCACGGTGTGGCGGTCGAAGGTCAGCGGTGCCTGCAGGTAGGCGCGGGTGCCGAACAGGATCAGTCCGACGCGATCACCCCGGCGGCCTTCGATGAAGTCGCCGAACAGCTTTTTCACCAGGCTCAGGCGGCTCACTTCCGCGCCGTCCCAGGTCATGTCGGCGTAGTCCATGGAGCCGGAGACATCGACCGCCACCAGCAGGTCGCGGCCTGTGGCGGGAATCGGCAGGGGGTCGCCAACCCACTGCGGGCGCGCGGCAGCGAGCAGCAGGAAGAGCCAGAGCAGGGCGAAGGGAGCCTGCTGGCGCCAGGCGGGAAGGCGCGCGCGGGCGCGACGGCCGGCAAGGCCCTCGAGCTCCTTGAGGAAGCTGATCTTGATCGCCGCTTCGCCGTTGTCGGCCGACGGCAGGATGAGGCGCATCACCCAGGGCAGCGGGGCGAGCAGGAAGATCCAGGGCCAGGCGAACTCAAACATGTTTGCGCACCCAGGTTTCCACCGAGGCGGCCAGGCCGTCGATGGCCTTGTCGTCCAGCTTGCATTCGGCGCGGTAGCCGCCCTCGACCAGGATCATCCAGCGTGTCAGGCCGGCGGCCGGGCAGCGGGTGTCGAGGAAGGCCAGCCAGGCGCGGCCGCTGAGGGTGTGGCTGTGGCTTTCCGGCCAGCGGGCGCGTGACAGGCGCTTGAGCAGACCGTTGAGCGATTGCAGCCAGGGGCCGGCCGGCGCCCGGTCATAGGGGCGCGGCAGGCTCCTGAGTTCTTCCAGGGCAGCCTCACGCAACGGGTCCAGCGGGGCCTCTTCGACCACCCGGGTCTTGCGCCTGGGCAGCCAGCGCCGGCGGTGGTACCACAGTATCCAGAGCAGCAGCGGCATCAGTGCGGCGAGCAGCCACCAGCCCGGCGCCGGCGGCCACCAGGGTACTGCGGCCGGTTCGATCAGCGGCTGCAACTGGTCGAGGGGATTCATTGGGCGTATCCCGGCTGGTGCTGTTCCAGCAGGTTGCGCAACTGCTCCACCAGTTCTTCCTGGGTGGTCAGCGGCAGCAGCGGAACGCCCAGGCGCAAGGCGAGGCGCTGCCAGCGTTCGCGACGGGCCTCGCCAAGGGCTCGGTAAGCCAGGCGCTGTTCGTCGATGTGGGTGTCCAGCTCCAGCTGTGCCTGGCCCTCCGCAAAGCGCAGCAGCCCGGCGGCGGGCAGCGCGTGGTCGAGCGGGTCGGACACCGGCAGCATCACCAGGTCGGTGTGGCGTGCCAGCAGGGACAGCTGTTGTTCGGCGACGTCACTGAGCGCGCGCTCGTCGCACATCACCATGATCAGGCTGCCGGGCCGCAGCACCTCGCGGGCGCGGCGCAGGGCCATGCCGAAGCCGTCGCCACTGTGGCTGAGGTGGGAGCCGGCGAGCAGGGCGTTGTTGGCGCGCACGATCAGGTTGAACAGCTGCAACAGGCTCTGCTTGCTGCGCCGCGGCTTGATCTCGTGGCATTCGCTGTCGGTGAAGACCAGCCCACCGATGCGGTCGTTGTGCGCCAGTGCGGCCCAGCCGACAAAGGCGGCGGCGCGGGCGGCGAGCACGGACTTGAAGCACAGGCCGGAACCGAAGAACAGCCGCGCGCTCTGCTCGACCAGAACGAACACCGGGCGCTCGCGCTCCTCGTGGAACAGCTTGGTGTGCGGCTCCTGGGTGCGCGCGGTGACGCGCCAGTCGATGGTGCGCACGTCGTCGCCG
>CBIGPF010000056.1:0-31964 GCA_966191535.1 uncultured Pseudomonas sp. | reverse complement strand
TACAGTTTCCCCACGATTCTGTACCTGTCGGCCGCCGGTGCGCGCCTCCTATACTCCGGGGACCTTTTGACGGGAGCGTCCCGTGCAGCAATCCCGGCCGTTCGCCCTCGCGTGCCTGGTGCTGGCCATGGCGCTCTGGGGCAGTTCCTTCATCGCGCTGAAATTCGCTTTCCAGGAAATGCTGGCCATGTGGGTGATCTTCGCCCGTATGGCGCTGGGCAGTCTGATCTTCCTCGCCGCCTGGCGCTGGCGCGGGCGCATCGACTATCGCCCCGGCGACTGGAAGTGGCTGCTGGCGCTGGCCGCCTGCGAGCCCTGCCTGTACTTCATCTTCGAGTCCCTGGCGCTGCAGCAGACCAGTGCCGCGCAGGCCGGGATGATTACCGCGCTGCTGCCCTTGCTGGTGGCGGTCGGCGCGTTCTTCCTGCTGCATGAGAAAATCGCCCGCAACACCTGGCTGGGTTTCGCCCTGGCGGTGCTCGGCTCGCTCTGGCTGACCCTGGCCAGCGAGCCGGACCGCCACGCGCCCAATCCGCTGCTGGGCAATTTCTACGAACTGGTGGCGATGCTCTGCGCCACCGGCTACACGCTGTTGCTCAAGCACCTGTCGGCGCGCTACTCGCCCTTCATCCTCACCGCCATGCAGGCGTTCATCGGGTCGGTGTTCTTTCTGCCGCTGGCACTGGCGACCTCCGGCCTGCCGTCAGCGCCCGGCCCGACCGGCTGGTTCTCGCTGGTCTACCTGGGCAGCGTGGTCACCGTCGGGGCCTATGGTTTGTACAACTTCGGCGTCAGCCGCCTGCCGGCGAGCCAGGCGACCGGCTTCATCAACCTGATCCCGGTGTTCACCCTGATCTTCGCCGCGCTGCTGCTGGGCGAGGTGCTCAGCGGCCAGCAGGCACTGGCCGCTGGCCTGGTGTTCGCCGGCGTCGCCCTCAGCCAGTGGCGCAGCGCGCCGCCCACATCGCCCGCCGGTGTGCTGGACTGAATCTGTTGAATTGCTTGCCCTGCCAGGAGAACGACACGATGGCCACCCAGGAACGCAACTGGACCCGTGAGGCGATCCGCATCATCGAAGCGGATTTCCAGCGCAGCGCCGATACCCACCTGATCCCCCTGGACATGCCCGGCCTGCCGGGCGTGGACCTGTACTTCAAGGACGAGTCGAGCCACCCCACCGGCAGCCTCAAGCATCGCCTGGCGCGCTCGTTGTTCCTCTATGCGCTGTGCAACGGCTGGCTGAAGCCGGGCGCGCCGGTGATCGAGGCGTCCAGCGGCTCGACGGCGATCTCCGAGGCCTACTTCGCGCGGCTGCTGGGCCTGCCGTTCATTGCCGTGGTGCCGGCCAGTACCTCGAAGGAGAAGATCGCGCAGATCGCCTTCTACGGTGGCCAGGCGCACCTGGTGGAAGACCCGACGCAGATCTACGCCGAGTCCGAGCGACTGGCGAGGGAAACCGGCGGCCACTTCATGGACCAGTTCACCTACGCCGAGCGCGCCACCGACTGGCGGGCGAACAACAACATCGCCGAGTCGATCTTCCAGCAGATGCGCCACGAGCGCTTCCCCGAGCCCTCCTGGCTGGTCTCCAGCCCTGGTACCGGCGGCACCCTGGCGACCCTGGGGCGCTTCGCCCGCTACCGTCGGCATGACACCCGCGTGCTCTGCGCCGACGCCGAACGCTCGGTGTTCTTCGACTCCTACCGCGCCGGCGATCGTGACCTGACCCTGAGCTACGGCTCGCGCATCGAAGGCATCGGTCGCCCGCGGGTGGAAGCGTCTTTCCTGCCCAAGGTGCTCGACGCCTGCTGCAAGGTGCCGGATGACCTGTCGCTGGCGGCCATGCACTACCTGGCACAACGCCTGGGCCGGCATGTCGGCGGCTCCAGCGGCACCAACCTGATCGGCGCGCTGCTGGTGGCGCGGCAGATGGTGGCGCGGCGCGAGAGCGGCTCGGTGGTGGCGATCCTCTGCGACAGCGGCGAACGCTACGAGACCACCTACTACAACCCGTTGTGGCTGATATCCCAGGGCTTCGACCTCGACCCACTGATCGAGGCCGTGCGCCAGTGCGCCGAGCACGGCGCGGCGCTGCCCGGCGATCTGCCCTGCATCGGACTGGACTGAACCCTGTGGAGGGATGCATGAAAACCATCGGCCTGATCGGCGGCATGAGCTGGGAATCGACCATTCCCTACTACCGGCAGATCAACGAACGCATCAAGGAACGCCTGGGCGGCCTGCACTCGGCGAAGGTTGCGCTGTACAGCGTGGACTTCCACGAGATCGAGCGCCTGCAACATGCCGGCGACTGGGACGCCGCCGGGCGCGTGCTGGCGGACGCGGCGCGCTCGCTGCAGGCGGCGGGCGCGGATTTCCTCGTGCTCTGTACCAACACCATGCACAAGGTGGCGCCGGCCATCGAGGCGGCGGTGGACATCCCGCTGCTGCACATCGCCGACCCCACTGCCGAGGCGATCCGCGCGGCGGGCGTTGCCACGGTCGGCCTGCTCGGCACGCGCTTCACCATGGAGCAGGCGTTCTACAAGGATCGCCTGGTGGAGACGTTCGGGCTGACGGTGCTGACGCCGAGCGAGGCCGATCGCCAGGTGGTGCACCGGATCATCTACGAGGAGCTGTGCCTGGGACGGATCCGCGACGAATCACGGGAAGAGTACCGGCGCATCATCGCTGCGCTGGTGGCGCAGGGCGCCGAGGCGGTCATCCTCGGCTGCACCGAGATTTCCCTGCTGGTCGGCCCGGCGGACGCCACGGTGCCGCTGTTCGACACCACGGCATTGCATGCCCTGCACGCGGCCGACGCCGCCGTTTGAGGAGAACCCATCGTATGAGCTTCATCAGCCTGAAGGTCCGCGCGGCGTTCATCATGCACGGCTACGACGAGCAGAATCGCGAGGTGATCGAGCAGGTCTCGGACCCGGATTTCGTCGAGAAGCTGGTGCGTCTGGAGCGCATCCAGTCGATCAGTGAGAAGTACGTGCTGGTGACCGCCAGCGATGGTCGGCTGGCCTATTGGGAATACGACGAGGAATTCGCCGTGCTGAAGGCGCGGCTGGTGGCGGCGGGGCTGCTGGTCTGAGCCCCGCCGGCGGCGATCAGTCGCCGCTGGAGCCACCCGGATAGGCGCAGCCGCGCATCACCTTGTCGTCCAGGCGCAGTTCGGCGGACAGGTTGCTCAGGGCGCCGCTCATGCTGTCCTGGCAACGCGCCGGCGCGACCCACAGCTCGACCTTCTCGCCATTGGCTTCGCTGGAGTAGCTGGTGCTGCCGTCGGGTACGCCTTCGGCGATGTACGGCAGCACCAGCGATTGCTTGCCGGGCTGCTCGATCAGCATGCCCTGGCCGTTCACCAGTACGCTCCAGCCCGGCTCGTTGCCGTGGGCACGGACCACTGCGCGCTTGAAGTTCGGGTCGTCGCAGCCGGAGCCTTCGTTCTGCAGGCGGTAGACCTTGGCCACTTCCAGCTTGCCGTCGGTGCCCTGGGCGCTGCTGCCGCTGAAGCTGCCGCGCAGGTCGGCATAGAGCGAGGTGGCGCCGTCGTTGAACATCTCCAGCGCATCGCGGGGCAGGCCGGTGTTGCCGGTATCCTCGATGCTGAAGCGACGCTGCTCGGTGCATGTGCGGAAGACCAGCTTGCCATCCAGCCGGCTCAGCTCGCCCTGCAGGCGCGTCGAGGCGTTAAGATCGGTCTTGTTCGGCGTCCACACCTGGCAGGCGGCGAACAGGGGTAGCAGGCTGAAGAGAATGAATCGGCTGGATCGCATGGAACGGGCTCCCTCGAAAGTGGGCCCACGTTACCCAGCACGGCCGGTCATCTCAAGGGCAATGCCACGGACGAGGAGGATTTCGGATGATTCGTTGCAAGCGCGCCTACGAACCGGCGGCGAAGGAGGACGGCCAGCGGGTGCTGGTGGACCGCCTGTGGCCGCGGGGGATTCGCAAGGAAGACCTGCACATGGAGCAATGGGCCAAGGAGGCGTCGCCGTCCAACGAACTGCGCCAGCGCTTCCACCATGATCCGAGCCTGTTCGAGGACTTCCGCAAGGCTTACCACGGCGAGCTGAACGCTCACCCCGAGCACTGGATGGGGCTGCTCGACCTCGCGCGAAAGGGCACGCTGACGCTGCTCTACGCAGCCAAGGACGAAGAGCACAACAATGCCCAGGTGCTGGCGGAGTTCCTGGAGGACGCGCTGGAGAGGCAGGGCGAGGGCAGCTCGCCCGTGTGTTACGCCGGAAAGTCCGAGTAGCGTACATACTCTACGTCTTCCTGATCGCTTGTACTTGGGCTTTGCCCTCTCCCCCCGCCCTCTCCCTGAAGGGCGAGGGAGCCGATCGGCGCTGTCGGTTAGCACGGTGTTTCGCTTGAAGCTGAACAGTCCCCTCTCCCTTCAGGGAGAGGGTTAGGGAGAGGGAGTCCGAGCGTCGGAGTTTCTCTGGAGCGGCCATCACCAGATCTTGTACACCTGCCCGCTCTGCTTGCCTTCCACGCTGCGGGCGAAACCCAGGGCGGCGTCGGCGGCCGGCACCGGCTTGAAGCCGCGGAAGAACGGGCCGTAGCCTTCCATCGATTCCACCAGCACATTCGGGCTCACCGCGTTGATCCGCTGGCCGCGCGGCAGCTCCAGGGCGGCGCTACGCACGAAGCCTTCCACCGCGCCGTTGACCAGGCTGGCCGAACTGCCCAGCACGATGGGCTGTTCGCTGAGGATGCCGGTGGTGAGGGTGAAGGAGGCGCCGTCGTTGGCGTACTGGCTGCCGATCAGCACCAGATTCACCTGGCCCATCAGCTTGTCCTTCAGGCCGACGGCCATTTCCGCCTCGCCCATTTCCGCAAGCGCGCCGAAATGCACCTTGCCGGCGGCACTGATCAGCGCGTCGAATCCGCCGACCTGCTGGAACAGTGCACGGATGGAGGCACTGTCGGTAATGTCCACGCGATAGTCGCCGCTGTTGCGACCGACGCGGACGATCTCGTGGCGCTGGCCCAGTTCGTTGGCGACGGCTTGGCCGAGGGTGCCGCTGGCACCGATCAGGATGATTTTCATGAAGGCTCCGAAGGGATTTGGCTGAAGACGGCTTCAGAGTAGAGTGGTCTCCTGTTCAGATAATCATGCCAATCGGTAACCTTTGGTTTTCATATGGAAACAATCGCCAGCGACCTGGAAGACCTGTCCGCGTTCGCCGTGCTGCTGGAGTGCGGCAGCTTCACCCGTGCGGCGGAGAAGCTCGGGTGCAGCAAGGGCCAGCTGTCCAAACGGATTTCCGCACTGGAGCAGGCACTGGGCGCGACGTTGCTGCACCGCACCACCCGACGCCTGTCGCTGACCGCCGCCGGCGCCGCGCTGTTGCCTGAGGCCCAGGCGCTCAATGCCCAGGCTGCGCGGGCGCGGCAGGCGGTGCTGGCGTTGCAGGAGGAGGCACAGGGCAAGGTTCGCCTGAGTGTGCCGGTCTCCCTGGGCGAGACCTTCTTCGAGGCCTGGCTGATGGAGTTTTCCCGCCAGTACCCGGAAATCCGCCTGGAGCTGGACCTGTCCAACGAACGCCGCGACCTGGTGGCCGATGGCTTCGACCTGGCGATCCGCTCCGGCAGCCTCGCGGTGGATGAGCGCCTGGTGGCGCGGCCGCTGTTCGCCCTGCAGGAGTTGACCTGTGCCACGCCGGACTACCTCGCCGAACACGGTGTGCCGGAGGTGCCGGCGGAGCTGGCCGGGCATTCCTGCCTGCAGAACACCCACTACCAGGACAGCGACGTCTGGCTCTACCAGCGTCATCACGAACTGTTCCGCGTGACGGTGAGCGGCCTGCTGGCGAGCAACCACTACACCCTGCTGAAGAAGGCGGCGCTGGCCGGCGCGGGAATCAGCCGGTTGCCGTCCTACATGATTCAGCAGGAACTGGCTGAAGGCAGCCTCGTCTGGCTGCTGCGCGACTACCAGACCCGGACCCAGCCGGTGTTCCTCATCCACGCCTACCAGAGCCGCTTGCCGCGCCGCACACAGCTGCTGGCGGACTATCTGCTGCGCTGGTTCGAGCGCAGCCGGATGCAGTTGGTCGCCCTGGAAGGCTGACAGAGGTTTCGTTCAGCTTCGTTCAGCGATGGTTCAGAGAGGGTTCAGGGGGAGTTCAGGGACTGATCGTTAGGCTTTCACCATCACTTTTGAGAGCCTTCCGAGGTAACCACCATGAACCGTTCCACTCTGCTGCTGACCGCTCTGTTCACCAGCGCCGCTCTGCTGAGCGGCTGCGCTTCCAACCTGTCGGGTTCTTCCTACTCCCGTGCTGACGCCCGTGCCGTGCAGAACGTGCGCATGGGCACCATCGAGTCGCTGCGCCCGGTACAGATCGAGGGTACCAAGACCCCCATCGGCACCCTCGCCGGTGCCGCCGTCGGCGGTATCGCCGGCAACTCCATCGGTGGCGGCCGTGGCAAGGCCATCACCACCATTCTCGGTGGCGTCGCTGGCGGCGCAGCGGGTTCGGCAGTGGAAGAGGGCATCACCCGTACCCAGGGCGTCGAAATCGTGGTCCGCGAGGACGACGGCGGTACCCGCGCCTATGTGCAGGCGGTCGATGCGAACCAGCAGTTCCGCATCGGTGATCGCGTCCGCATCATGACCGTCAACGGCGCCAGCCGCGTCACCCTCTGAGCGGAGGACGCCCCATGCGCCGCCTGTTGATTGCCGCGCTGGTCCTGTTCGGCTGTGGCATCGCCATGGCCGAGGAAGGGGGCTTCTGGTACCTGCAGACCAGCGTCTACACCACCCACTGGAACCACGACCCGGACCATAACAACCACCAGGAGCTGATTGGCCTTGAGCGCAATCGCGCCGATGGCGTGGTCTGGGGCGGTGCGACCTTCAAGAACTCCTTCAGCCAGCGTTCCAACTACGTCTACGCCGGCAAGCGCTTCGACTGGGAGGGCACACCTTTCTACGCCAAGGTCACCGGCGGCGCGCTGCAGGGCTATCGTGGCGAATACCGCGACAAGATCCCGCTCAACCACCTGGGCGTAGCGCCGGCGATCATTCCGTCGGTTGGTGCGCACTTCGGGCCGGTTGGTGCCGAGTTGGTGGTGCTGGGCAACGCCGCCGCGATGGTCAACGTCGGCGTACGCTTCTGATACTTCTGTCAGTCAAGATGAAACGGGCCGCGATGAGTGATCATCGCGGCCCGTGCCGTTTCTGAAGGAAGAATGCTTCAGGCCCTGACGTCCTTAAGGGTCTTGTCCAGGCAATCGACGAACAGCTCGGCATGCTCCTGCTCGAAGGCGAGCAGCGGGCGAATCTTCAGGATGTTCTCCAGTGGCCCGGCTGCGCTGATCAGCACCCCGCGCTCACGCATACCGTTGACCACCTGGCGCGTCTGTTCGGCGGCCGGTGTCCTGGCCGCACGGTCGGTGACCAGTTCGACACCGAGAAACAGTCCCGCGCCACGTACGTCGCCGATCAGCTCATGGCGTTCCGCCAACTGACGGATACCGTCGGCGAGGAAGGTGCCGATGCGCCGGGAGCGCTCCAACAGCTGCTCGTCGCGGATCACGTCGAGCACCGCCTGGGCCGCGGCGCAGGACACCGGATTGCCGCCGAAGGTATTGAAATAGCGCACTTCGCGGCCGAAGCTTTCGAGGATTTCCGGGCGTACCACCACGCCGGCGATAGGCTGGCCGTTGCCCATGGGTTTGCCGAGGGTGACCAGGTCCGGTTGCACGCCATGCCGCTGGAAGCCCCACATGGCGTCGCCGGTACGGGCGAAGCCGCTCTGCACTTCGTCGGCGATGTAGAGCAGGCCTTCGTCCTGGGCGACCTTCACGGCTTCGGCGAGGAAGCCGGCCGGCCCTGCCAGCACGCCGTCGCTGGCGAAGATGCCGTCGAGCAGCAGGGCGGCAGGCTTGATGCCGTGGGCGCGCAGGTCGGCGATGGCGGCGCGTACGTCATCGGCAAACCGCTTGCCGACGTTCTCCGCGCCCAGACGGTAGGCGTCCGGCGCAATCACGGTGCGCGCGTGGGCGGGGAGGGTGATGCCGGAGCCGAGTGATGGCGACAGCTCGGAGATGGTGCCGGTGACGCCGTGGTAGGCGAAGCGGGTGATGATCACGCCGGTGCCGCCGGTGTACTGGCGGGCGATGCGCAGGGCGAGGTCGTTGGCCTCGCTGCCAGTGCAGGTGAACATCACCTGGTCCAGGCCGTCGGGAAAGGTGGCGAGCAGGTCTTCGGCGTAGTCGAGGATGCCTTCCTGCAGGTAGCGGGTGTGGGTGTTCAGCAGCGCTGCCTGGTTGGCGATGGCTTGCACCACGCGCGGATGGCAGTGGCCGATGGAGGCAACGTTGTTGTAGGCGTCGAGGTAGCGGTTGCCCTGGTTGTCGTAGAGCCACACGCCCTCGCCGCGCACGGTGTGCAGCGGGCGCTCGTAGAACAGCCGGTAAGCCGGGCCGAGCAGGCGCGCGCGGCGCTCGATCAGTCGGCGCTCCTGTTCGCTCAGGCGCTCGGCGTCGGCGGCGCTGAATCCGTTGGGCATGGTCATGGGCGGGGCTCCTGTTGATTCGCGCTGGCGTTGGCGCAGGCGGCGGCGATCTGCTCCTGCGCCTGTTCCCGGCTCAAGCCGGCCAGGCCCTGCAGGCTCTGCCAGGCATGGCGGGTGTTGCGCAGGATGTAGTCACGGTTCTCGGGGTGCAGGCTGGCGCGCCAGGCGGTGATGCTCAGGGTCATGATCAGGCGCGTGGCGATCAGGTCGGCGAGGATTTCCTGTTCTTCGACCAGCAGCGGGCAGCGGCGGTGGTAGGCGGCGATCATTTCGCAAGCGGTGGCCAGCGGTGCGTCCGGTTCGCCCACCTGGTAGGCGGCGGCGACACCGAGGTCGTTGATCAGCGGCGCATGGACCATGTCGCCGAAGTCGAGGATGTTGCGCACCTGGTCAGGGTGCTGCGCGTCGACAATGACGTTGTGCGGATTAAGGTCGTTATGGATGACCTGGGCGCGCAGCGTGGCCTGGCGGGGCAGGGCATGGCGCTCGAAGTTGTCGAGGAAGCGTTCGACCAGCGCGCGCTGCTCGCGGTCCTCGATGTAGGTCAGCAGATTACGCAGGCGCGAGGCGTGCTTGAGATCCCAGAGCAGCTCGTGGCCGGCGGTGGCCGGGTGCTCGAAACCCTTGAGCGCCAGGCCCAGGCGGGCCAGGTCGTCGCCTAGGTTCTCGCGCAGGGCGCGGCTGCGTTGCACGACGCGGTGCAGTGGGACGCCGTCGACGAAGGAGAACAGCCGGGCAATCATCGGCTGGCCGTCGACGACCAGGGGAATCTGGTGTTCGCCGTTCAGTGAGGGATAGACGCGTTGTACCGCCAGGGTCGGGTCTTCGGCCTCGACGCGGAGCAGGGCGCGGGTCTGGAAGTCCACCACCTGCGGGTCTTCCAGCGGGTGGGAAAGTTTCAGCAGGCGATCGTCGCCATGGCCGTGGGCGATGTGGAAATTCAGGTCACGTTCGCCGGCGAGGCGGTGCAGCGTGCCGTGCTGGCCGAAGTATTCCTCGGCGATTGCAGCGGCCTGGGCGTCGCTCACCTGGGCGGGGGCCGCTTCCAGCAGGTGGTCGTGGACGGGAGCGGTATTGAGGGGCACGGGTACATCTCCAGCAGGGTAACGGGTCCAACAGGGTTCAGCGGGGACAGCGGATTTCAGCAGGTCCAGCGGTACGGCGGCATTGCGGTGTCGCGGCGAGGTGGTTGCTCCCGCCCGGCGTTGGGTCGGGCGGGAGCCGCCGGTCTTACTTGCTTGCCCAGGCGTTGAAGCGCTGTTCCAGCTCTTCGCCGTGGTCGATCCAGAACTCGGTGTCCATGGCGCGCGCGTTCTCCAGGTTCTGCGGCGCGGTGGGCAGCTTCGGCGCAATGGCCGGGTCGATCAGCGGAATGGTGTTCTTGTTGGTCGGGCCGTAGGGAATGCTCTCGGCGAAGACTTTCTGGTGCTCGGGCTTGTTGGCCAGTGCGATGAACTGCTCGGAGAGTTCCTTCTTCGGGCTGCCCTTGACGATGGCCCAGTGGTCCAGGTCGTAGATGCTGCCGTTCCACTGCATGGCGAAGTCGCGACCTTCCTTCTGCGCGGTGGCGACGCGACCGTTGTAGGCGCTGGTCATCACCACGTCACCGGCGGCCAGCCACTGCAGCGGTTGCGCACCGGCTTCCCACCACTGGATGTACGGCTTGATCTCGTCGAGTTTCTTGAAGGCGCGGTCCACGCCTTCCTTGGTGCCAAGCACCTTGTACAGGTCGGCCTGTTTCACGCCGTCGGCTTCCAGGGCGAACTCCAGGGTGAACTTGGCGCCGCGACGCAGGCCGCGCTTGCCGGGGAACTTCTTCACGTCCCAGAAATCGGCCCAGCCGGTGGGGGCGCTGGCGAGTTTCTTGGCGTCGTAGGTGAGCACCGTGGACCAGATGAAGATGCCCACGCCGCAATCGCTCACGGCGGCATCGAGGAAGTCCTCGCGCTTGCCCAGCTTCGACCAGTCGAGTTGCTCGAACAGGCCTTCGCTGCAGCCGCGCATCAGTTCCGGGGATTCCACCTCGACCACGTCCCAGCTGGTCTTGCCGGTGTCGGCCATGACCTTGATCTTGGCCATCTCGCCGTTGTACTCGGCGCCCTGGACGGTGACCTTGGCCTGCTGTTCGAAGGGTTTGTAGAAGGCCTTTTCCTGGGCCACCTTGTTGTCTCCACCGAAGGACACCACGGTGAGTGTTTCGGCATGCAGCTGGGCGGCGCCGCCGGCCAGCATCATCAGAGCTATGGCTTTCTTGAACATGCGTTGACTCCTGAGCGGGCCAATCCGGCCCATGAATAAGAGGGCAGCTTCAAGAGTGGGGCGCTACGCCGGATCAAGCTGGAAGGCCGGCTGATACGCCCTCGGACATCAGGGAGAAGAACGGGCGGAACGGGTGTGGTCGATCATTGGAATGTGCTCCGTTTCTTGTTGTTGTTCGGATAGCTCGTTGTAGGACCAAGCTGAGCCGATTAAAACATCTTCCAAAACATGATGCATCATGTTTTTATTGGCGCCAAGGCTTCACGGATGTTCACAGATCGCGCGCCCCGATTGATGGCGCAGACAGCGGCTCAGATTAGAGAGGGAAGACCATGAACCAGACTCGCACCCTGCTGCTCACCGGCGCCAGCCGCGGTATCGGCCACGCCACGGTGAAGCACTTCAATGCCGCCGGCTGGCGCGTGTTCACCGCCTCGCGCCAGGACTGGAGCGCCGAATGCCCCTGGGCCGAGGGGCTGATCAACCACATCCACCTGGATCTGGAAGACATCGACAGCGTCCAGGCCAGCCTGCCGATGATCCGCGAGAAGCTCGGCGGTAGCCTGCACGCGCTGGTGAACAACGCCGGCATCTCGCCCAAGGGCCCGGACGGCGAACGCCTGGGCGTGCTGGGCAGTGACTACGCCACCTGGCTCAAGGTGTTCAATGTCAACCTGTTCTCCACCGCGCTGCTGGCCCGTGGGCTGTTCGACGAACTGAAGGCGGCCAAGGGCTCGGTGATCAACGTCACCTCGATTGCCGGCTCCCGCGTACACCCGTTCGCCGGTGCCGCCTACGCCTGCTCGAAAGCCGCACTGGCGGCGCTGACCCGCGAGATGGCCCATGACTTCGGCCCGCATGGTGTGCGGGTGAACGCCATCGCGCCGGGGGAGATCGACACGGCCATCCTGTCCTCGGGCACCGAACTGATCGTCGAGCGCGACATTCCGATGCACCGTCTGGGCAAGCCGGAGGAAGTCGCCTCGCTGATCCACTTCCTCTGCACCAGTGGTGCGTCTTATGTGAACGGCGCGGAAATCCACGTCAACGGCGGCCAGCATGTGTGATCCCGCTGGCATCCGGCGCGCTCAATCCGCATCATGCGCGCCGGAAATGCCGCAGCACGCGATGAGAAAGCGATGAACTACCCGATCGATGGCCTGAATCACTCCTACCTCGGCAGCGGTGTCTACGCGCTGCTGCGCGAGGCGCTGGTCACCGGCCGTTTCAAGCCGGACGACCGCCTGCGCATCCGTGACCTGGCCCAGCAACTGGGCACCAGCGTCACCCCGGTGCGCGACGCCATCCTGCAACTGGCCAAGGAACAGGCGCTGGTACTCAAGACGCCGCGGGACATTCGCGTGCCGCTGCTCACCCGCGAGCAGTACCTGGAGATCCGCAGCATCCGCGTAGCGCTCGAAGGCCTGGCCGCCGAGACCGCCGCCGAGCGCGCCAGCGCCGGGCAACTGGACGAGCTGGAAGCCAACATCCGCGAGAACCTCGACGCGATCCACGCCGATGACCTGGAGCTGGCGCTCAAGCTCAACCAGGCCTTCCACTTCGCCCTGGCCGACATCGCCGGCATGCCGCTGCTGCGCGCCTTCCTCGACAGCCTGTGGATGCGCACTGGTCCGCTGATCGCCCAGGCCTACGCCGACTTCAACGAACGCATGGCCATCGAGCACCACTGGGACGTTCTGCGTGCCCTGCGCGAGCGCAATGGTCCTGGCGCCCGCGAGGCGATCCATGCAGACTTGCTGGACGGCAGCGAGAAGATGCTGGAATTCATTGCCCAGACCGAAGAGTCGGAGCAGGAGGCGAGCTGAGCCTGCCCGTTCCCTGCAGGAGCGGGACACGCCCGTGATCGCGAGCATGGCCGGCTCCTACAGGTTTGGATGTCAGACCGCCCCATCCTTGCGCAGCGCCGCGATGGCCGCAGCGTCATAGCCCAGTCCGCTCAGCACCTCATCCGTGTGCTCACCCAGCTTCGGGCCGATCCACTCGGCGCTGCCGGGGGTGTCGGAGAGCTTCGGGACGATCCCGGGCATGCGGAACGGTTTCCCGTCCGGCAGCTTGGCGGAGAGGAACATCTCCCGCGCCAGGAATTGCGGATCGGCAAACATGTCCTCGGCGGAGAAGATGCGGCTGGCCGGCACCTCGGCTTCGGTGAGCACCTTCAGCACGGTATCCAGCGATTCGGAGCGCGCCCAGCGGTCGATGATGCCGTAGAGCTCGTCGCGGCGCGCATCGCGGCCGTCGTTGCTGGCCAGGCTTGGGTCTTCGGCGAGGTCGAGGCGGCCGATCGCGGTCATGAAGCGGCGGAAGATGGCATCGCCGTTGGCGGCAATCTGCACATGCTTGCCGTCGGCCGTGGTGTGCACGGAGGAGGGGGTGATGCCGGGCATGATGTTGCCGGTGCGTTCGCGGATGAAGCCGAACACATCGAACTCCGGGACCATGGATTCCATCATGGCGAACACCGCCTCGTAGAGCGCCACGTCCACCACCTGACCGGCGCCGCCGTTCACCTCGCGATGACGCAGCGCCATCAGCGCGCCGATCACGCCCCACAGCGCGGCGATGGAGTCCCCGATGGAGATGCCGGTGCGCACCGGCGGGCGGTCCTCGAAGCCGGTGATGTAGCGCAGCCCGCCCATTGACTCGCCCACCGCACCGAAGCCTGGCTGGTCCTTGTAGGGGCCGCTCTGGCCGAAGCCGGACAGGCGCACCATCACCAGCTTCGGGTTCAGCGCATGGATCACGTCCCAGCCCAGGCCGAGCTTCTCCAGCACGCCGGGGCGGAAGTTCTCGATCAGGATGTCCGCTTCGGCCAGCAGCTTCTTCAGCACCTCGCGGCCCGACTCGTGCTTGAGGTTCAGGGTCAGTGAACGTTTGTTGCGCGCCTGCACGAACCACCACAGCGAGGTTCCCTCGTAGAGCTTGCGCCACTTGCGCAGCGGATCGCCGCCGTCGGGCGACTCGACCTTGATGACTTCGGCGCCGAACTCCGCGCACAGGCGCGAGGCGAAGGGGCCGGCGATCAGGGTGCCGAGTTCGATGACCTTGAGGCCGGCGAGGGGTTTGGCGGTGCTGTTCATCGGTCTGTCCGATCAGATAGGAATCGCCGGACTCTAGCGCGTGTGCGCCGCTTCGAACAGGCCGCCGGGCAGGCGCCTGGCACTGGCGCTTTGCGCCGACCTTTGGCGCGCGTAGAGTAGCGACAATCAACGACCTTTCTTACATCCGCTCGCCCGTTTTCGGACAGGTACACCGTAATGCGTTCGCTTTCTTCCAGACAGCCCGTCGACCTGCTGGCATTCCCCGGTGAATGCGCTCAGGCGGGTGGCGAGGGGGCTGCATGACGTTGCATTTGCCGACGCTGGTTGTCGTCGACCTCTACGTGCTGACCCTGGTCGGTGTGCTGATGGCCTTTGCCTGGCACAGCGGCCGTCGCGAGTCCACACTTGGCTACATGAGCGCCGCGCTGCTGCTGGGCGCCATCGGCACGTTCCTCGGCACTCTGCGTGGCATGGGTGTGGACTGGGTGGCGATCCTGCTCGGCAACGTCATCCTGCACCTGTGTTCGGCGATGACCTGGACCGCCATGCGGGTATTCGCCGGGCGTCAGCCGAACTGGCCGCTGATCGGCGCGGGTGCGGCGTTCTGGGCGGTGCTCTGCCTGGTTCCGGCCTTCTATGACTCCCTCGCTGTGCGGGTGCTGGTCAGCACGGCGATCACCATCATCTATTGCCTGGCTTCCATTGCCGAACTCTGGCGCAGCCGTCTCAAGCTCGAGGTGGAGCTGCGTCCGACCCTGGCGCTGCTGATCTTCCATACCATCGTCTACGGCGTGCGCCTGGCGGTGGACCGCGGCATGCCGTTCCAGAGCGTGGCCAGCAATGGCCAGGGCTCGACCTTCTTCACCTTCCTGGTCTTCGAGACCATGCTGTTCGCCATCGGTATTGCCTTCGCCACCCTGGCGATGGTCAAGGAACGCGCCGAGCTGCAGTTCCGCAGCGCGGCCCTGAGCGACCCGCTGACCGGCGTGGGCAACCGCCGCGCCTTCATGGAAACCGGCGAACGACTGCTGCGCCTGTGCGCCGAGCGTGGCGAGCAGGCGTCGCTGCTGCTCTGCGACCTGGACAACTTCAAGCGCCTCAACGACTCCTTCGGCCATCCAGCCGGCGACCGCGTGCTGGTGGAGTTCAGCCGCATCACCGCCTCGCGGATGCGCAAGCATGACCAGTTCGCCCGCATCGGCGGCGAGGAGTTCGCCTGTCTGCTGGTGGCCGCCGACACCGAGGGCGCCTGCCAGGTGGCCGAGCGGGTGCGCCGTGAGTTCGCCGAACTGCCGTTCATGGGGGAAGGCCAGCTCAGCGTCAGCATCGGCATCGCCACCACCCGTGAGGCCGGGCACGATCTGCTACGCCTGCTTTCACTGGCTGACCAGGCGCTCTACGCCGCCAAGGCCAAGGGTCGCAACCGCATCGAGCTGGCCGCGCCGGAGCCGGGAGCCGACCGGCGTCCGCGCAGCTGAGCCACCAAGCCCGTGCTTTCGCGGTAGACTTGCCGCCTTCGAAAATTCGCCGGGAACCCCCATGGCCCTGTCCGCCACGCCCTACAAAGCCGATATCAGCCTGACCGACCTCGATCGTGGGGTCTACGAGACCCTGCGCTTCACCGTCGCCCGCCACCCCTCGGAAACCGAGGAGCGCCTGGCGGTGCGCCTGCTCGCCTACGTCATCTGGTACAACGAGCAGTTGGCGTTCGGGCGCGGCCTGTCGGACGTGGAAGAGCCCTCGCTCTGGGAAAAGAGCCTGGATGATCGCGTGCTGCACTGGATCGAAGTCGGCCAGCCCGATGCCGAACGCCTGACCTGGTGCTCGCGTCGCTGCGAGAAGCTGACCCTGGTCGCCTACGGCAACCTGCGCGTGTGGACCACCAAGGTGCTCGACAGCGTTCGCCACCTGAAGAACCTCAATGTCGTCGCCATGCCCCAGGAGCCGCTGGAGGAAATCTCCCGCGACCTGCCGCGCTCGATCAACTGGACGGTGATGATCAGCGAAGGGACCCTCTTCGTGACCGACGAGCGCGGCCAGCATGAGTTGCAGGTTGAATGGCTGATGGGCGAGCGCTGATTTGCGCTAGCTGCGCGTCGGCCCGGGCATGCTCATCTACCCCAGTAAACTCCGCCGCCCGCGCCCGCGCCCACTTCCGCCTTGCCGTGCTCTGGCTCGCAAGGCGCGAGATTGAGTCGAAAAAGGAACAGTTGGAACCCTGATGCGCATCGAATCCCGCCCCCTCCCGGAAACCCTGCCGAACCTGGGCGACCTGCCACCTCTGCTGACCCGTCTCTACGCCGCTCGTGGCGTGCAGAGCGCCGCCGAGCTGGACAAGGGGCTGGCGCGGCTGATTCCGTACCAGCAGCTCAAGGGCGTGGATGCCGCGGTGGACCTGCTGGTCGATGCGCTGGAGAAGGGCCAGCGAATTCTCTATGTCGGCGACTTCGACGCCGACGGTGCCACCGCCAGCAGCGTCGGTGTGCTGGCGCTGCGCATGCTTGGCGCAGCCTGGGTCGATTACCTGGTGCCCAACCGTTTCGAGTACGGCTACGGCCTGACTCCGGAAATCGTCGCCGTGGCGCTGGAGAAGCGCCCGGAGCTGCTGGTCACCGTGGACAACGGCATCTCCAGCATCGATGGTGTTGCCGCTGCCAAGGCCGCCGGTCTGCGCGTGCTGGTTACCGACCACCACCTGCCGGGGGCGGAGCTGCCCGCCGCCGACGCCATCGTCAACCCGAACCAGCCCGGCTGCGAATTCCCCAGCAAGGCCATGGCCGGTGTCGGCGTGATCTTCTACGTGATGCTCGCCCTGCGCGCCCGCCTGCGTGAGCGCGGCTGGTTCGCTGCACGCGGCATCGCCGAGCCGAACCTTGCCGAGCTGCTCGACCTGGTGTCCCTGGGCAGCGTCGCCGACGTGGTGCCGCTGGACGCCAACAACCGCATCCTGGTGCACCAGGGTCTGGCGCGCATCCGGGCCGGCCGTGCCCGTCCGGGCCTGCGCGCGCTGCTGGAAGTCGCCGGTCGCGATTGCCGGCGGATCACTTCCACGGACCTGGGCTTCATCCTCGGTCCGCGCCTGAATGCCGCCGGTCGCCTGGACGACATGTCCCTGGGGATCGAACTGTTGCTCTGCGAGGACGACGGTGTCGCCCGCGACATGGCGGTGCAGCTCGACCAGCTCAACCAGGACCGCAAGGCCATCGAGCAGGGCATGCAGCGCGAGGCGCTGGCCCAGCTCAAGGAACTGCCGGTGGAAGAGATGCCCTTCGGCCTCTGCCTGTTCGACCCGGAATGGCACCAGGGCGTGATCGGCATCCTCGCCTCAAGGCTGAAGGAGCGTTACCACCGCCCGACCATCGCCTTCGCCGATGCCGGCGACGGCACGCTCAAGGGCTCGGCGCGGTCGGTGCCGGGCTTCCACATCCGCGATGCGCTGGACGCCGTGGCTGCGCGTCATTCGGGGCTGATCAGCAAGTTCGGCGGCCACGCCATGGCAGCCGGCCTGTCGTTGCCCCAGGAGCACTTCGGTGCCTTCGCTGCCGCCTTCGACGCCGAGGTGCGCCGCCAACTGGATGAAGACGATCTCACCGGCCGCCTGCTCTCCGACGGCCAGCTGGGCGCCGAGGAATTCCACCTGGAGCTGGCCCGCGCCCTGCGTCAGGCCGGTCCCTGGGGGCAGCATTTCCCCGAGCCGCTGTTCCATGGCATCTTCCAGATCGTCCAGCAGCGCGTGGTCGGCGAACGTCACCTGAAACTGGTGCTCAAGACCGAATGCGGTTCGCTGCAGCTGGACGCCATCGCTTTCAACATCGACCGCGAAATCTGGCCGAACCCCACCGTGCGCTGGGCGGAAGTGGCCTACAAACTGGACGTCAACGAATTCCGCGGCAACGAGACGGTGCAACTGATGGTGGCGCATATCGCGCCACGTTGAGCCGGCTTACACGAAAGCTCCCTTTAGGAGCGCCCCATGGGCGTGATCGCGCCCACAACGCCTTTCTAGAAAGAGGCCCGCTCCTACAGGTGACGCACCGTTTAGCAGCGCTATTCAGATGCTTTTGATCTCGCTCGGATCGACCTCGACCATATACCCCGGCCCGACGTCGAAGAGGATGTAGAAGTCCCCGCTCGGGCGCTTGAAGGTCAGGCTGGAATCCGCTCCGAGCTTGCCAGGGATCAGTACCTGGTTGTCGCTGCCCATCACGTCGAGGGTCACCCCCGGTGCGGCGCTGCCGTCGGTGAAGCCGCCGACGCAGCGGATGGTCTCGGCGTCCAGCGCCGAGCATTCGCAGAAAGGCGCGTGGGCCAGGGCGCTGGCGCTGGCGCTCAGGCCAAGCAGCACGGTGCCGCACTTGAGGATCGCGTTCATCGGTTGCTCCGGGTCTTTTCCAGCCAGGCCACCAGCGAGGGTGAGGCCTTGTCGAGAGGGATCTGCGCCTGGTGCACGGCGCCGTCCCAGCCTTCCACGGTCAGCCACAGTTTATCGGCCGGGGTGACGCGGGCCGGGATCGTGACTTCGGCGAATTGTTGGTAGGGCGTGCCGGCGAACAGGCCGCCGGCGGCGCGCAGGCTGCGCGGTTGGCCGATGCGCAGGTAGGCGGCCTTCACCTGTGGATAACAGCTGTCGCAGAAGGTCAGGGTGAAGGCCTTGACGAAACCGGCGCGGCCTTCGTCCTCGGGCTCGCCCACTTCCCATTCGGCCATGCGCGCGGTCCACGGGCCGACCTGCACGGCGCCGATCTCGCGCTCGCCCAGGCCACGCAGGCCGCGGTCCAGCTTGGCTTCGTGGAAATAGTGGGGCATGAAGCCCAGGGGAATCAGCACCAGCAGGGCGCTGAGGTGGAAACGCCAGCGCAGCCATTGGCGGCGCAGCGTGCTGTTGCCGCTCATTGGCTGGCCTCCGGGGTGGCTGCGATGGTGATCCGCTCGCGGGTCTTCTGCTTCTTCAGCTCCTTGGCGGTGGCGATCAGGGTGCGCTTGCTCCAGATCATCAGGCCGCTGAGCACCATCATGCTGAGGATCAGCCCGAACACGAACCAGATCAGCTTGACCCACACGCCGCCGAAATCGCCGGTGTGCAGCGGGCGCATGGATTCGGTGACGAACTCCAGGCCCGAGCGGTCGCCGAGCAGGCGCGTCGAGGCCACGCTGCCGTCGTAGGGGTTCACCTGGGCGCTTTCGAACATCAGCGGGTACCAGGCCTTGCCGAAGATCGTCACCGGGTCATAGGCGCTGGAGGGAAGACGGAAGAAGTTCGCCTCGAATCCGGGGATGCGCTGCTGGGCGGCGAGCACGGCGGCGTCCAGGCCGACGCGCGGCGGCGCGGCGCCGTTCTCGCTCAGAGGAATGCTGCCGCGCTGGATGATGGTCGGCACGCCTTCGCTGGAGATGGAAATGCTGTTGTCGGCGAGCGTCGCCTGGATCAGGAACCAGGTGCCGGTGATGGAGATCACCGCGATGAACCAGATCGACCAGATACCCATCAGCCGGTGCATGTCGCCCCAGAAGATGCGCGCGCCCTGGCGCAGGCGCAGGGTCGGCTTGAGGAAGCCGCGCCAGAAGCGCTTGTAGACCACCAGACCGGTGACCAGCGACGCCAGCATTGGCAGGCCGAGCAGCGAGACCAGGTACCAGCCCCAGCTGTAGCCGTGGCTGAACGGCACCAGCCACCAGCCGTGCAGCGCGCGGGTGAACTGGCGGAAGTCGAACAGCGGCATCTTGCCCTGGATGACCCCGGTGTAGGGGTTCACGTAGAGCATGGCGGTGGCGCTGTCCGGGTAGGTGACGCTGACCCGCAACGCGAAATGCGTTTCGCTGGGCGCGCTGATCATGCGCACGGCGGCCTGCGGTTGCTGCTGGGCCATGGCGGCGAGCACCTGGTCGTAGCCCAGGCGCTGGGCGTCCTCGCTTGGCGGGTTGGCACGCACGGTGGGGTCGGCGAGCCAGACGATCTCCTGGCTCACCGTGGCCAGGGTGCCGGTGATGCACACCAGGAACACGAAGAACCAGATCGGCAGCGCCAGCCAGCTGTGGACCAGGAACCACAGCCTGGAACGGGATTTCTTGGACATGGGAATCACGGCCACGCAAAAGGGACAAAGGAAAAGGCCCCTCGCCGAACCAGGCCGGCGAGGCGCGAAGACACCAAAGGAGCAGCGGTGTTCTAGCAATAAGGACGGATGAGATCGAAAAACCGGCCATTTCCAGTTGCAAACAAATGTTTCGGAGCGTGTTTCCTGACCTTTTCGATTTCTTTACACAATTTCGCTGCGTGTTTTTTGCGGCTCATCCGTCTTGTTATGTGAAAGCGATCGATTCGCAACGGATGCGAGCGACGTTTTTCAAAGAGCGCCCCAAACAGGAGAATCCCCGCATGAACGTTTCCCTTCGCCAGCCCGTGCTGCTGGCCCTGGCGCTGAGCTGTGCGCCATTGGCCAACGCGGACTACCTGTGGCTGGAACGCAGTGCAGGCCAGAGCGCGAAAAGCTATTTCAGCGAGCTGCAGCCCGGCGAGCACCTGCCGGTAGCCCAGTTGCAGACCCCCCGCGTCGTACTGGGCGAGGGCAAGAGTGCGCCAATGAAGGCCGGCGTCGACTCCTTCGCGGTTGGCGATGCGCCGGCGGGCGACCTGCGGGTCGCGGCCCAGCGTGCCGAAGGCAACACCCTGACCATCTATCAGGCGCGCGAGGGGCGGACCGAGACCCGGGCGCAGAATGATCTTGAACTGGTGCCCACCACGCCCGGCGGCAACACCTTCGCCCTGCACTGGAAAGGCACCGTGGTGCCGGCCTCGCAGGTCAACGTGTACACCTCCGAGCAGTGGACCCGCAGCCTGAAGCCGGCGGCGGACGGCACGGTGACCCTGATTACGCCGTTCCCGGCGCGCTACGTGCTGGAGGTCTCCGCCCAGGTCAATGGCGGCGCCAGCGTCGAGGGCAAGCGCTATGACAGCGTGATCCATGTTTCCACACTGTCTTTCGAGGTGCGCCCATGACATCTCCTGTAAGAGCTGCGATGAAAGTCAGTACCCCGCCACAGCCGCGTCTGCCGCGCCCGGCCCGGCAACTGCTGGAGCACGCCGGCCTGCGCAGCAGCCTGCCGCGGCTGAACATCCTCGATGCGCTGGTGATCTGCGGCAAGGCGACCGCGGTCGAGCTGCATGCCTACCTGGAGGAGCCGGGCCTGCCCATCTCCCTCAGCTGCGTCAGCCAGACCCTGCGCCGGCTGCATCTCTCCGGTCTGCTCGAGCGCGACGCCAGCAAGCGCTACAGCCTGGCGCCCGGCGCTGTGGCTGCCATGGGAAAGTCCAACGAGCTGCACTGACAGCGGCGAATCTCCCTGTAGGCGCGGGTCATGCCCCGCGGTCGCGCGCATGGCGCGCTCCTACAAGGGCGCCGGCGGTTCCGTCCGTTGCAGCGGTCCCGGCTGCGACGGAGCCACCGATCATCTGGGCCTATCCTTAGGCGATCCCGGTCTACAGTTGTAGGACAAGATCTGAAGACCAGAGAGGGAGTGCCACCATGAGCCAGTTGTTCGAGCCCCTGACCCTGCGCCAGCTGACCCTGTCCAACCGCATCGCCGTTTCTCCCATGTGCCAGTACTCCGCCCAGGATGGCATGGCCAACGACTGGCACCTGGTGCACCTGGGCAGTCGCGCGGTGGGCGGTGCCGGTCTGGTGATCGTCGAGGCCACGGCAGTCGCCCCGGAAGGGCGGATCAGCGCCGAGGACCTGGGCATCTGGAATGACGAACAGGTCGAGCCGCTACGACGCATTACCCGCTTCATCGAGTCCCAGGGCGCCGTGGCAGGTGTGCAACTCGCCCATGCCGGGCGCAAGGCGAGTACCTGGGCGCCGTGGCTGGGCAAGCACGGTTCGGTGCCGATCAGCGAAGGCGGCTGGACGCCGGTGGCGCCCTCGGCCATCGCCTTCGACCCGCAGCACACCGCGCCCATCGCCCTGAGCGAAGAGCAGATGGCGACGATCAAGCACCAGTTCGTGCGCGGCGCCGAGCGTGCCCTGGCGGCCGGCTTCAAGATCGCCGAGGTGCATGCGGCCCACGGCTACCTGCTCCATCAGTTCCTTTCGCCGCTTTCCAACCAGCGCCGCGACCAGTACGGCACCTGCTTCGAGAACCGCATCCGCTTCCTCCTGGAAGTCACCGAAGCCGTGCGGGCCGTCTGGCCGCAGGAGTTACCGCTGTTCGTCCGCCTGTCCGCGACTGACTGGGTGGAAGACGGCTGGAATCCCGACGAAACCGTGGAGCTGGCACGCCGCCTGAAGAACCTGGGCGTGGACCTGATCGATGTGTCCTCCGGCGGAACCGCGGTGAACGCCGAGATCCCGGTGGGGCCGGGTTACCAGACGCAGTTCGCCGAGCGCGTACGCACCGAAGCGGGCGTCGCCAGCGGCACCGTGGGAATGATCACCGAGCCGGTGCAGGCCGAACACATCCTGCGCACTGGCCAGGCCGACCTGATCCTGCTGGCCCGCGAGCTGTTGCGCGACCCGTACTGGCCGCTGCACGCCGCCGATGAACTGGGCGGCCAACCGGTTCCCTGGCCGGCGCAGTACCTGCGTGCCGCGCAACGCGGGACGCCGAAGCGCAAGGCCTTCGGGCAGGTGTGACGCCGACCGAGGTCACACGGGCGCAAGCTCGTGTGACCAAAAGGTCAGGAAAAGAATTGAAATGTGAAATCTGTCGCAGGGTGGCAGTCTGATGCTACTCTCACCGCGCTTGCGCAAGGACTGCGCAGCCACCCACCTGAGCACCACTGGAGCACGCATGGACGCCTCTGCTACGCCTGCTGTCATCCCGCAATCCGAAATTGCCTTGCTGGCGAATATTCTCGCGCTCGCCACCCGCAACATGTCCAACCTCAGCACGCTGATCACCCAACTGTCGGTGGAGCTCGGCCATAGTCCCGACCCGCATTTGCAGCGCGTGGGCCATCGGGTGCTGGCGGATGTGGATGTGCTGGCGAAATCCCTGGATACCCAGTGGGAGCTGATCGGCGCCCTGGCGCGCTTCTGTCCGCTGCTGTCGCGCACGCCGCTGGTGAAGCCGGCGCTGATGACGGAAATCCATATCACCGAGCTGCCCGAGCGGACGTGATCCGAACTCCCCTGCAGGAGCGGGCCATGCCCGCGATCGCGCGCATGGCGCGCTCCTGCAGGTTGATGCTCTATTCGCCGGCCTGCGCCAGTTCGAAGCTCATCATCAGCGCCCAGGGTGCATCGCTGTCTCCCACGCGGATGGGCTGCAGCAGTTGCACGCGGCGCCCCTTCACCTGTTCCCAGCTCCGGCCGTGGGCGATGGCGCTGCGCGCTTCTTGCGGCAGTTCGCCCGCCTTGTCGCCCAGGCGCCTGGCGTCCGGGTGGGTGACGTAGACGCCGGCGTTGGACAGCAGGGTGTACTGGCCATTGCCCATGGGAGTCAGCTTGCCGAGGCTTTCCTGCAACTGGTGCAGGGTGTAGTCGGCGCCCAGGATGCCGAGGAAGCGGCCGTTGGCCGTCATGGGCGACATGAACGAGGTCATCAGCACGGTGCTGCCGCCGACGCTGTACTCGTAGGGTTCCATGAACACGTCGCGGCCCTTGTCGCGGGGGATCTGGTACCAGTCGCCACTGCCGTCGGCCTTGTCGTAGCCGACCAGGCATTCGCGCTGGGCCACGCCGATGCCGCGGTGCCAGTAGGCCATGAGGCGACCGCTGGCGTCGTGGCCGGGGGCGTCGATGAACTCGCGGTCGCGGCCGTCGAAGGCGTTGGGTTCGCAACCGCAGGCGAAGGCCAGCAGCTCGGGGTTGCGGGTCAGGTACTCGTGCATCACCGCGTCGATCTGCTCGCGCTGCGGGCCGAGGTTGCGGCTCTTCAGGCCGAGGATGAAATGCTTCAGGCCATAGAGCGCGGTGGCCATCACGGCGAAGCGCGCCTCCAGCCGCTGGGTCTCGCTGGCGAGTACCACGCGAGCGGTGTCCAGCAGGCTGGAGTGCTCGGCCTGCTCGACATCGGCCAGGGCGCGGGCGCTTTCGCTCTTGTTCGAGGCGACTACGTTGCCGATGGCGGCGGTGGCGTTGGCCGTCTGGGTCGCCAGGCGGCGCACCTCGTCGGCGACCACGGCGAAGCCGCGCCCGCTTTCCCCGGCGCGGGCGGCTTCGATGGCGGCATTAAGCGCCACCAGGTTGGTGTTCTTGGCGATCTGCTTGATGACTTCCGAGACCTTGCTGATCTCGGTCCAGCGCACGTTGAGGTCGGCGATCAACTGCTTGACCTGGTCGATGGTGGAGCGGGTGCTGGAGCTGTCTTCGGCCTTGGCGGGCCGTGGTTCGAGTGTGATTGGCATGGCGTGGGACACTGCAGTGGCGGAGGAGGGCAGGGGTAGGCGAGGGCTTCTTTCTGGTTATGTCGGCCGCGCCCCAGGAGGCGTGGCCGGTGATGCTCCCTGTAGGAGCGGGCCCATGGGACGCTCCTACAAAGGCGGCGCAGGGCGGGTGACGCCCTGCGTGCCCGACGTCTGTTACCAGCCGAGTTGCTTGTGCAGGCCCAGGGCGTCGTAGTAGTCGCCCTGGTAGACGATCTTGCCGTCCTTGACCTTCACGTAGCTCACACCGTCGAACGACAGCGGCTTGTTGGTCGCCGGGGTCTGGGCATCCCAGGCGCCGGTGTTGGTGCCGCTGAAGGTCCACTGGAAGGCGATGCCGTCCTTGTCGACGATCGGCTTGCCGTTCATCTTCCACTTCAGGTCCGGAACGGCCCCCACGAACACCTTGATCACATTGTCACGCGCGGCCTCGCGGCCCTTCTGCGGGGTGCCGACGGTGACGTCGAAGTACTCCGCATCCTTGGCCAGGTAGCCGGCGGCCTTCTCGGCATCGTGGGCGTTCCACGCGGCCATGTAGGCATCGACGATCTGTTTGGGCGACTCTGCAGCCTGTGCAAGGCTGGCAAAGGTGAACAGCGACAGCAGGTAAAACGCTCTGACGAGGTGACGCATGCTTGCCTCCGTTGCGGGCGTGCCCGCGGGTTGTCGGCCGGACGGCCGTTAAGTGCGGCGCCACGCGGTGCGCGGCGCCGGATTTTTCAGGCCAGTTCGCCCACCGCGCGCCAGGCCTCGTCGATGGCCGCGTGGGCATAGGCGTCCCAGGCCGCATCGGAGTTGGCGATGGTGACGTTGCCGACCTTGGTGCGCGCCAGGTTCATCAGTTTTTCGCTCTCCTGCTCATCATCGAAGAGGCTGTTGGAGAAGTACGAATAGCCGTGCGACCAGCGGTTGATGGTGATCGCCTGGATATCCTTCTGATGGTCGAAGCCCGCCGGGCCGAGCATGGCCTGCAGCTGGTCGCGGATCATGCCTTCCATCTGCTCGAAGCTCATGGCGTAGAGCTTGCCGCGGCCGACGCGGGCCTGGGTGCGCGCGTCCATGCCGGCGTTGGGGCTGGTGGGCACGTAGACCATGTGCAGGCCGATGGGCTGGTTCGGGTCGCGCGGGTGGCTGTAGCCGCCGATGTCCACCGGGTAGTCCAGCTTCACGCGGCTGTACGGCTGGCTCGGCGCGTAGATCTCGTGCACGCCCAGTTTCATGAAGCTCTGCCAGTTGCGGATCACCACCTTGGTGTACACCAGCGGGAACTTCACGTTCTGCGCCAGGGCGTGGCTCTGCTCGGTGGAGAGGTCGCGCAGGATGTAGGGGATGATCATGTTGTAGCAGGCCAGCACGCAGTGCCTGGCTCGCACGCGGTGCAGGGCGCCGGCGCGGCTGAAGCCGACGTCCACGCCGCCGTCGCGGTTCTTCACGCTCACGGCGGTGCTGTTCAGGCGCAGGCGCACGGCGTTCTTCGCCTGGTCCAGCTTGGAGTAGTCGAAGGTGGCCAGGACGATGTCGTTCATGTCCTTGCCCGGCGCCACGCCCGGAATCAGGCCGCGCACCAGCAGGCGCGCCAGCGAGGCGTTGCCGTCGGGGAAGTGATAGATGTACGGCTCTTCCATCTCCGCCTTGGCTTCCTCGCTGATGGGCGAGAGGTCCATGGCGGCGAAGCCCGGGAAGCCTACGGAGTAAGCGTCGCCAGCGGCTACGGCGTCGATGCTCAGCGCCGAGAAGTCGTTGGTGCGGCTGAGGAAGTAGCGCGTGGCGGCTTCGCTCAGGCCGACGTCCTTGCGCAGGAAGTCCTGGTAGCTGGTCCTGGCCAGGTGCGCTTCCTTCTCCTCGCGGGTCTTGCCGGCCAGGTAGTCCTTCGGTGCCTCGTGCAGGTCGATCAGCGCCTGGCGGTCGGCCTCGGGCAGCGGGAAGTCGGAGATGAACGCACGCCAGCTGCGGGCGTTGAGTTTTTCCGGGGCGATGTCGTCGGCCACCATCGGCGTCGGGTCGCCGGATACCAGCTTCGCTTCGCCGAAGCCGGCCTTGTCGAAGAACACGCCGCGCGAGAGGCCCAGGCCCGGGTAGAAGTCACGGTCGAAGGCGGTTTCGAAACGGTCCACGTCGACGTTGAGCTGCTTGAGCAGGTTGTTGACCGTATCGCTGTACAGGTGCTTGGGCGACTGGAAGGCCTCGCTGCCGCCATAGCCAAGGATCATCCGGCCGCCGGCCTGGAATTCGTTGCGCTTGGCGTGGCCGCCGAAGTCGTCGTGGTTCTCGATGATCAGCACGCGCGCCTTGGGGTGCTTCTGCCGGTAGAACCAGGCCGCGGACAGGCCGCTGATGCCGCCACCGACCACCACCAGGTCGTATTGCTCCTCGATCTTCAGGCCATCGGTATCGAATACCTTCTTCTCCCAGCCCATCTGGTGCGCGACCTCGAACGCGCCGGGATGGCTGCCGCGCATGCCGGTGAGGGCGGGCGGGTAGTAGCGGCCGGACGGTGCGGCCTGGAGAAGTTGCAGCGGGGTGAGCCCCGCGCCGATGGTGAGGGCAACGCCGTTAAGGAAGTCGCGGCGGGTGATGGTCATGGGAAGTCCTTGCAAGGTGATGGCCCGGGGCAGGGCTGTCATGGTTATGCCCTTCCATCCGGAAGGGAGTGCGGCATGCGTGGCCGCGCGGCGGTCCCGGTCGAGCGGGGGCCGCAGAACCACCGGACCTTGGTCCGGCGGTTGCTTTTCACTGAACTACTGGGCCTAGCGAGCTAGAGCGCAGCAAGGCGGAGGGTGGTTCGGGCCCAGGAGTTTACGAGTAGTAAATGACTGGGCACGAACCACCTTGACTCGCTTTGCTCGCCCTTCGGGCCAGCCGTTGGCTGTTACTTCGCTGCGCTACGTTTCAACGCAGCTCCGCCGACGCGCAGCAGGCCTTACTCCCAATCAGTGTTTGATCATTACGTGGCGGATTGCTGTGTAGTCTTCCAGGCCGTACATCGACATGTCCTTGCCGTAGCCCGACAGCTTCATGCCGCCATGGGGCATCTCGGTGGTCAGCATGAAGTGCGTGTTGACCCAGGTGCAGCCGTACTGCAGGCGGGCGGACAGGCGATGGGCGCGACCGATGTCGCTGGTCCACACCGAGGAGGCCAGGCCGTAGTCGGAGTCGTTCGCCCAGGCCAGCGCCTGTGCTTCGTCCTCGAACTCGGTGACCGAAACCACCGGGCCGAAGATTTCGCGGCGGACCACTTCGTCGTCCTGGCGGGCGCCGGCGAGCACGGTGGGCTCGAAGAAGAAGCCCGGGCGGTCGGCACGCTTGCCGCCGGTGACCACTTCGATGTGCGGCACCTGGCGGGCGCGCTCGACGAAACCGATGACGCGTTCCAGGTGCTGCTCGGTGATGACCGGGCCCAGCTCGGTGTTCGGGTCGTCCTGCTCGCCGTACTGGATGCTGCCGACGGCTTCGCCGAGTTTCTCCACGAACTTGGCGTAGATGCCCTTCTGCGCGTAGATGCGGCAGGCGGCGGTGCAGTCTTGCCCGGCGTTGTAGAAGCCGAAGGTGCGGATGCCTTCCACGGCGGCGTCGATGTCGGCGTCGTCGAAGATCAGCACCGGGGCCTTGCCGCCCAGTTCCATGTGCATGCGCTTCACGGTGTCGGCGGTGCCGGCGATGATGCGGCTGCCGGTGGCGACCGAGCCGGTCAGGGACACCATGCGCACTTTCGGGTGGGTGGTCAGCGGCTCGCCGACGGTCGGGCCACGGCCGAAGACCAGGTTGACCACGCCGGCGGGGAAGATGCCGGCCATCAGTTCGGCCAGGCGCAGGGCGGTCAGCGGGGTCTGCTCGGAGGGCTTGAGCACCACAGTGTTGCCAGCGGCCAGGGCTGGGCCGAGTTTCCACGCGACCATCATCAGCGGGTAGTTCCACGGCGCGATGGAGGCGACCACGCCCACTGGGTCGCGGCGGATCATCGAGGTGTGGCCCGGCAGGTATTCACCGGCGGCGGAGCCTTGCATCACGCGGCAGGCGCCAGCGAAGAAGCGGAACACGTCGGCCACGGCCGGCAGTTCGTCGTTCAGCGCGGCGGAGTAGGGCTTGCCGCAGTTGTTGGATTCCAGGCGGGCCAGTTCCTCGGCGTTGGCGTCAATGGCGTCGGCCAGTGCCAGCAGGAGCAGGGAGCGGTCCTTCGGCGCGGTCTGTGACCAGCTGTCGAAGGCGGCGTCGGCGGCCAGTACGGCGGCATCGACCTGGGCCGGGGTGGCCTCGGCGATTTCCACCAGGGTGGTGCCCAGCGACGGGTTCAGGACGGCGAGCTTCTCGCCTTCGCCAGCGACCAGTTGGCCGTTGATCAGCAGGTTGGTTTGCATGGTTGAGTCCTCTTGTTCAGAAGCGTGGTGCAAATTCGGTTGGGGTGTTTCTTTTTAGGGGCCTGCCGGTTTGGGGTGGCGGGCCTGAGGGGTTCTGTGGGTTCGGAGTGCGGCGTTTCCCTCTCCCTAACCCTCTCCCTGAAGGGAGAGGGGACCGTTCGGTGCAGGATTAAACCTAGGTGTCAGCCGGCACGGATAACTCCCTCTCCCTTCAGGGAGAGGGCGGGGGAGAGGGCGCATGGCACCCAAGTTACTTCCCGCTCCCCGCCACGCCCTCGCCACCCTTGGTCAGGTAGTAGGCGCCGAGGATCGGCAGCATGGTCACGATCATCACCAGCATCGCCACCACGTTGGTCACCGGCACGTCGCGCGGGCGGCCCAGCTGGTTGAGCAGCCAGATCGGCAGGGTGCGTTCATGGCCGGCGGTGAAGGTGGTGACGATGATCTCGTCGAAGGACAGCGCGAACGCCAGCATGCCGCCGGCCAGCAGCGCCGAGCCGAGGTTCGGCAGGATCACGTAGCGGAAGGTCTGCCAGCCGTCGGCGCCCAGGTCCATCGAGGCTTCGATGAGGCTGTGCGAGGTGCGGCGGAAGCGCGCGATGACGTTGTTGTAGACGATCACCACGCAGAAGGTCGCGTGGCCGATGACGATGGTCAGGAAGCCCGGCTCGATGCCGAGGGTCTTGAACGCCGACAGCAGCGCGATGCCGGTGATGATGCCGGGCAGGGCGATCGGCAGGATCAACATCAGCGAGATGCCTTCCTTGCCGAAGAAGTCGCGGCGGTACAGCGCGGCCGCGGCCAGGGTGCCCAGGAGCATGGCGATCAGCGTGGCGACGCTGGCGATCTTCACCGACAGTTCGATGGCCTCGAGCACGTCCTGGCGCGCGAAGGCGACGCTGAACCAGTGCAGGGTGAAGCCCTTGGGCGGGAAGCTGAAGGCCGCGTCTTCGGTGTTGAAGGCGTACATGAAGATGATCAGGATCGGGAAGTGCAGGAACACCAGCCCGCCCCAGGCGGCCGCTTTCAGGCCCCACGAAGCTTTCTCAGAGTGCATCGAAGGCCCCCAGACGTTTGACGATGGAGAGATAGACCGCGATCAGCACGATGGGCACCAGGGTGAAGGCGGCGGCCATCGGCATGTTGCCGATCGCGCCCTGCTGGGCGTAGACCATGCTGCCGATGAAGTAGCCCGGCGGGCCCACCAGCTGCGGCACGATGAAGTCGCCCAGGGTCAGGCTGAAGGTGAAGATCGAACCGGCGGCGATGCCAGGGATCGACAGTGGCAGGATCACCTGCAGGAAGGTCTGCCGCGGGTGCGCGCCGAGGTCGGCCGAGGCCTGCAGCAGTGACGGCGGCAGACGTTCCAGCGAGGCCTGGATCGGCAGGATCATGAACGGCAGCCAGATGTACACGAACACCAGGAAACGTCCGAAGCTGGAGGTGGACAGGGTGTTGCCACCGATGCCCGGAATACCCAGCAGCAGGTTCAGCACGGGCTCGAGTCCCAGGTGCTGGACGAACCACATGGCGACGCCGCCCTTGGCCAGCAGCAGGGTCCAGGCATAGGCCTTGACGATGTAGCTGGCCCACATCGGCATCATCACGGCGATGTAGAAGAACGCCTTGGTCTTGCCGGTGGTGAAGCGCGCCATGTAGTAGGCGATGGGGAACGCCACCGCGCCACTGGCGATGGACACCGCGACGGCCATCAGCACGGTGCGCTGGATGATGTCGAAGTTGGAGCCACTGAACAGCGAGCCGAAGTTGGCCCAGGTCAGGTCCGGCGTCACCGTCATGGTGAAGTCGTCGAAGGTGTAGAAGCCCTGCCACAGCAGCGTCAGCAGCGAGCCCAGGTAGATTGCGCCGAACCACAGCAGCGGCGGGATCAGCAGCAGCGAGAGGTACAGCGTCGGCTTGCGGTAGAGCAGGTTGCACAGGCGGCGCAGCGGGCCATTGCTGGCCTGCGGCACCGGTGCGTTCATCGTCAGTTCCATGTCACGCGCCCTCGTTCAGCACCACCATCGCCTCGCGCGCCCAGCGAGCGGTCACGCGCTGGCCCGGCTGGTGGGCGAGGTCGATGTCGGCCCACTGGCTGTTGGCCTGGCTGAGGCAGAGGTTCTGGCCGTTGTCGAGACGGATCTCGTAGCGGGTCGCGGCGCCCTGGTACTGGATGTCGTGCAGCAGGCCGCTGATCTCGATGTCCGAGGCGCTGCGTTCGCCGTTGGCGAAGCGGATGTGCTCGGGACGGATGGAGAAGGGCTGGGCGTTGCCGGTCAGGCCCTGGGCGAGGTCGCCGCGCAGTACGTTGGAGGTGCCGACGAATTCCGCCACGAACGGGGTGGCCGGTTTCATGTAGAGGTTGCGCGGGGTGTCGACCTGTTCGATGCGGCCCTTGTTGAACACCGCGACGCGGTCGGACATGGACAGCGCTTCGCTCTGATCATGGGTGACGAAGATGAAGGTGATGCCCAACTGGCGCTGCAGCTTTTTCAGCTCGCTCTGCATCTGCTCGCGCAGCTTGAGGTCGAGGGCGCCGAGGGGTTCGTCCAGCAGCAGCACGCGCGGGCGGTTCACCAGCGCACGGGCCAGGGCTACGCGCTGGCGCTGGCCGCCGGAGAGCTGCACTGGCTTGCGCACGCCATAGCCGCCCAGGGCGACCATGCCAAGGGCTTCTTCGGCACGCTTCAGCCGCTCGGCCTTGCCGATGCCTTTCACTTTCAGGCCGTAGGCGACGTTCTCCAGCACACTCATGTGCGGGAACAGCGCGTAGTCCTGGAACACCGTGTTGACGTCACGCTGGTAGGGCGGCAGGCCGGCGGCCTCCTCGCCATGGATGCGGATGGAGCCTGCGCTGGGTTGCTCGAAGCCGGCGATCAGGCGCAGGCAGGTGGTCTTGCCCGAGCCCGACGGGCCGAGCATGGAGAAGAACTCGCCGTCCTTGATGTCGATGGACACCCGGTCAACGGCCTTGACGTCGCCGAACTGGCGGGAGACCTGGGTGAATTGAACAGCGGGAGTGGTCATGGTGCACGCTCCAAGGGGCAGGAATCCGGCGTAGGGGAGCCCTGCCCGTGAATCTGAGATACGGGTGAATCGGTACGGATGTGGTTCGCGGGTGGGCGTTACGCCGAACAGCTCCCTCTCCCTTCAGGGAGAGGGTTGGGGAGAGGGCGGCCGGGCATCGGAGCCAGCGGCATCAGCCTCTCCCCCAGCCCCTCTCCCTGAAGGGAGAGGGGAGCCAGTCAGGCGCTCGGGAAAAATCCCTGCCTTAACGGCCGCCCATGATCCCGATGTAGTCCTGGGTCCAGCGGCTGTAGGGGACGAACTGGCCGCCCTCGGCCACCGGGGTCTTCCAGAACGCGATCTTGTCGAACTGGTTGTA
>CBIGPF010000055.1:0-32336 GCA_966191535.1 uncultured Pseudomonas sp. | reverse complement strand
GCCATCGCCCTCGGCCACCCGCTGGGCATGAGCGGCGCGCGCCTCGTTACTACCGCCCTGCATGAGCTGGAGGAACGCGGCGGCCGCTACGCGCTGTGCACCATGTGCATCGGCGTCGGCCAGGGCATTGCGCTGATCATCGAGCGAATCTGATCCATCGGCGGGATCGAACCCCGCACCGCCAGTCGCTTCCGTGCAACGACTGGCACGCAGAGCAACGTCTCTGGCAGGGGTTCGAATCCTTCCGCGAACGGGGGCGCTATGCTGCTCCCATGACACTCGCAGCCCTCACCAGGGCTGGCGTACAAGAACAAATCGAGTGAACCCATGAACATGTACCATGATGCCGAACGTGCCCTGCTTGACCCGATGGAAACCGCCAGTGTCGACGAGCTGCGCCAGCACCAGCTGGAGCGCCTGCGCTGGAGCCTCAAGCATGCCCACGACAACGTCCCGCTGTACCAGAAGCGCTTCGCCGAAGCCGGCGTGCACCCGGACGACCTGACCTCCCTGGACGATCTCGCCAGGTTCCCCTTCACCGGCAAGAACGATCTTCGCGACAACTACCCCTACGGCATGTTCGCCGTGCCGCAGAACGAGATCGTGCGCCTGCACGCTTCCAGCGGCACCACCGGCAAACCCACCGTGGTCGGCTACACGCAGAACGACATCGACACCTGGGCCAACGTGGTCGCCCGGTCCATCCGCGCCGCCGGTGGTCGCAAGGGTGACAAGGTGCATGTGTCCTACGGCTACGGCCTGTTCACCGGCGGGCTGGGCGCGCACTACGGCGCCGAGCGCCTGGGCTGCACGGTGATCCCGATGTCCGGCGGCCAGACCGAGAAGCAGGTCCAGCTGATCCGCGACTTCCAGCCGGACATCATCATGGTCACCCCGTCCTACATGCTCAACATCGCCGACGAGATCGAGCGCCAGGGGGTCGATCCGCACAGCCTCAAGCTGCGCCTGGGCATCTTCGGCGCCGAGCCCTGGACCGCCGAACTGCGCCGCGCCGTCGAGGAGCGCATGGGCATCACCGCCCTGGACATCTACGGCCTCTCGGAAATCATGGGCCCAGGCGTGGCCATGGAGTGCGCCGAGACCAAGGACGGCCCGACTGTCTGGGAAGACCACTTCTACCCCGAGATCATCGACCCGGCGACCGGCGCCGTGCTGCCCGACGGCGAATACGGCGAGCTGGTGTTCACCTCGCTGTCCAAGGAAGCGCTGCCGATGATCCGCTACCGCACCCGCGACCTGACCCGCCTGCTGCCGGGCACCGCGCGGCCGATGCGGCGCATCGACAAGATCACCGGTCGCAGCGACGACATGCTGATCATTCGCGGCGTCAACGTCTTCCCGACCCAGGTCGAGGAGCAAGTGTTGAAGATCAAGCAGCTCGCCGAGTGCTACGAGATCCACCTGCACCGCAATGGCAACCTCGACTGCATCGATATCCACGTCGAGTTGCGCCACGACCTGCAAGGGCTTTCGGCGGACGAGCAGAAGGCGATTGGCAGCGAGCTGAGCAAGCAGGTCAAGACCCACATCGGCGTCAGCGCCCGCGTACTGGTGCAGCCATCGCACAGCCTCAAACGCTCGGAAGGCAAGGCCTGCCACGTGTACGACAACCGGCCCAAGGGCTGATTCTTCGCGTGAACGAAAGCCCCGCCTCGGCGGGGCTTTTTCTTTTGCGCTCCTCGCAGGAGCAAAGGGACGCTCACTAGCGTGCCTGGCGCCGGCCTTGCCGGCGGTTCGCGGGCATGGCCCGCTCCTACAGGTAAAGCGCGGGGCCGGCCTGTAGGAGCTGGCCATGCCTGCGACAGCCTGAGCGCTGGAGTATTCGGGTTGACGCCCGCTCGCGGGCAAGCTCGCCCCTTGCCCCTTCACGCCCAGCCGACCGCCCGTCGCCCCATCCCCCGCCGCTGTCGATCCTCCACGCCGCCTTTCGACTATTCCTCAAAGGCAGGCGGCATACGGCCGCCTGCACACCCCGCAGGAGATAGACGATGAACTATGTCGATGGCTTCCTCGTACCGGTACCCACGGCCCACCGCGAGCGCTACATCGAGGTGGCGCGCAAGGCGGCGGCGATGTTCAGGGAATACGGCGCGCTGGGCGTCGTGGAGTGCTGGGGCAACGACGTGCCCGAGGGCAAGGTGACCTCCTTCCCCATGGCGGTGAAGCTCAAGGAGGACGAGACCGTGGTGTTCTCCTGGATCACCTGGCCGAGCAAGGAGGTGCGTGACACGGGCATGAAGCAGTTCATGGAAGACCCGCGCATGAAGACCGAATTCAGCGATATGCCCTTCGACGGCCAACGCATGATCTTCGGCGGCTTCGAAGTGATAGTCCAAGCCTGACCCACTCCGCTCCTGCAGGCCCCCCCCTGTAGGAGCGGGCCACGCCCGCGATCCGCCGGCAAGGCCGGCGCCAAGCTGTAACGCGACCCCTCAAGCCCTCACCCTACCACCGCACCTATTCACGAACTAAAAACAATTTGCGTATCACTTTGTCGCCTTGCGACCCCATCCCCATCGCACCCACGCACTGCGACAGAACGCATCAAACTCCAGAATCTTACCCGCACAATCATCACATTTATCAGATTTACCCCTGATAGATGCGCCTTTTATCGCCTGCAGAAATCCCTCGGAATCCGCCCAATCGATACCAAAACCAATTACGACACATCATTTATTGTTAGACATTCATTTCTGTATCATTTAAAAATACAGCCATGGCCAAGGCCGTCCCACGAACACGACAAAAGGCTGGAGACACAGCATGTACGCACAACTGGTTGAGACCGGCGTGAAGCGCATCAAGGCGCTGGAGGAGATGTCCCCCGAGGAGCGCGCCTTCCAGGAAAAGATCGATGCCGAGATCAAGATCGAGGCGAAGAACTGGATGCCCGACGCCTACCGCCAGACGCTGATCCGGCAGATTTCCCAGCACGCCCACTCCGAGATCGTCGGCATGCTGCCCGAGGGCAACTGGGTGACCCGCGCGCCGACCCTCAAGCGCAAGCTGCAACTGATGGCGAAGATCCAGGACGAAGCCGGCCACGGCCTCTACCTCTACAGCGCCATGGAAACCCTGGGCGCCGACCGTGACGCCGAGATCGCCAAGCTGCATTCGGGCAAGGCCAAGTACTCGAGCATCTTCAACTACCCGACGCTGAACTGGGCCGACATGGGCGCCGTGGGCTGGCTGGTCGACGGCGCCGCCATCGTCAACCAGGTGGTGCTCCAGCGCACCTCCTACGGCCCCTACTCGCGCGCGATGATCCGCATCTGCAAGGAAGAGAGCTTCCACCAGCGCCAGGGCTACGAAATCCTCCTGACCATGATGCGCCACGGCAATGCGGCGCAGAAGGACATGGTCCAGGACGCCATCAACCGCCTCTGGTGGCCGGCCCTGATGATGTTCGGCCCGAGCGACGCCGACTCCCCCAACAGCGCCCAGTCCATGGCCTGGAAGATCAAGCGCCAGAGCAACGACGAGCTGCGCCAGCGCTTCGTCGACCAGACCGTGCCGCAACTGGAGCTGCTCGGCTGCACCGCGCCGGACCCGCACCTGAAGTGGAACGAGGAGCGCGGCCACTACGACTTCGGCGACATCCAGTGGGAAGAGTTCTACGAAGTGCTCAAGGGCAACGGCCCGTGCAACACCGAGCGCGTCGCCACCCGCCGCAAGGCCATCGAGGACGGCGCCTGGGTCCGCGAAGCCGCGGTCGCCTACGCCCGCAAACAACAACAGAAGAAAGACGCCGCCTGAGTTGCGAGGAGAACACCATGAGTGAGTGGACCCTTTTTGAAGTATTCGTCCGTAGCAAGCACGGCCTCAATCACAAGCATGTCGGCAGCGTCCATGCCGCCGACGCCGCCATGGCCATCGAGAACGCCCGCGAGCTGTACACCCGCCGCAACGAAGGCGTGAGCCTGTGGGTCGTGCCCTCCGCGCTGATCACCGCCTCCTCCCCCGACGAGAAGGACCCGCTGTTCGACCCGTCGCAGGACAAGGTCTACCGCCACGCCAGCTTCTACGAGCTGCCGCCCGAAGTCGGCCACATGTGAGATCGCGTGCGATGAACCCGAATTCCGACAAGATCGAATACCTGCTGCGCCTCGCCGACAGCGCCCTGATCCAGGGCCAGCGCCTGTGCGAATGGTGCGGCCACGCCCCGGCACTGGAAGAAGAACTGGCGCTGATGAACGTCGGCCTCGACCTCGTCGGCCAGGCGCGCAACTGGTACGAATACGCCGTGGAACTGCTGGACGACGGCCGCGATGCCGACGCCCTGGCCTTCCGCCGCGACGAGCGCGCGTTCCGCAACCTGCTGCTGGTGGAACAGCCCAACGGCGACTTCGCCGTGACCATCACCAAGCAGTTCCTCTATGACGCCTGGCACTTCCACGTGCTGCACGCCCTGAGCGCCTCCAGCGACGAGCGCATCGCTGCCATCGCTGCCAAGGGCCTCAAGGAAGTCACCTACCACCTGCGCCGCTCCGGCGAATGGATGCAGCGCCTGGGCGACGGCACCGAGCAAAGCCATGCGCGCATGCTCGCGGCGATCCCGCAGGTGTGGCGCTTTACCGTCGAGCTCTGCAATGCCGACGAGATCGAGCAGCGCCTGTTCGCCGAGGGCGTCGCGCCGAACCCGGAAGAACTCGCTGCCGCGTGGAAAGCCAAGGTTGCCGACATCTTCGCTGCCGCGACCCTGCCGCTGCCCGAGCCTGCGGTGAACTTCTACCTCAGCGGCCGCCGCGGCGTGCACACCGAGCACCTGGGCATTCTCCTGGCCGAGATGCAGTTCCTCCAGCGGGCCTACCCCGATGCGACCTGGTGAGTTGATTACCAGCGACCGCGGCGCGCGCGCCGGCACGGCTGACGACCTCAGCCGCGCCTGGAACGTGCTCGGCGCGGTGATGGACCCGGAAGTGCCGGTGGTCAGCGTCGTCGAGCTGGGCATCGTGCGCGGGCTCGACTGGCAGGACGGGCACCTGCACGTGGTGGTCACCCCGACCTACTCCGGCTGCCCGGCCACCGAGGTTATCGAGCAGGACATCCAGCACGCCCTGGAGCACGCCGGCTTCGCCGCGCCACAACTGGAGCGCCGGCTGAACCCGGCCTGGACCACCGACTGGATCAGCGACAGCGGCCGCGAAGCGCTGCGCGTCTACGGCATCGCCCCGCCGGCCGGCAGCACCAGCAAGCGCAGCCTGCTCGGCGAAAGCCCGGAAGTCTGCTGCCCGCAGTGCGGCAGCGCGCACACCGAGCAGCTCAGCGAGTTCGGCTCGACCGCCTGCAAGGCGCTGTACCGCTGCGTCGACTGCCGCGAACCGTTCGATTACTTCAAGTGCATCTAGGAGGACGAAGACAAACTGCTGCGCTCGGCCATGCGTCGTTGGAAACGACTTCGAAATGTTCATTCACAGATGTGAACTCCGCTTCCGAAGCCGCTTCCGCCTCGCCTGACCTTCGCTCGCGACGTTTGTATTCGCCCTCCGCGCGGTAGAACCGCAGGAGAACAACAATGAGCAAGTTCCACAGCCTGAAAATCAAGGAAGTGCGCGCGGAAACCCGCGACGCCGTGTCCATTGCCTTTGACGTCCCGGCGGACCTGGCCGACAGCTTCCGCTTCCAGCACGGCCAGCACCTGGTCATGCGTACCCAGCTCGACGGCGAAGAAGTGCGCCGCTCCTACTCCATCTGCAGCGGCGTCAACGACGGCGAACTGCGTGTGGCGATCAAGCGCGTGCCGGGTGGGCGTTTCTCCGCCTACGCCAACGAGACGCTGAAAGCCGGCGCCAGTCTGGAAGTCATGCCGCCAGCCGGCCACTTCAATGTCCAGCTCGACCCGGCGCGCCACGGCAACTACCTGGCGGTCGCCGCCGGCAGCGGCATCACGCCGATCCTGTCGATCGTCAAGACCACCCTGGAAACCGAGCCGGACAGCCGTGTCACCCTGCTCTACGGCAACCGTTCCAGCAACGCCGCGATGTTCCGCGAGCAACTCGAAGACCTGAAGAACCGCTACCTGCAGCGCCTCAACCTGATCTTCGTGTTCAGCCGCGAACAGCAGGACGTGGACCTCTACAACGGCCGCATCGACGCCGACAAGTGCGGCCAGCTGTTCAGCCGCTGGCTGGACGTGAAGAGTCTCGATGCCGCCTTCATCTGTGGCCCGCAGGCGATGACCGAGACCGTGCGCGACCAGCTCAAGGGCAACGGCATGCCGGCCGAGCGCATCCACTTCGAACTGTTCGCCGCTGCCGGCAGCGAGAGCAAGCGCGAAGCCCGCCAGGCCGCCGCCGCGATCGACAGCGCGAAGAGCCAGATCACCGTGATCAGTGATGGCCGCGAGTTGTCCTTCGAGCTGGCCCGCAACAGCGTCAGCGTGCTCGATGCCGGCAACGAGCACGGCGCCGAACTGCCCTACTCCTGCAAGGCCGGCGTGTGCTCGACCTGCAAGTGCAAGGTGGTCTCCGGCGAAGTGGAAATGGACAGCAACTTTGCCCTGGAGGACTACGAAGTGGCGGCCGGCTACGTGCTGAGCTGCCAGGCGTATCCGATCAGCGACAGCGTAGTGCTCGATTTCGACCAGCTCTGAGCCGTAGCTGCGGACTCAACCTGTAGGAGCGCCCCATGGGCGCGATCGCGGGCATGGCCCGCTCCTACAGGGAGCGCCGTGCTCCGAATGTTCCACCGCCAGCGACTCACAAGGACCCTGGCGAACTTCATCTGGCGGCTCGTCCCGCCACCTTGCTCTTCATAGGAAGAATGCACCGCCATCGCCCACCCGGCGCGGCGGTCACCGGCAGCAGCCGGCCCCCTTGCGTAGCGATCCGGAGGAAGACAACCATGGCCCGAGAGCCAATCCTGCAAAGTTTCATCGGCGGCCGCTGGGTCGGCCAGCACGGCGCCCAGGCGCTGCGTAGCGCGCTCAACGGCCAGACCGTGGCACGCACCCACGAAGAGGCACTGGACTTCGCCGAAGCCGTCGCCCATGCCCGCGAGCAGGGCCTGAAAGAACTGATGTCCATGGACTTCCAGCAGCGCGCCCAGCGCCTGAAGGCCCTGGCGCTGTACCTGACCGAGCGCAAGGAGCAGCTCTACGAGATTTCCCGCCACAGCGGCGCCACCCGCGCCGACAGCTGGATCGACATCGAAGGCGGTGCCGGTACGCTGTTTGCCTACGCCGGCGTCGGCGGCCGCGAACTGCCATCGGGCAACGTCGTCCACGAAGGTCCGGCGATTCCGCTGGGCAAGACCGGCAAGTTCGCTGGCAGCCACATCCTGGTGCCGCGCGGCGGTATCGCCGTGCACATCAACGCCTTCAACTTCCCCATCTGGGGGATGCTGGAGAAGTTCGCGCCAAGCTTCCTCGCCGGCATGCCGTGCATCGTCAAACCCGCCACCGCCACCAGCTACATCACCGAAGCCGCGGTGCGCGTGATGCACGAGTCCGGACTGCTGCCGGTCGGCAGCCTGCAGCTGATCATCGGCGGCACCGGCGACCTGCTGGACCGCCTGCAAGGCCAGGACGTGGTGACCTTCACCGGGTCCGCCGACACCGCCGCCAAGCTGCGCGTGAACCCGAACCTGATCCGCAATTCGGTGCCATTCAACGCCGAAGCCGACTCGCTGAACTGCGCCATCCTCGCCCCGGACGTCACCCCGGACGACGAGGAGTTCGACCTCTTCGTCAAGGAGGTGGCCCGCGAGATGACCGCCAAGGCCGGGCAGAAATGCACCGCCATCCGCCGCGCCATCGTGCCCGCCAAACACATCGACGCCGTGGCCGAGCGCTTGCGCGAGCGCCTGGCGAAGGTCGTGGTCGGTGATCCGTCGGTGGACGGTGTGAAGATGGGCGCCCTGGCCTCCCATGCCCAGCAGTCCGACGTCGCCGAGCGCGTCGAGGCGCTGCTGAAGTCCAGTGACCTGGTCTTCGGCGCCAAGGACGGCTTCGCCCCGCGTGGCGACGGCGTCAACGAAGGCGCGTTCTTCGCCCCGACCCTGCTGCGCAGCCGCGACCCGCACGCCGAGGGCGGCGCCCATGACATCGAGGCCTTCGGCCCGGTGAGCACCCTGATGGCCTACGACGACATCGACGAAGCCATCGCCCTGGCCGCCCGCGGCAAGGGCAGCCTGGTCGCCAGCCTGATCACCCGCGATCCGCAGGTAGCGGCGAAAGTCGTGCCGGCCATGGGCGCGCTGCACGGCCGCCTGCACATCCTCGACCGCGAATCCGCCGCCGAATCCACCGGCCACGGCTCGCCGTTGCCGGTGCTCAAGCACGGTGGCCCGGGTCGCGCCGGTGGCGGTGAAGAGCTGGGTGGCCTGCGCGCGGTGAAGCACTACCTGCAACGCACCGCTGTACAGGGCTCGCCGACCATGCTGATGGCCGTCACCGGCGAGTACGTGCGCGGCGCCAAGGTCTACGAGACCGAAGTGCACCCGTTCCGCCGCTACTTCGACGACCTGAAGATCGGCGAATCGCTGCTGACCCACCGCCGCACCGTTACCGAAGCCGACCTGGTCAACTTCGGTTGCCTGTCGGGCGATCACTTCTACATGCACTTCGACGAACTGGCGGCGAAGGACTCGCAGTTCGGCAAGCGCATCGCCCACGGCTACTTCGTGCTCTCCGCGGCGGCCGGCCTGTTCGTCTCCCCGGGCGTCGGCCCGGTGCTGGCCAACTATGGCCTGGACACCCTGCGCTTCATCAACCCGGTGGGCATCGGCGACACCATCCAGGCGCGCCTGACCTGCAAGCGCAAGATCGACCAGGGCAAGAAGAGCCCCAAGGGCGAACCGCAAGGCGTAGTGGCCTGGGACGTGGAAGTCACCAACCAGCTCGGCGAGCTGGTGGCCAGCTACGACATCCTGACCCTGGTGCTCAAGCGCGCTTGATGCGCTGACTTGAGCGACTCCGGTGTCATCTTCGACCGGCCTTCGGGCCGGTTTTTTTATGCCGGCTGGTAATGCCACTGTCGGAACGGCCCATGCCGGTGTTGCTCTTGCTTGAGGTTGGGTGTTCCACACGCGCACCGAAGCGGCGCAGGAACACCGAAGCCAACGCAGCAATACAGGACCAACATCGGAGCAGAGGACGGCGCCGGCCCTGCCGGCGGATCGCGGGCAGGGCCCGCTCCTACAGGGTTGTCTCCTGCCTGCGTCTTTGCGCATTTCTGATATCGGCCCACCCCGCACCCTTCGTACCTTCTACCTGCCCGCCGTACCTGACGCCGGGCGCGTGCACTCCCCCATAAAACAACAAGAAGGGCCGCTCCATGACTCCACGCACCCAATCCTCGGCATCCGCCGAACACCTCCCTTGCCCGCTGCGCCCCGGCGCTCGCGGCTGACTGCCGTTCACCACTTCGACCACTGACAGGCAAGGGACAACCACCATGCTCAAACAAGGCGTACTCCGCTGGCCCCAGATCGCCGGGCTCGGCATTTCACTGGTCATCGCCGGCCAGTTCTCCGGCTGGAACTATGGTCTGGCCAGCAGCGGCTGGGCCAACATGCTCGTCGCCACCCTGCTGATGGCCGTGCTCTGCGGCGGCCTGGCACTGTGCGTGTGCGAACTGTCCACCGCCCGGCCCCACGCCGGCGGCGTGTTCGCCTATGCGCAACTGGCCTTCGGGCCCTTCGTCGGCTACCTGGTCGGCGCCGCCTGCGCGCTGGCACTGACCATCGGCACCGGCGCGGCCGCCAACTTCCTCGCCGCCTACATGGAGTCGGTGTTCGGCTTCGGCGGCTGGCCGGTACGCATCGGCCTGTTCGCGGTAATCATCGGCATCCACATCATCGGCGTCGGCGAGGCCCTCGGGCTGACCCTGCTGGCCGGCGCCGTGGCCGCCATCGCGCTGCTGGCCTTCGGCGGCGCCATGCTGCCCCACGTGCACTGGGAAAACCTGCTGGCCACTAGCGGCAGCCCGCTGCCCAACGCCGCCAGCGCGCTGCCGGGTGTGAGCGTCGGCGGCGTGTTCGCCTGCGTGCCCTTCGCCATCTGGATGTTCATCTGCCTGGAGCAGGTCGCCTCCGCCGCCGAGGAAGCCGCCGAACCGGGCCGCAGCATGCCCCGCGGGATCATCGCCGCCGTCGGGACCCTGCTGCTGACCGCGCTGACCGTGGTGATCAGCGCACCCGGCGCAGCCGGTGTGGAGGTGGTCGGCAACGCCGGCGACCCGCTATACGCCGCCATGACCCACGGCGGGCTCTACGGCGAGCGCGACTGGCTGCCGCTGCTGGTCGGCTCCGGCGCCGTGTGCGGCCTGCTGGCGACCTTCTTCTCGGTGGTGTTCTCCGCTTCCCGCCAGCTGTTCGCCCTGGCCCGTGACGGTTTCTTCCCCGCCGCGCTCGCCCGCACCAACCGCCGTGGGGCGCCCTACGTCGCCCTGCTGGTGCTGACCGTGATCGGCCTGCCGCTGACCCTGGTGCCGCCGGAAAAACTCCTGCTGTGCATCGTCCTGCTGCTGGGCAGCTGCCACCTGGTGCTGTTCGCTGCCTATCTGCGCCTGCACCGCACCCAACCGGGCCTGGTGCGCCCCTTCCGCCTGCGCGGCGGTCCCGTCGTGGCCAGCGTCGGCATGCTGCTGACGCTGGTGGTGATCGCTGCCTGCTTCCAGCTGGAAGTGGCGATGCTCAGCGCCCTGGCCCTGGTGGTCGCCGCGCTGGTCCTCAACTACCTGCTGCGCGCCGCATTCCGCGCCAGCAAGCCCCTGGAGAATGCCGAGAATGTCTGAAGCAACCCTGCTGCAACGCCGCCACCAGGTCATGGGCGATGCCTCGCCGCTGTTCTACGACGAGCCCCTGGAACTGGTGAAAGGCGAAGGCGTCTGGCTGATCGATGCCGCCGGCAAGCGCTACCTGGACTGCTACAACAACGTGCCCTGCGTCGGCCACTGTCATCCGAAGGTGGTGGCGGCGATGGCCGAGCAGGCCGCAACACTGAACATCCATACCCGCTACCTCAATGAGCGCGTGGTGCGCTACGCCGAGAGCCTCACCGCGACCTTCGCCGACCCCCTCGACAGCCTGATGTTCACCTGCACCGGCAGCGAGGCCAACGAACTGGCCTTGCGCATGGCGCGTTTCGCCACCGGCAACACGGGCGTGATCGTCAGCGACTACAACTACCACGGCAACACCACCAGCCTGGCGGCAGTGACCACCGCGCTGCCCAGCTCCGAGCCGTTCTCGACCCACGCGCGTGCCGTGCCGATCCCCTGCCTCTACCATGCCGACGGCACGCCCGAGCAGGTGGCCGACCGCTACGTGGCCAAGGTCGCCGAAGCCATCGCCGAGCTGCAGGCGGCCGGCGTCGGCCTGGCAGCCATGCTGATCGATACCCTGTTCGCCAACGAGGGCATCCCGCGCCTGCCGGCCGGTTACCTGGAGCGCGTAGCGAAGCTGGTGCGCGAGGCCGGCGGCCTGCTGATCACCGATGAGGTGCAATCAGGCTTCGCCCGTACCGGCGATCACATGTGGGGCCACCAGTCGCACCCGCTGGTTCCGGACATCGTCACCCTCGGCAAGCCCATGGGCAACGGCTTCCCCCTGGCGGGCGTGGTGACCAACCGCGAGCGGGTGGAGACCTTCGGCCGCAGCAACATGTACTTCAACACCTTCGGCGGCTCGCCGGTGGCCGCGGCCGTCGGCCAGGCGGTGCTGGACGTGATCGCCGAGCAGGACTTGCAAGGCAACGCCCGGCGCCAGGGCGCCACACTGAGCACCGCGTTGCAGCGCCTCGCCGAGCGCCACTCGATCATCGGCGACGTACGTGGCCAGGGCCTGTTCTTCGCCGTGGAGCTGGTGCGCGACCGCGCCAGCCGCGAGCCGGCCGGTCTGGAAGCGCGGCGCATCGTCAACACCATGCGCCAGCGCGGCGTGCTGATCAGCAAGATCGGCGGCGACGACAACATCCTCAAGATCCGCCCGCCGCTGGTGTTCGAGGCCGAGCACGGCGAGCACTTCATCGACACCCTGGACCAGGTCCTGAGCGAACTCTGAGGAGCCACCATGAACGACTTTTCCAAGGCTTGTTTCGCAGAGCTCGATCACGACCAGCAGATCGCCTGCCTGCGCGACCTGGCGCTGGACGCCCTGCACCACTGGGACGGCGATTTCGTCGGCCTGGAGCTGCTCAAGTACCGCGAGAACGCGGTGTTCTGCGCCACCCGCAGCGACGGCACGCGCAGCGCCTTGCGCGTGCACCGCGGCGGCTACCACAGCGAAGCGGCGCTGCGCTCGGAGCTGACCTGGATGGAGCAACTGGCGGCCGGCGGCATCGGCGTGCCGAGTATCATCCGCACCCGCAGCGGCGAACACCTGGCCGAGGTGCGCAGCGCCACCCTGGAAGAATCACGCTTCGTCGACATGCTCGGCTGGCTGTCCGGCAGCACCCTGGGCTCCGCCGAGCAGGGTCTGAGCGCCGATGGCGACATCGAGGCGCTGTTCCAGCAGGCCGGCGCGGTGGCTGCGCGCATCCACCTCAACTCAGCGCAATGGCGCCAGCCCAACGAGTTCACCCGGCACGCCTGGGACGAAGAAGGCCTGGTGGGCGCCAACCCGTTCTGGGGGCGCTTCTGGGAGCTGGACCTGCTCAGCGCCGAGCAGCACGAGCTGCTCCAGCGCGCGCGCCAGGAGGCCCGCCTGGACCTGCGCCGCTACGGTCGCAGCCTGGGCAACTTCGGCATGATCCACGCCGACCTGGTGCCGGAGAACCTGCTGCTCGAAGGCGGCGAACTGCAACTGATCGACTTCGACGATGCCGGCTTCGGCTGGCACATGTTCGAGCTGGCCACCGCGCTGTACTTCTGCCTGGACGACCCGCGCCTGGCGCAGATCCAGGCGGCGTTGCTGGCCGGCTATGACTCGGTCAAGCCATTGTCCGCCGCCGACCGTGCCGCGCTGCCGCTGTTCCTTGCCCTGCGCGGCACCACCTACCTGGGCTGGGTGCACACCCGGCGCAACAGCGAAACCGCGCGGGAACTGGCGCCCATGCTGATCGAGCGCGCCTGTACACTGGCCGCTGCCTACCTCGCCGGCCGCTGAAACTGGCAGAGCGCCGCAACACCCTGGCGCGCAGGCACAAGCCTGCCCGCCAGCACTGACCGATACTCGGCGCACAACCGAGGTGACCCGCAATGACCGGCATCGCCCGCCATCAGGCAACCGACTCCGATGAACTGGCCTGTGCCCTCGCCGGCTGGAGCCAGGACTACACCCAGCTCGGCCACGGCCGCCTGCAGGCGGAGCTGCTGCATGTGCAGTTGCCCGGCGCCTCGCTGATCTACGAACACTCCAACCTGCACCTGCACGAGAACATGGCGCCGCCCGCCGGTCATCTGGTGATCGGCATTCCCCTGCGCGCCAGTGCCGACTCGCGCTTCAACGGCCAGGCCCTGCACGACGACACCCTGCTGGTGCTCGAGGGCGGTCGCGAACTGGAAATCTGTGCCGCCGGAGAAATCCACATGCTCGGCCTGACCTTCAGCCAGCCGCAGCTGGAGCGCCTGCTCGGCGCCGAGGAGCGTGAGCTGTTCGAACGCGCGCTGGAACAGCGGCGACTGCAGCTGTCGCCGACCGGTGCGGGCGAGCTCCGACGCAGCCTCTGCAATGCCATCTCGGCCTTCGAGGATGAGCCCTGGCGGGTGGGCGACCCGCAACAGGCCGGGCATGCCGTGGCGCTGGTGCTCAGCCATGTGCTGCAGGCGCTGGAGGAAATCCTCCCGGGCCATGACCGTGACGGCACACCACGTTCGCTGCAACAGCATCGCCGGCTGGTGCTGGCGGCCATCGAGCGCATGCAGGCGGACCTCTCCGAGCCGCTGTCGCTGCTGGAACTGAGCCAGAGCCTGAACACCAGCCAGCGCACCCTGCAGTACTGCTTCCGGCAGATCTGCCAGAGCACGCCGCAGCAATTCTTCCTCAGCCTGCGCCTGGCCGAGGCACGCCGCCGGCTCAAGCAGGAGCCGCAGCAGAGCATCACCCATTTGGCACTGGACCTGGGCTTTGCCAGCTCCAGCCATTTCTCGACTCTCTACAAACGCCTTTACGCCGAGCAACCGTCGGTAATTTCCCGCGCACGCTGAAGTCCGAGCCGCGTGTAGGAGCGGGCCATGCCCGCGATCGCGCGCATGGCGCGCTCCTACAGGGGACCGCGCGAGCCAAAAAAAGCCCAGCGTCCATCTGGCAACCACACCCAATCACTTGGCAGACAGGAGCAACGGCACAGGGCCAGCCCTTACTTAGCATCGGCAGAAGTCACATCCCCTCAATCGACAATAACGAAACGGATGCCTTCACCATGACCCACGCCGCCGTGCTGCGCCCCACCCTGCTCGCCCTGCTCATCGCCGGGGCCAGTTCCGCCAGCGCCTACCAGCTGTACGCGACCGACGACACGCACCTGAACGCCGACCTCTCGGCGACCTTCGGGCTGTTCCACAGCCAGGAGCGCTACAACATGACCGGCACCCTGGACAAGGGTTCGTCGTCCTGGCAGGAAGGCTTCATCAAGTACGGCCTGAGCGGCGACCAGAAGCTGGGCGATGCGGGCACTGCCTACGGCGCGTTCAACCTGCTCAGCTCCGCCACCTGGGGCGACGGCGACGCGGCCGGTTTCACCGATGGTTCCGAGCGCACCACCAAGATCGAAGACGCCTACGCCGGCTGGCGCTCGGGCGGCCTGTTCCCGGTATTGGGCGAGGACGGCATCGACCTGTCCTTCGGCCGCCAGAACATCGTGGTCGGCGACGGCTTCCTGATCGACGGCGATGCCCTGAACATGGGCAAGGGCCTGGCCGACGGCGAGTACAACCGTGGCGGCGCTTACTACCTCGCCGGTCGCCGCGACTTCGACGAGACCGCCGTGCTGCGCGTCGGCGGCAAGGAAGGCTGGCGTGGCGACCTGATGCGCCTGAAGTCGGACAACCGCGCCCAGGCCAAGTCCGAGCTGTATGTCGCCACCCTCGAACACGTCGCCCAGGAAGCCACCTTCGGCCTGACCTACATCGACGTGAACGACATCGACGAGCAATACGCGTCGCCAGCCCAGTTCGACCGCAAGGACATGAAGACCTACAGCCTTCGCGGCACCGGCAACGCCGGCGTGGAGAACCTGTTCCTCTCCGGCGAATACGCCTGGCAGGACAAGCGCCATACCGACAATGAAAACGCCTGGTACCTGGAAGCCGGCTGGACCTTCTCCGACGTCACCTGGAAGCCCTATGTCAGCTACCGCTTCAGCCGCTTCTCCGAAGGCTACGATCCGCTGTTCTACGGCTTCAGTCGCGGCTTCGGCACCTGGTTCCAGGGCGAGGTGGCAGGCAACTACTCCGGTCCGTTCAACAGCAACACCCGCGTGCACAACATCGGCGCCAAGGTCAGTCCGCTGGAGAACGTCAACGTCGGTCTGCAGTGGTTCGACTTCCACACCCTGGACACCGACCTGGGCAACACCGACGCCAACGAACTGGACCTCTACGCCGAGTGGGCGGTCAACGAGCACCTGATGATCATCCCGCTGGTGGGCCTGTACCAGCCGAAGAAGAGCGCGGCCGAAGGCGGCACCCAGATCGGCAACGACAACAGCAACCTCTACAGCCAGCTGATGTTCTCCACCACGTTCTAACGCCCAGGGAAGACGCCCGCCATGCCCAGCCTCCTGACCTCCATCCAGGGTCGCATCACCTGGCTGGCGGGCCTCTGCCTGATCCTCGTCGCCAGCGTCCTGATCGGCCTCTCGCTGTACCAGGCGCGGCAGGACAGCCGCATCATCGCGCACGACAGCGGCGAACTGTTCGCCGTTGCCGCGCGGCACAACCTGGAGACCCAGGGCCAGGTCCAGGCCCTGCTGATCCGCGAACGCCTGCAGAACAACCTGCTGCTCGGCGAAGGCCTGCTGCGCACCGTACAGACCCTGCGTACGCAACAACGCCAGGGCGTCCTCGACCCCGCCGCGCTGCGCACCGCGCTCAATCATTCGATGGCCGACACTCTCGGCGCGCACCCGGAACTGCTCGGCCTGTTCCTGGTGTTCCAGCCGGGCACCCTGGATGGCGCTGACAGCCAGTTCGCCGCCCGCGAAGACCTGGGCAGCAACGAAACCGGCCGCTTCGCCCTCTACCTGCTGCAGAACGGCAAGGAAACCCAGCGGGTGATCGGTACCGAGCAGGTCCTCGGCGACACCACGCCCGGCCCCAGCGGCCAGCCCTACAACGCCTTTTTCACCTGTTCAATCGGGCACGCCCGCCCCTGCGTGCTCGACCCGTATTTCGACGACGCCTCGGGCCAGCGCCGGCTGGTCACCAGCGTGACCCTGCCGCTGCTGGAGAACGGCAAGGCCATCGCCGCCGTGGGCTTCGACATCGACCTGGCAGCGCTACAGCACAGCAGCACGGAAGGCAGCCGCAGCCTGTTCGACGGCCAGGGCCGCATCCGCATCCTCAGCCCCAACGGCCTGATTGCCAGCGACAGCGGCGACGCCTCGAAGCTGGGGCAGACGTTCGACGACAAGAGCGTGCTCGGCCAGATCGCCGCCGGGCGCTCGCAATCCAATGACGACGGTGAATCCATCAGCGTGCTGCACAGCCTCGCTCCAGTACCCGACGCCGCGCCCTGGGGCATCCTGCTCAGCGTGCCGCGCTCGGTGATGCTCGCACCGGCAGAGCGCCTCAAAGGCACGCTGGACGACTTGCGCTGGAAAAGCACTGCACTGGAGACCGGCATCGGCATCGCCGCCGGCCTTCTCGGCATGCTGCTGGTCGCACTCACCGCGCTCGGCATCAGCCGGCCGATCCTGCGCCTGGCACGCATGCTGGAAGATATCGCCGACGGCGAAGGTGACCTCACCCGGCGCCTCGACTACCCGCGCCGCGACGAACTGGGCCGCCTCGCGACCGCCTTCAACCGCTTCCTCGACAAGCTGCAGCCGAGCATCGCCGCCGTGCAGTCCGCAACCCGCGAGGCGCACTCCACTGCCGACCGCTCGGCGCAGATCGCCCGGCAGACCAGCGACGGCATGCAGCAACAGTTCCGCGAGATAGACATGGTCGCCACGGCACTCCAGGAAATGTCCGCCACCGCCCAGGACTCGGCCCGCAGCGCCGCCCGTGCCGCCGACGCCGCACGCACCGCGGAACAGGCCTGCGACGACGGTTTCCGCACGCTGGACGCTACCAACAGCGGCATCGACCTGCTGGCCGCCGGGATGAACCAGGCCATGGCGGAGCTGCAGCAACTGGCGGCAAGCAACGAGCAGATCGGTTCGATCCTCGAAGTCATCTGCGGCATCGCCGCGCAGACCAACCTGCTGGCCCTCAATGCCGCCATCGAAGCGGCGCGCGCGGGCGATGCCGGACGAGGCTTTGCCGTGGTGGCGGACGAGGTGCGCGGGCTGGCCCAGCGTACCCAGGAGTCGGTGGAGGAAATTCGCGAGGTGATCGAGAACCTGCAGGCGCGCGGCCAGTCAGTCACCAGCGCGATGCAGGGAAGCTTCGCCCAGGCCCAGGGCAACGTCGATCAGGCGCGCCAGGCCATCGACGCGCTGCGGAGGATCGGAGAGGCGGTGAACCTGATCAGCGAGATGAATCTGCAGATCGCCAGCGCGGCGGAGGAACAGAGCAGCGTCGCCGAGGAGATCAACCGCAACATCGCCGGCATCCGCGACGTCACCCAGACCATTTCAGATCAGGCCCAGCAAGCCGCCAGCGCCAGTCGCTCACTGAACGACCTGGCCAGCCGGCAGCAGGGATTGGTGGAGCAGTTCCGCGCCTGACTCAGATATCGCTGCAGCGCGGAGTCTGGCGCAGGTACTTGAGGGTGTGCTGCTGGCCCTGGGAATCCAGGTAGACCATGGTCGCCTGGCTGACTTCACAGCGCTCGTTGGGTTGGGAGATGCTCAGCACCTTGGCCACGTCCAGCGGCATGCCGTAGTGGTAAACGGCTGCATCGTCGGCGACGGCGGTGAAGGACAGCAGCAAGGCGGGAATGGCGAAGAGTGCGCAAAGGGTGGATTTCATCGCAGGAACCTCAGGGATCACGCGGGTCGCGTCGATCGTGGCCCACTGCCATAAATCTAGCTGACCACGCCCTTGCGACACAGATCGACTTCGACAATGCATTTCTGCAGATGGCGCAACAATAGTGTCTCCACGACACACTGAGCGGGCGATTGTGACCTCCACTGCAGGCTGATTGGCAGTATTCGCACCCTCGATGCGTTTGCAGCCTGGTGTATCTCCCGCAAGAATGAACGCCATCGATCGGATCGGGAGACGCCATGAAACGCGTGGCCATGCTGCTGTTCCCCGGCGTGCAGGCGCTGGATGTTTCCGGGCCGCTGGACGTGTTCGCCGAAGCCAACGCCTTCGTGCCTGCCGGCCACGGTTATCAGGTGGTGACGCTCGCGGCGGCGCCCTACCCTGTGCGCGCCTCCAACGGCCAACTGCTCGGCGCCGACTTCAATCTGGAACAGGGCGACGGCGCGGCTGACATCCTGCTGGTGCCGGGCGGGCCGGCCCTGCCGGAAGAACCTCCTTCGCCCGACCTGCTCGACTGGCTGCGTGCGGCGTGCGCCAGCGCGCCACGCTACGGCTCGATCTGCACCGGCGCCTTCCTGCTCGGCCATGCCGGCCTCCTGAACGGCAAGCACGTGACCACCCACTGGAGCGATGCGCGCCGCTTGGCCGAGCTGTTCCCGCAGGCGCGGGTGGAGCCGGACCGGATTCATGTGCGTGATGGTGCATTGGTGACGTCGGCAGGCGTGACCGCCGGCATCGACCTGGCGCTGGCGCTGGTCGCCGAAGACCACGGCGCGGCGGTGGCGCTGTCAGTGGCAAAACGGCTGCTGGTGGTGGCGCAGCGCCAGGGCGGACAATCGCAGTTCAGCCCCTTTCTGCAGGCGCCGGCCGACAAAGGTTCGCCCGTGGCGCGCATCCAGCGCTACGTGCAGGAACACCTCGACCAGCCGCTGGGCGTATCGCAACTGGCCGCCGAGGTGGCGATGAGCCCGCGCAGTTTTGCCCGGACCTTCGTGCGCGAAGCGGGCGTGACGCCGGCGGAATTCGTCCAGCGTGCGCGTATCGACGCGGCGCGCGGCCTGCTGGAGGGCAGCGACCAGGCCCTGAAGACGATCGCCTGGCGCTGCGGCTTCGGCAGCGCGGCGCGCATGCGCCTGGTGTTCGCCCAGCGCCTGGGGGTGACGCCGACGCAGTATCGCGAGCAGTTCCGCCGCAACGGTTGATCCACCGCGCCAGAGTGGCCGGCATGCCTCGTCGTAGGATGGCGCTCATTGGCAGCTCTTGCACGCGCTCAACTGTAGGAGCGCGCCATGCGCGCGATCGCGGGCATGGCCCGCTCCTACAATGGGTCGGACACGCCGCAGCGACTCAAATCGGCGGCGCCGAGCGCAGCATCACCGACTTCAGCGCGAACGCCGACTTGATCCCCGCCACGCCGGGAATCTGCGTCAGCGTATTGGTCAGGAACAGCTGGTACGCCGACAGGTCCTTCACCACCACCCGCAGCATGTAGTCGGCATCGCCGGTCATCTGGAAGCAGCTCATCACCTGCGGCGCCTGGACGATGCGTTCTTCGAACCGGGCGAGGTAGTCGCCGGTCTGCTTTTCCAGAGACACAGAGACGAACACGCTCATGCCGCCGGACAGGCGCTCCTCGTCCAGGCGCGCAAAGTAACCCTGGATGTAGTGCTCCTCCTCCAGGCGACGCACCCGGCGCAAGGTCGGGGTCAGCGACAGGCCGATGTTCTGCGCGAGATCGCGCCAGGAGAGCCGGCCATCGTCGGCCAGGGCGCGGAGGATTTTCAGGTCGGTGCGGTCGAGATCAGCCATTTTCCCTCGTACTACTGAGCGTTGTTTTTATAGTTCAAACACACTAATCCTGAAGCTCAGATCTAGTCAATTTGGAGCAAAAAACCAATCGGTCACACCTATACTGAAACCACAACTACAACAACCGAGGACCTCACCATGAGTGATGTCACCACCCGCCACGCGACCCCGCGCGGCACCCGCACCGTAGCCTTACCCGGCCGGGTGCGCCCGCCAGGCATGGCCTCTTCCGTCTGCTGATCCACCCACGATCACTACTGGAGACCCGCCATGACCGACTACGCTCCGCTCCGCCTGCACGTCCCCGAACCCACCGGGCGTCCGGGCTGCAAGACCGACTTTTCCTACCTGCACCTGTCGCCCGCCGGCGAAGTGCGCAAACCCGACATCGACGTGGAACCGGCGCAGACCACCGACCTGGCCTTCAGCCTGGTGCGCGTGCTCGACGAAGACGGCAATGCCGTCGGCCCCTGGGCCCCGGACCTGAGCCACGAGCAACTGCTGCGCGGCATGCGCCTGATGCTCAAGACGCGCATCTTCGACGCGCGCATGCTCACCGCCCAGCGCCAGAAGAAGATGTCCTTCTACATGCAGTGCCTGGGTGAAGAGGCCATCGCCACCGCCCACACCATGGCCCTGCGCGACGGCGACATGACCTTCCCGACCTACCGTCAGCAAGGCATCCTGATCACCCGCGACTACCCGCTGAAAGACATGATCTGCCAGCTGCTCTCCAACGAGCAGGACCCGCTCAAGGGTCGCCAGCTGCCGATCATGTACTCCAGCCGCGAGAAGGGTTTCTTCTCCATCTCCGGCAACCTCGCTACCCAGTTCATCCAGGCCGTCGGCTGGGGCATGGCCTCGGCGATCAAGGGCGATACCAAGATCTCGTCCGCCTGGATCGGCGACGGCGCCACCGCCGAGTCCGACTTCCACACCGCCCTCACCTTCGCCCACGTCTACCGCGCGCCGGTAATCCTCAATGTGGTCAACAACCAGTGGGCGATCTCCACCTTCCAGGCCATCGCCGGCGGTGAAGGCACCACCTTCGCCAACCGTGGCGTGGGCTGCGGCATCGCCTCGCTGCGGGTGGACGGCAACGACTTCCTCGCCGTCTACGCCGCCTCGCAATGGGCTGCCGAGCGCGCCCGTCGCGGGCATGGACCGAGCCTGATCGAATGGGTCACCTATCGCGCAGGCCCGCATTCCACGTCGGACGACCCGTCCAAGTACCGCCCCGCCGACGACTGGACCAATTTCCCCCTGGGCGACCCCATCGCCCGCCTGAAGCAGCACCTGATCGGCCTCGGCATCTGGTCCGAGGAGCAGCAGGAAGCGCTGAAGAAGGAGCTGGAAGCCGAAGTGATCGCCGCGCAGAAAGAGGCCGAACGTCACGGCTCGCTGGTGGACGGCCACGTGTTCAGCGCCGCCAACCTGTTCGACGACGTCTACAAGGACCTGCCGGAACACCTGCGCCGGCAGCGCCAGGAGCTCGGGGTATGAATGCCATGAACCAGCAACACGAGAACGCCCAGGCGGTCACCAGCATGACCATGATCCAGGCGCTACGGTCGGCCATGGACGTGATGCTCGAACGCGACGACAACGTCGTGGTGTTCGGCCAGGACGTGGGCTACTTCGGCGGCGTGTTCCGCTGCACCGAAGGCCTGCAGAAGAAGTACGGCACCTCGCGGGTGTTCGACGCGCCGATCTCCGAGAGCGGCATCATCGGCGCCGCCGTCGGCATGGGCGCCTACGGTCTGCGCCCGGTGGTGGAAATCCAGTTCGCCGACTATGTCTACCCGGCTACCGACCAGCTGGTCTCGGAAGCCGCGCGCATCCGCTACCGCTCGGTCAACGACTTCACCGTGCCCATGGTCGTGCGCATGCCCTGCGGCGGCGGCATCTATGGCGGGCAGACCCACAGCCAGAGCCCGGAGGCGATGTTCACCCAGGTCTGCGGCCTGCGTACCGTCATGCCGTCCAACCCTTACGACGCCAAGGGCCTGCTGATCGCGTGCATCGAGAACGACGATCCGGTGATCTTCCTCGAACCCAAGCGCCTGTATAACGGCCCGTTCGACGGCCATCACGACCGCCCGGTGACCCCGTGGTCCAAGCACCCGGCCAGCCAGGTGCCGGAGGGTTACTACAGCGTGCCGCTGGACAAGGCGGCCATCGCTCGCCCGGGCTCGGAACTGACCGTGCTGACCTACGGCACCACCGTCTATGTGGCACAGACCGCCGCCGAGGAAACCGGCATCGATGCCGAGATCATCGACCTGCGCAGCCTCTGGCCGCTGGACCTGGACACCATCGTCGAGTCAGTGAAGAAGACCGGACGCTGCGTCATCGTCCACGAGGCGACCCGCACCTGCGGCTACGGCGCCGAGTTGATGTCGCTGGTTCAGGAACACTGCTTCCACCACCTCGAAGCCCCCATTGCGCGCGTGACCGGCTGGGACACTCCCTACCCGCACGCCCAGGAATGGGACTACTTCCCGGGGCCCGCGCGCGTTGGTGCGGCCTTCAAGCGCGCCATGGAGGTCTGAATGGGCACTCACGTCATCAAGATGCCGGACATCGGCGAAGGTATCGCCGAGGTCGAGCTGGTGGAGTGGCATGTCCAGGTCGGCGACGAGGTCCATGAGGACCAGCTGCTGGCGGAAGTCATGACCGACAAGGCCACCGTGGAAATCCCCTCGCCGGTGGCTGGCACGATCATCGCCCTGGGCGGTGTGCCGGGCCAGGTGATGGCCGTGGGCGGCGAGTTGATCCGCCTGGAAGTGGAAGGCCACGGCAACCACCGCGAAGCCGCGCAACCCAAGCCCCACGACGAGGCGCCGGCAGCCAAGCCGGAAGCCAAACCGGCCCCCGTCGCCGAGGCACCCAAGCCTGCACCGCGCGTCGAAAGCAAGCCGGTCGCCCCGGCTGCGCGCCCCGCTCCCTCGCCGGCGCCGCGCCGCGCACCGGGTGAGAAGCCGCTGGCCTCGCCGGCGGTGCGCCAACGTGCCCGCGACCTGGGCGTGGAACTGCAGTTCGTCCAGGGCAGCGGCCCGGCCGGACGCATCCTCCGCGAAGACCTGGAGCACTTCCTGGAACATGGCGGCGCGACCATTGCGTCCGGCTACGCCGCACGCCACGACGAGCACCAGATTCCGGTGATCGGCCTGCGCCGCAAGATCGCGCAGAAGATGGCCGAGGCCAAGCGGCGCATCCCGCACTTCAGCTATGTCGAGGAAATCGACGTCACCGACCTCGAAGCGCTGCGCATCCACCTCAACGCCAAGCATGCGGCGGCCCGCGGCAAGCTGACCTTGCTGCCCTTCATCGCCCGCGCCATGGTCGTCGCGCTGCGCGACTTCCCGCAGCTCAACGCGCGCTATGACGACGAGGCTGACGTGATCACCCGCTTCGGCGCTGTGCACCTGGGCGTTGCCACCCAGAGCGACAACGGCCTGATGGTGCCGGTGCTGCGCAACGCGGAATCCCGCGACCTGTGGGGCAACGCGACGGAAGTGGCGCGCCTCGCCGAAGCCGCACGCCACGGCAAGGCCAGCCGCGAGGAACTCTCCGGCTCGACCATCACCCTGAGCAGCCTCGGCGCCCTGGGCGGCATCGTCAGCACGCCGGTGATCAACCTGCCGGAAGTGGCCATCGTCGGCGTCAACCGCATGGTCGAGCGGCCCATGGTGGTCAGCGGGCAGATCGTCGTGCGCAAGATGATGAACCTGTCCTCGTCCTTCGATCACCGGGTGGTCGACGGCATGGACGCGGCGGCCTTCATCCAGGCCGTGCGCGCCCTGCTCGAACATCCCGCCACCCTGTTCATCGATTGATTGCCGGAGCACAGACGTGAAACAGAATCAGACTCTGGAAACCACCCTGCTGGTGATCGGTGGCGGCCCCGGCGGCTACGTCGCGGCGATCCGCGCCGGCCAGTTGGGCATCCGCACCGTGCTGGTGGAAGGCGCCGCCCTGGGTGGCACCTGCCTGAACATCGGCTGCATCCCGTCCAAGGCACTGATCCACGCCGCCGAGGAATACCTCAAGGCCCGCGAGTTCGCCGGCAAGTCGCCGCTGGGCATCAGCGTGCAGGCGCCGAGCATCGACATCCAGCGCACCGTGGAATGGAAGGACGGCATCGTCGACCGCCTGACCACCGGCGTCGCCGCGCTGCTGAAGAAGCACGGCGTCACCGTGGTCAACGGCTGGGCGAAGATCCTCGACGGCAAGACCGTGGAAGTCGATCTCACTGAAGGCGGTACCCGGCACATCCACACCGAACACCTGCTGCTGGCGGCCGGTTCGAAATCCGTCGAACTGCCCTTCCTGCCGGTGGGAGGCAATGTCATCTCCTCCACCGAAGCCCTGGCGCCGAAGGCTCTGCCCAAGCGCCTGGCGGTGGTTGGTGGCGGCTATATCGGCCTGGAACTGGGCACCGCGTACCGCAAGCTCGGCGTGGACGTCACGGTCGTGGAAGCGCAGCCACGCATCCTGCCGACCTATGACGAGGAACTGACCAGGCCTGTGGCCAATTCCCTGCGCAAGCTGGGTATCGAGCTGTACCTGGGGCACAGCGTGATGGGCCTGGAGCCGGACGGTAAAGGCCTGCGCGTGCAGGATGGCGCCGGTTCGCAGCGGGTGATCGAGACCGACCAGGTGCTGGTCGCCGTCGGCCGTCACCCCAATACCGCCGGCTGGAACCTCGACACACTGCGCCTGGACATGAACGGCCGGGCCGTGCAAATCGACGACCAGTGCCGCACCTCCATGCGCGACGTCTGGGCTATCGGCGACATCGCCGGCGAACCCATGCTGGCGCACCGCGCCATGGCCCAGGGCGAGATGGTCGCCGAGATCATCGCCGGCAAGCGCCGCGCCTTCACGCCCACGGCCATCCCGGCGGTGTGCTTCACCGATCCGGAAGTGGTGGTGGTTGGGCTATCGCCCGAGCAGGCCCAGGCAACCGGTCACGAGGTGATCACCGCGAGCTTCCCGTTCGCCGCCAACGGCCGCGCCATGACCCTGGAATCCAGCGACGGTTTCGTCCGTGTCGTGGCGCGCAAGGACAACCACCTGATCCTCGGCTGGCAGGCCGTGGGAAAGGCGGTGTCGGAGCTGTCCACGACCTTCGTGCAGTCGCTGGAAATGGGCGCCTGCCTGGAAGACATCGCCGGCACCATCCACGCCCACCCGACCCTCGGCGAAGCAGTGCAGGAAGCCGCGCTGCGCGCGCTGGGACATGCCTTGCACGTCTGAAGCCTGATCTCTCCAACTGGCCTGGCCTCCAGGCTTCCCCCTCTGACCCGCCGCCTGGCGGGTCTTTTTTGCCGGCGGCTTCTGCGCTGGGCGGTCGCGGGCATGGCCCGCTCCTACAGGGAACCTGGCGCTCATGTCGGAGCGGGCCATGCCCGCGAACAGCGGACAACGTCCGCCCCTACGCTCCGTGGTCGATCACCGCACGGATTGTCGTTCTGCTTCCGCCGCCGCTCATGCGCATCTCATCGAGAGATCGACGCCATTGAGGCCAATTAAATGGCTTCAACCGGTCAGATCGCTACAGAACCCATCATTCTATCGCCACATTGACCAAATTAACCATTTGGTACATTTTGCTCCTGCAGGCCTTTGCCTACTCGGCCATACAAAAACAACGGAGCCACCCGTCATGCCCCACACCCTGCTCGTGCTCAACGGGCCGAACCTCAACCTGCTCGGCACCCGAGAACCCGCGACCTACGGCCACGAAACCCTCGACGACATCGCCGCGCTCTGCCAGCGCACCGGCGCCGAGAACGGCCTGGAAATCGAGTTCCGCCAGACCAACCACGAAGGCCAGCTGATCGACTGGATCCACCAGGCGCGCGGCCGCTGCGCCGGGATCCTGATCAACCCGGCCGCCTGGACCCACACCTCGGTGGCACTCCGCGATGCACTCGCTGCCGTAGAGCTGCCGGTGATCGAAGTGCACCTGTCCAACGTGCACAAGCGCGAGACGTTCCGGCACCACTCCGTCATCTCCGCCATCGCCGTGGGTGTCATCGCCGGGCTTGGCAGCGACGGCTACCGCGCCGGCATCCAGCACTTCGCCAGGTTGCTGCAGAGGTGAGCGCCATGAACGAGTACCGCACCGTACTGGCCGGCCTGATCGGCGCCGGCATCCAGGCGTCGCGCACACCGGCCCTGCATGAACGCGAGGGCGACGCCCAGGGGCTGCGTTATCTGTATCGGCTGATCGACCTGGATGCGCTGGGCGTCGATGCCGGCGCCCTGCCCGACCTGCTCGCCGCCGCCGAACGCATGGGCTACACCGGGCTGAACATCACCTTCCCCTGCAAGCAGGCAGTAATTCCGCTGCTGCACGAGCTGTCCGACGAGGCGCGTGGCATCGGCGCGGTGAATACCGTGGTGCTGCGTAATGGCAAGCGCATTGGCCACAACACCGACTGCCTGGGCTTCGCCGAAGGCTTCCGGCGCAACCTCAGCGATGCGTCGCGCGAGCGTGTGGTGCAACTGGGCGCCGGTGGCGCGGGCGCTGCGGTGGCCCATGCCCTGCTCAGCGAAGGCGTGCAGCAACTGACGATCTTCGACGTGGATTCAGCCCGCGCGCAAGCGTTGGTGGACAACCTCAACGCGCATTTCGGCGGCCGGCGCGCGCGGGTCGGTCACGATCTCGCCGGCGCAGTCACCGAGGCGGACGGGCTGGTCAACACCACCCCGGTGGGTATGGCCAAACTGCCCGGCGCGCCACTGCCGCTGGAGCTGCTGCACTCGGGCCTGTGGGTAGCGGAGATCATCTACTTCCCGCTGGAGACCGAGCTGCTCAGGCACGCCCGCAGCCTCGGCTGCCGCACGCTGGATGGCGGCAACATGGCGGTGTTCCAGGCGGTGAAGGCATTCGAGCTGTTCAGCGGCATCGCAGCGGACGGCGAGCGGATGCTGGCGCATTTCGGCGCAATGTAATCAGGCCATGGGGCGATACCCGCGATGGGTATCGCTTCGCTCCACGCCATCCTACGCAGGTGTTCGCCGGCAATAATGAGCAGTGCCCCAACGTGTAGGAGCGGGCCATGCCCGCGATCCGCCGGCAGGGCCGGTGCTGGAATGGCACAAAGTTACCGGGTGAATCGACGCGCGCCTGATGCAGTCGCGGGCATGGCCCGCTCCTACAGGGTCAGCCCACCTTACGGCTGCACGTAGCGCAACACCGCCTCGATGATCATGTCCTTGTGCCGCGCCTTGATCGCCGGATCTTCCAGCTCGACCTGGAACAGCGAGCCGACCGTATGCCGGTTGGAGACGCGATAGAAGCAGAACCCGCTGATCAGCATGTGCACGTCGATGGCCTGCAGGCCGTCGCGGAACTGGCCGCTGGCGGCGCCGCGCTGGAGGATGTCCTCAATGGTGCGCAAGATGTTGCTGTTCATCGAGCGGATCGCCTCGGAACCGGAGGCGAACTGGCCGTAGTGGATGTTCTCGATGCAGACGATGCGCACGAAATCCACGTTGCGGTCGTGGTGATCGAAGGTGAAGTCCACCAGCCGGCGCATGGCGTCCAGCGGTTCCAGCTCCGTCAGGTGCAGCGTCTGCTCGGTACCGCGAATGTCACCGTAGAGCTTCTCCAGCACCGCCTGGTACAGCTGTTCCTTGCTGCCGAAGTAGTAGTAGATCATCCGCTTCGAGGTGTTCATGCGCTCGGCGATAGCATCCACCCGCGCACCGGAAAGCCCCTGCTGAACGAACTCGACGATGGCCGCCTGGAGGATGTCCTCGCGGGTCTTCTCCGGGTTGTTCTTGCGGCCCCGGCGGGCGGTTTCGGCGGGAATCGGCTGGGCGGCGCTGTCGGTCATGGCTTTGCATCGTCGAGCACGCGCCAGGGGCGCCTGCTGTGGTGAAGGGATGCGCGGATTATGCGCGTCCCCACGCCATTCAGGCAAAGCGCGACGACTCAGACCTTCGGCCGACGGGTCGTGCCATTGCGCGCCTGGGCCATGGCCGCCAGGCGCACGGCGACGTTCGCCGCGCCGTAGCCGGCGTAGCCGCCGCGGCGCTGGATGATCTCGAAGAAGAAGCGCTCCTCGAAGGGTTCGGTGTACACGTGGAAGAGCTCGCCGCCGCTGGCGTCGCGGTCGTAGAGCACGTTGAAGTAGGCCAGCTCGCTGAGGAACTCGTCGTCGAAGTCGAAGCGCGCGGCGAGGTCGTCGTAGTAGTTGAGCGGGATTTCCAGCAGCGGCACTCCGGCGTCCTTCGCCCGCGCCACCTCGGCGAAGATGTCGGCACAGGCGAAGGCGATGTGGTGGACGCCGGAGCCGCGATAACTGGACAGCGCATGGGAAATCGCCGTGTTGCGGTTCTCCGAGATGTTCAGTGGCAAGCGCACGCTGCCGTTGGCGCTGCGCAGGGCGCGGCTCTTCACCAGACCGTAGGGGTCGGGCAGCACCACTTCGTCGTCGGCCTCGAAATCGAACAGTCCCTTGTAGAACAGCACCCAGCTGTCCAGCCCGTCCGCCGGCAACGCCATGGCCATATGATCGATGCGCTGCAACTGGCCACTCGCGTGTGCGTTGGTGTCGAGGCGGAAGTCGATGTCATAGATGGTCTGCCCGGCAGCGCGCTCCTCCACCAGATAGATGAGGCTGCCGTCCGGCGCGCGCACGGCCGGAATCTCTCGCTCATTGGGCCCGACCAGCCCGCGATACGGCTGGCCCTTGTAGTCCTGCGCACGCTCCAGCGCACTGGCGGCGTCACGCACGCGCAACGCGGTCGCGCACAGCGAGGGGCCGTGGGCCTCGAAGAAGCTGTGGCCGAACGAATAGGGTTCTGCGTTGAGCACAATGTTGATGTCGCCCTGGCGCAGCAGGCTTACCGCCTTGGAGCGGTGCTCGCCGGCACGGGCGAAGCCCAGACGCTCCAGCCAGTTGCCCAGGCGCGCGCCAAGGGCTTCGTCAACGGCGAACTCGAGGAACTCCACGCCCTCCAGCTGGCTGGCCGGGGGCGGCGCGAACAGGCAGTCGAGCTGCTCCTTCGGTGTTCCTTCGCTTTCCAGCCGGGCGCGGGTTTTCTCTTCGAGATAGAGCAACGAACGAAGGCCGTCGGCGGCGTTGGCGCGCGGCGGCGCGGCGCGGAAGCCGTCGTTGAAGATTTCCAGCGACAGCGGGCCGCGATAGCCGCTCTTGAGGATCGGCGCGAGGAAACCCGCCAGGTCGAATTCGCCCTGTCCGGGGAAGTTGCGGAAGTGCCGGCTCCACTCCAGCACGTCCATGGCCAGGACCGGGGCATCGGCCATCTGTACGAAGAAGATCTTCTCTCCCGGAATCTGCGCGATCCCGGCCGGATCGCCCTTCAGCGACAGGGTGTGGAAGCTGTCGAGGATCACGCCCAGCGCGGGGTGATTCACTTCACGCACCAGGTCCCAGACCTGCTGCCAGGTGTTCACGTGGCGGCCCCAGGCCAGGGCCTCGTAGCCTACGCGCAGGCCTCGGGCGCCGGCGCGCTCGGCGGCAAGGCCGAGGTCTTCGAGAAGGAATTCGCGCTCGCCCAGGGAGTCGGCGGCGACGTTGCTGCACATCAGCACCAGGTCGGTGCCCAGCTCCTGCATCAGGTCGAACTTGCGCTCCAGGCGGTCGAGGTTGCGCGGCAGGCGGTCGCGGCGGCAGCCCTCGAAGTCGCGGAACGGCTGGAACAGGGTAATCGCCAGCCCGAGGTCGGCGCAGACGCGGCGAACCTCACGCGGGCTGCCGCCGTAGTAGAGAAGATCGTTTTCGAAGATTTCCACACCGTCGAAGCCGGCGGCGGCGATGGCTTCGAGCTTGTCCGGCAGGGTCCCGCTCAAGGAAACGGTGGCGATCGAACGTTGCATCTCTGAACTCCCGCCGGGCGTGGTGAGGGGCCTGTTGGAATCGGTCTCCGGCTGAGTCTGATTATTCTGGCGGTCGGGCCCGGCAGCAATTTAAAGTGTACTAACTGGTTAGTTTTGTGTTCGATTACCGAACCAAAGGCCGTTTATCGAATTGACGCTGTTCTGGCCGCTGCTCAAGATTTAGCCACGTCGACGCAATCCGGCTGCTCCCTGGCACCTGCCTCTGTCGGGAGAAATACGTAACGCCGCTGCGAGATGGCCTGCGTGTCATCCATAACAATTTCAAGAACGGGTAAATGCTCATGTACATCCCCAACCCTCACCTCGCCGCCTCCATTCCCCATCCGCAAACCGCCCTGGCCCGCCTGATGCCAGGCCTGTGCTGCCTGCTTGGGCGCCATCGCGCGCACTGATTTTCGCCAGCCACCGCACGTCTTTCCCCTGTCCACGCCGATCGGCGGTGGAGCACGCGGGATGCCTGCGGCACGACAATAATTCCTGAGGCTGCGCGTCAGCCCGATAACGGATGGCCCCGATCATGATCCAAACGCAATCCGCTCCCCTCGCCGCGATCGCCCCGCATGGCTCCTCCTTCTTCGGCAAGGTGCGTGGCGCCATGGCCGTCGGCAAGGTGCGCTGGGGGATGCTCGCCCTGGTGTTCTTCGCCACCACCCTGAACTACATCGACCGAGCCGCCCTGGGCGTGATGCAACCGGTGCTCGCCGAGAAGATGGCCTGGACGGCCATGGACTACGCCAACATCAATTTCTGGTTCCAGGTCGGCTATGCCATTGGCTTCGTGCTGCAGGGACGACTGATCGACCGCATCGGCGTGAAGCGCGCGTTCTTCTTCGCCGTGCTGCTGTGGAGCTTCGCCACCGGCGCCCATGGCCTGGCCAGTTCGGCGGCCGGCTTCATGGTCTGCCGCTTCATCCTCGGCCTGACCGAGGCGGCCAACTACCCGGCCTGCGTGAAGACCACGCGCCTGTGGTTCCCGGCCGGCGAGCGGGCCATGGCCACCGGCATCTTCAACGCCGGCACCAACGTCGGCGCCATGGTCACCCCCGCGCTGTTGCCGCTGATCCTCGCCGCCTGGGGCTGGCAGGCGGCATTCCTCTGCATGAGTGCGCTGGGCTTCGTCTGGGTCGTGCTGTGGAGCCTGAAATACTTCAACCCCGAAGAACACCCGACGGTGAAGCAGAGCGAGCTGGACTACATCCAGGAAGCCGACGAGCCGCCGGCCGAGCGCGTGCCCTTCTCCACCATCCTGCGCATGCGCGGCACCTGGGCCTTTGCCCTGGCCTACTCGCTGACCGCGCCGGTGTTCTGGTTCTACCTGTACTGGCTGCCGCCCTTTCTCAACCAGCAGTACGGCCTGGGGATCAGCGTCACGCAGATGGGCATCCCGCTGATGCTGATCTGGCTGACCGCGGACTTCGGCAGCATCGGCGGCGGCATCCTCTCCTCCTGGCTGATCGGCCGCGGCATGAACGCCATCCATGCGCGCCTGCTATCGATGTTCATCTGCGCCTGCGCGATCATCGGCGTGATCTTCGCCGCCAAGGCCAGCGGGCTGTGGATCGCCGTGGCCGCCATCGCCCTGGGCGTCGGCGCGCACCAGGCGTGGACAGCGAACATCTGGAGCCTGGTGATGGACTACACGCCCAAGCACCTGATGAGCACGGTGTTCGGCTTTGGCGGCATGTTCGCGGCGATTGGCGGCATGTTCATGACCCAGATCGTCGGCTACATCCTCACCGTCACCCACAACAACTACGCGATCCTCTTCACCATCATCCCGACCATGTACTTCCTGGCCCTGGCCTGGATGTTCTTCATGGCGCCGCGCAAGGTGCCCGGCGCACCCGAGTGAGGGTCACACTGCAATGAAGAACCCCGCCGATTGGCGGGGTTCTTCGTTTCACGCTCACTGTTTCAACGGCGTCAGCACCGAGGCCTTCTCATCCAGCAACATCCACACCAGCAGCTTGGCCGGCTTCTCGTTGCTGGCATTGCGCGACACCAGGTGCGGGGTGTTCGGTGCCTCATACCAGGACTGGCCGGCCTGGTAGGTCACCGGCTTCTGCCCTTCCAACTGGGAGATCACCGCGCCTTCGAGCACGTAGGCGAACACCGAGCCGCTGTGCACGTGGGCGCCGGACGCCTGTCCGGGCGCATAGGAGACGGTGATCATCAGGCCTTTCTTGCCCGCTGCGTCAGGGAGCTTGTGCTCCTGCTGGACCTCGATCTTTTCCTGGGTGGCGTCATGAGCGAAGAGCGGCAGGCTCAGGACCAGGCCGAGGCCGGCGAAGAGGTATTTCAGGGAAGTGGTGGCAGGCATGGCAGCGTTCTCGGGAGTGGGAAGATGAGTCCACGCTACGCCCGGCGGCCAAGAGGGCCAACAGCCAATTCGGCGGAAGATCGGGGAGCCATTGAGGTCGCCGGCGGGTTTGTGCCACACCGGGTCCGGGGGGCATGGCCCCGTGGTGAAAAACAACCAGCCCGGGGCGGGCCAGCGGGGAGGGCAGCAGCGGTGCGGCGGAGCAGAACCTGGATCAGCGGACCCGCCCGCAGCAGCTCCTGGACGGCCTCGTCGGCGCCTG
>CBIGPF010000054.1:0-33147 GCA_966191535.1 uncultured Pseudomonas sp. | reverse complement strand
TGTGTTCGGTGGCTTCCTGGTCACCCGCCGCATGCTGGAAATGTTCAAGAAGAAAGCGCCGAAGGCGGAGAAGCACTGACATGAGCATGAACCTCGTCACCCTCCTCTACCTCATCGCCTCGGTCTGCTTCATCCAGGCCCTCAAAGGCCTGTCGCACCCGACGACGTCGCGCCGCGGCAACCTGTTCGGCATGATCGGCATGGCCATCGCCGCGCTGACCACCGTCGCACTGGTGTTCAAGATCAGCAGCGAGATCGCCACCACCGGCATCGTCTACGTGATCATCGGCCTGCTGGTCGGCGGCACCGCCGGTTCGATCATGGCCAAGCGCGTCGAAATGACCAAGATGCCGGAACTGGTCGCCTTCATGCACAGCATGATCGGTCTGGCTGCCGTGTTCATCGCCATCGCCGCCGTGGTGGAACCTCAGTCGCTGGGCATCGTGCAGAACCTGGGCGATACCATCCCGACCGGTAACCGCCTGGAGCTGTTCCTCGGTGCGGCCATCGGCGCCATCACCTTCTCCGGTTCGGTGATCGCCTTCGGCAAGCTGTCGGGCAAGTACAAGTTCCGCCTGTTCCAGGGCGCACCGGTACAGTTCACCGGTCAGCACATGCTCAACCTGGTGCTGGGCCTGACCACCCTGGGCCTGGGCCTGCTGTTCATGTTCACCGGCAACCTGACCGCCTTCGTCGTGATGCTGGCCCTGGCCTTCATCCTCGGCGTGCTGATCATCATCCCGATCGGCGGCGCGGACATGCCGGTCGTCGTGTCGATGCTGAACTCCTACTCCGGCTGGGCCGCGGCAGGTATCGGCTTCTCGCTGAACAACTCGATGCTGATCATCGCCGGTTCGCTGGTGGGCTCTTCGGGCGCGATCCTCTCCTACATCATGTGCAAGGCGATGAACCGCTCGTTCTTCAACGTCATCCTCGGTGGCTTCGGCGCCGAAGCGGACGCTGGCGGCCCGGCCGGTGCCAAGGAAGCCCGCCCGGTGAAATCCGGTTCGGCCGACGACGCCTCCTTCCTGCTGACCAACGCCGACAGCGTGATCATCGTCCCCGGCTACGGCCTGGCGGTGGCTCGTGCCCAACACGCGCTGATGGAACTGGCCGAGAAACTGACCCATCGCGGCGTCAACGTGAAGTTCGCCATCCACCCGGTTGCCGGCCGTATGCCGGGCCACATGAACGTCCTGCTGGCCGAGGCCGAAGTGCCTTACGAGCAGGTGTTCGAGATGGAAGACATCAACTCCGAGTTCGGCCAGACCGACGTGGTGCTGGTACTGGGCGCCAACGACGTGGTCAACCCGGCCGCGAAGAACGACCCGAAGTCGCCGATCGCCGGCATGCCGATCCTCGAGGCCTACAAGGCCAAGACCGTGATCGTCAACAAGCGCTCGATGGCCAGCGGTTACGCCGGCCTGGACAACGAACTGTTCTACCTGGACAAGACCATGATGGTCTTCGGCGACGCCAAGAAAGTCATCGAAGACATGGTCAAGGCCGTCGAATAAGACGACCGTCGATCCACAAGACACCGGCCTCGCGCCGGTGTCTTGCTTTCGGGCAACACGAAAAGCGCTGGACATTGGTAGTAAGAAGGCCCCGGCCGGGCGATTTTTCGACCTTGGTATAAGAGCCAAAAATCGCCGAGTCCCTAGACTGGCGGCCTCGCACTTCCTACTGCCCGAGGTTTTCCCATGTTCCGTGATCGCGTGCGTATGTCCTCCCTGCTGGACAAGGTGATGACTGCCGACCAGGCCGCGGCCCTTATCAAGGACGGCATGACCGTCGGCATGAGCGGTTTCACCCGCGCCGGCGAAGCCAAAGCCGTACCCAAGGCCCTCGCCGAACGCGCCAAGCAGGAGCCGCTGCGCATCAGCCTGATGACCGGCGCCAGCCTGGGCAACGACCTCGACAAACAGCTCACCGAAGCCGGTGTGCTGGCCCGCCGCATGCCGTTCCAGGTCGACAGCACCCTGCGCAAGGCGATCAACGCTGGCGAAGTGATGTTCATCGACCAGCACCTCTCCGAGACCGTCGAGCAGCTGCGCAACCACCAGCTCAAGCTGCCGGACATCGCCGTCATCGAAGCCGTCGCCATCACCGAGGAAGGCCACATCGTGCCGACCACCTCGGTGGGCAATTCCGCCAGCTTCGCGATCTTCGCCAAGCAGGTGATCGTCGAGATCAACGTCGCGCACAACACCAACCTGGAAGGCCTGCACGACATCTACATCCCGACCTACCGTCCGACTCGCACGCCGATCCCGCTGACCAAGGTCGACGACCGCATCGGCAGTACCGCCATCCCGATCCCGGCGGACAAGATCGTCGCCATCGTCGTCAACGACCAGGCGGACTCCCCGTCCACCGTGCTGCCGCCGGACGACGAGACCCAGGGCATCGCCAACCACCTGATCGACTTCTTCAAGCGCGAAGTGGACGCCGGCCGCATGAGCAACAGCCTCGGCCCGCTGCAGGCCGGTATCGGCAGTATCGCCAACGCGGTAATGTGCGGCCTGATCGAGTCGCCCTTCGAGAACCTGACCATGTACTCCGAAGTACTGCAGGACTCGACCTTCGACCTGATCGACGCCGGCAAGCTGCGCTTCGCCTCAGGCAGCTCCATCACCCTGTCGACCCGCCGCAACGCCGACGTGTTCGGCAACCTGGAGCGCTACAAGGACAAGCTGGTGTTGCGCCCGCAGGAGATTTCCAACCACCCTGAAGTGGTCCGTCGCCTGGGCATCATCGGCATCAACACCGCACTGGAATTCGACATCTACGGCAACGTGAACTCCACCCACGTGGGCGGCACCAGGATGATGAACGGCATCGGCGGCTCGGGCGACTTCGCCCGCAACGCGCACCTGGCCATCTTCGTGACCAAGTCCATTGCCAAGGGCGGCAACATCTCCAGCGTTGTGCCGATGGTCAGCCACGTCGACCACACCGAACACGACGTCGACATCCTCGTCACCGAGGTCGGTCTGGCTGACCTGCGTGGCCTGGCGCCGCGCGAGCGCGCCCGGGTGATCATCGACAACTGTGTGCATCCGTCCTATCGCGACGCCCTGAACAGTTACTTCGATGCCGCCTGCGAGCGCGGCGGCCATACCCCTCATATCCTGCGCGAGGCCCTGGAGTGGCACATCAATCTGGAAGAACGCGGCCACATGCTGGCGGCGAGCTGATTCCAGACGCTCTGCGGGTCATTCAGCAATGAATGGCCCGCAAGGGTTTACAGCCGAAAAAAAACCACGTAAAAACACTCCTGAACAGATTTTTATCCCGCCCCAACTGTTCAGCTTCCCCCGCCGCCACCTTGGCTGGCATCCTCGGAAAACCTCAGACACCCACCCATTGCGCACCAGAATGGAGCGAAACGGTACAGTTCGCCCCTAAAAAGACCATTACAGTTCAAAATTACAATCGGCTGACCAGTCGCAATACAGTGCAACTGTACCTGTCATCTCTGACTAAAAAGTCAGATCATATGCTCAATCCATTCAGCAACTGACTACTCGCCACAAGCGAGAAGGATGATCACCATGGAACGTACCCTCGGTTCCGCAGCTCTGAGCACCACCCGTAGCACCTCCAGCGCCCATCGCGGCCTCGTCGGCACCGTCCGCCTGTGGCAGCGCCGCATGGAAAGCCGCCGTCAGCTAGCCCGCCTGGACTCCCGCCTGCTGGCCGACGCCGGGATCAGCGAAGCCCAGCGTTACGCCGAACTGAACAAGCCGTTCTGGCGCTGAAAAGTCTTTCCGGTACAACAGCCGGAGGAAAATGGCAGAATATTCGATCTGTACTGCCAAGAAAGCAAAAAGGCCGCTCTTAGCGGCCTTTTGCTTTTGTCGATGAAAATCTCACTGAGTGCGTCCGTAGATATCCTCGAAGCGCACAATATCGTCCTCACCGAGATACTCGCCGCTCTGGACCTCAATCATCACCAGATCGATTACCCCCGGATTCTCCAGGCGGTGCCGGTGACCGGCAGGAATGTAGGTTGATTCGTTACTGTTCACCAAGCGCACCGACTCGCCATTGGTGACCTTGGCCATTCCACACACAACAACCCAGTGCTCGCTGCGGTGGTGATGCATCTGCAGCGACAGAGATGCCCCTGGCTTGACCACAATCCGCTTGATCTTGAATCGCGCCCCCTCTTCCAGAACCGTATAGGTCCCCCACGGACGAGCGACTGTACGATGCAGTCTATAGGCCTCGTGCTCGCTGTCCTTCAGTTGCTTCACCACTTTACGCACGTCCTGTGCCCGATCGGCATGAGCAACCAGAATGGCGTCGGCGGTATCGATAACTATCAGGTCTGAAACACCGACGGTCGCGACCAGACGCCCCTCGCTTTGCACATAGGTGCCCTGAGTATCGACGAATATGGCTGGACCGGCCGCACGGTTGTTCTGCCCATCCGGCGCTACGAGCGCACTCAGCGCACTCCACGAGCCAATATCGCTCCAATCGAAATGTGCAGGTATGACGGCAACGCGGCTGGAGCGCTCCATCAGTGCGTAGTCGATGGAAATGTCTGGCAAGGCACTGAAGTACTCTCCGCTCAATTCCTGCTGGAGCATGGCTCCAGCTTCGCTGACCAGACTAGCCTCAAAGCAGGTAACCGCCCCCGCCAGAAGCTCCGGAGCGTGCTGCTCCAACTCGCCAAGGAGCGTTCCCACCGAGAAACAGAACATGCCGGAATTCCACAGGAAGTTTCCGCTCTTCAGAAAGTGCGTGGCGGTATCCAGGTCTGGCTTCTCCACGAAGCGCCTGACCTGCGCTCCCCCACGATCATCCAGTTCGTCACCAGCCTCAATGTAGCCAAATCCGGTCTCGGGAGTCGTGGGAATCACACCGAAAGTTACCAGATGGCCGGCTTCCGCCAGAGATGCTGCATGCTTGACTGCCCGATCGAAAGCATCCAGATCACGAATCAAGTGATCTGCCGGCATGACCACCATCACCGCCTCATCACCATGGCGGGCACGCAGAGCAAGCGCTGCCATCGCGATTGCCGGCGCCGTGTTGCGCCCCGCGGGCTCCAGGATGAAATGCCCCCGCTGCACCAGCCGCGCCGACTGGTAATGGTCCTTACTCTGGAAGTAGTAATCGCGGTTGGTAACCGTGACAATTTCACCGGAGTTTCCCAGCAGGCTGGCCGCCCGACTGTATGTTTTATGCAGCAGCGACTGTCCGTCGGGAAGAGTCATGAATGGCTTTGGCTGTCCTTCCCGGGACACCGGCCAGAGACGCGTTCCGGCACCGCCCGAGAGTATGACGGGTATCAACATGTTCAACTCCTTGCCGGCCGAAAGGGCCGCCACTTCTGCATCTTCGTGAGGAGCGGGCACGACGCCCGTCCGAATCGGGATGCGCTTCTGAACGAGATTCTTGGGTAAACCATTGCGGCATCGGGGCTCCGCCCCAGAGTAGAGCGGAGGATGACAGGCCGGGCCGGAGCCCTAGATGAGGCGCTCCGCATTTTCGACGGCCAGTCGATCACTTCCCTCCCAGGCACGCTCCGCCAGGATCTCGCGGTACAGTTCGGAATGACGACGAGCCATTCCTTCAGCGGTGAATAGCTGCTGGAAGCGTTCGATGGCCTTTAACCCCATTTGTGACGCCAGTTCGGCGTTATCCCAGAGTCGCTGCATGGCTGAACGGAACGCCTCAGGGTCATTGGGCGGAACGACGAGACCGGTTTCTCCATGGATATTGATATAGCTGGTGCCAGTGCCGATTTCACTGGAGATCAGGGGCTTGCCGAACATTGCACCTTCGAGCAGGGAAATACCGAAGGCTTCGGACCGGAGATGGGAGGGAAACACAACGCCGTAGCAGAGTTCGAGCAGTGCGATCTTGTCGTCTTCGCTCACTCGGCCAAGGAACACCAGGTTCGATTCGACGCGCAAGGCTTCCGCCTGTCGGCGCAACTCCCGCTCCAGCGGCCCGGCACCAACGATTACGACTTTCAGCGATGTTCCCTGCAAGGCATTCAGAAGAATATGCAGACCTTTGTAATACCGCATTACCCCTATGAAAAGGAAGAAGCGTTTGTCGCCTAGCCTGTGGATCCAGCGTTGCCGGGTTTCCTCTTTCGCCGATGGATATGAGGCACGATCCAGCCCGATCGGGATCACCGAGACCTTCTCCCGGAAATCGCCAAGTATCGAACTTGTAGCGAAGTAATTCGGAGAAGTGACAATTATCCTGTCCGTTTGCTGCAAGAAGCGGCGCATGAGCGGACGATAGACACGCAGCAAGTGCTTTTGGCGGATGATATCCGAGTGGTAGGTGACGACATTCGGCTTGCGAATACCGGCGAGATAATGCGCGATATCCATGAACGGCCATGGAAAGTGATAGTGGATCACGTCAGCCTGCTCAGCGAGCTCACGCAGCTTGCCGATGGCCTGCCAGGATACCCCTGTCGAAGCCAGGCTGAAGCTACGGCGAACCTGATGGACACGATGAGTGCCTACCATCAGCGGCCCCTCGCTGGGCTGCCCGGAAAGCGCCAGCACCTCCCCCTGGACACCAAAACGGGCACTGCTTTCGCACAGCTGATAGATGACCTGCTCCACTCCCCCAACGGAGTCCGGCAGATAGACCTTGAAGAAATGCAGCACCTTCAAGCTTGAAGGCGTCATCTCCATGACGGCGACAGACTCGGAAGTTGCCAGCCCCTGCGACTCCAGCTTGTTTCCGGCAGCAACTTTTTCTGCATCCTGAGCATTCATATTATTATCAGCCCTACAAACCCTACGGCTGTCAGCCTTATATAAACGACCGCACTACAAGACAAAGTTCTCAACGCCATCACACGACATATAAAATATCGACCCCACACTTTTAAGCATGCATCCATCAACTAAATAATCACACTTACAGAGTGCAGGACAGGTCCAAATTCGACATATCCTAGATATATTCCGTCGACTACAGGGAGCGTAGCAAGTTTGCGGAACAACGCGAGACACATGCCGCCGGCAAGGAGGTACGCCAGTAGCCTCAATTCATACGTTGCAGGCCCGCGAACGACACGCCAGACAAGGCAGAACGCCACTATCGCCCGCAAAATCCTGAGATAGACGCGCGACATGGCCGCACTTTCAGGAAAACGAAGAGCGTCCGGGAAAGAGGCAAAGCGAGATGATTGGCATGCATGTGGCATGGCGGCTGGAGCCGTCATGGCTACCTCCTGAACTCGCGGATCTCTGCCCACGACTATTGTTATGTGCCGCGCCTGACAAATTTCCTTTGCGACGACGCGTTGGGATCATGTAAAAACTATCGCAGAAAAAATCTATTTTCTAGCGGCAGATGAAGAAATAGCGCAGGGCAGCACAGTGACTGGCCGGTCACCCGAAATAGCCGCCTGGAGCGTACTCGGCAAGTGCCTAATAACAAATAATAAGCAGGACCGTCTTAGATGCTTTTCCTGATCTACTCTGCAACCGACTCCGACAGTATCGAAAGCAGCCTTGGCCTCCCCGAGTACAGCTACTATTTCGTTCTGAAGGAATTCCGCCCCTTTCTCGAAAAGCTCGGCAGGGTCCAGGTGGTCAAGTCGCCGGAGGCTGAAGTCGACGCGATCTATGACGACTGCGTGGCCAAGGGTGAAGGCTGCGTTTTCCTCTCCTTTTCGCCGCCCAACAAGACGCTGACGACCCTGCGCTGCCCCACCATCCCGGTGTTCGCGTGGGAATTCGACACGCTGCCGGATGAAATCTGGGACAACAATCCCAATAACGACTGGACACATGTCCTAGCCCAACTGGGTCGCGCCATCACGCACTCGCGGCATACAGTCGCTACGATCCGTCGAGCAATGGGCGAAGACTACCCCGCCGTCTCCGTTCCGGCCCCGGTATGGGACCGTTTCGAGAACCTGCGCCAGAAGTATCCTCCAGCACTTGGCAAGGGCCCGGTGACGCTAAGAGTGCAAGGCAGCGTGCTTGATAGCGCCTTGATGCCGTTGCGCAACGAACACAGCGAAGATGGTCCTCCGGCGCTGTTCCACAAATCGCTGCGCTACCGATTCGATTCCACCAAGCGCTTTGCCCTGGAGTGGTATCGCGATGCCATTCGCGATCTACTCCCCGGCCGAATTGCGAGCCTTCTTTCCGGCACGATTCGCAAGCTGAACTGGTGGCGCCAGCAACGAGCCCAGGCACGCCTCAGTAAGACCGACAAGGTGATACAGACGCATGAGGTCACACTCGACGGGATCATCTACACCACAGTTCTCAACCCGTGCGACGGGCGCAAGAACTGGAATGACATGATCACGGCGTTCTGTGAAGCCTTCGCCGACACTCCCAACGCCACGCTGGTGTTCAAGTTCACCTATCTCAATAGCGATGGTGCGTTCTCCCTGCTGAGCGATGCCCTGCGCCGTTGCCCGCCGTTCAAGTGCCGCGTCATCGGTATCCATGGCTATCTGGCGGACGACTCGTACGAACAACTGATCGCCTCTTCGACCTACACCATCAACAGCTCACTCGGAGAAGGCCAGTGCCTGCCGCTGATGGAGTTCATGTCCTGTGGCAAGCCAGCGATTGCACCAAGACACTCCGCAATGGAGGACTACATCGATGACGATGTCGCCTTCATCGTCGACTCCTCGGAGGAGCCATGCTGCTGGCCGCACGATCCACGCCTGCTGACCCGTGCTCATCGCCATCGGATCAGTTGGCAGTCTCTTCGCGACGCCTATGTGGAAAGCTACAGGGTTGCAACGCGGGATCCGGAGCGCTACCTGCGTATGAGCCAGGCCTCGATCGATCGCCTGCGCGACCACGCTTCGCATTGGGTGGCCATCGAGAAACTCGGCGAATTCTTTGGTCTTCGCGAACCCAAAGTCGCCGAGACGCTGCCGGCAACTCTGGCCTCGCTGCCTGAGGACCTGCCCAATCGCTGCGGGCTGCACGACGCCGTAATGAGCGGCTGGTTCAACGCCGAATCCGGCGAGCTGGTTCCTGGTTTCGCAGTCAACGAAGAGGACACCGTCGTCGACGTCGGCTGCGGGACCGGCGGGGCCAGCCTGTTCTGTGCCAGGCAGGGTGCGACTATTTACTTCTCCGATGTCGAGCAGGAAAAGGTCGACGAAGCTTCGGCACGGCTTGCCAGTACGCAGAACGAACGCTGCTTCGGACTGGTCAGCGACACTAACCCACTTCCCTTGGAGGATGGCATCGCAACCCGAGTCGTGGCGATGGAGATGTTGGAGCATGTCGACGATCCAAAGCAGATCATGAGTGAGCTCGTGCGGATCGGCCAACCCGGTGCGCTCTACCTCCTCAGCGTGCCGGATGCCAAAGGTGAGTATCTGCAGAAGGACCTGGCAGCTCCCGAGCACTACCAGGCCCCCAATCATGTACGCATCTTCTCGCGTGATGAGTTCGCCAAGCTGGTGGAACAATCCGGGCTGGTCATCGAGCAGCGCCAGTATGTCGGCTTCTACTGGGTGATCTGGATGTACCTGTTCTGGGCATACCAGCACCTCAGCGAACAACCCTATGACGGGGCAACGCTGGACAAGCTCTGTCCGCCTTACCCCGAGGTTTTGGTCGACTGGTCGCAACTGTGGATGAAGTTGCTGGAAACCGCAGAAGGCCCTGCCATCAAACAGCTTCTCGACGACTCGCTCGCGAAAAGTCAGATCATCATCGCTCGCAAGCCTTGAGCATCGCGCCGTGCATTCATCCCAAAAGATCGAGGAAATCCAGGTACTACGCGCCATTGCGGTCATCCTGGTGGTGGTGTTCCATTCGCGATTCGATCTGACGGGCACCCCCCATCCTGATCTGTACGATTTCTTCGACTATCTGGGTGGGAGCGCGGGTGTCGATCTGTTCTTCGTCATCTCAGGTTTCGTCATTGCGCGAAACCTGGTGCCTAGCCTCCAGGCAACCACCTCGACCACCGAACGCAAGCAGGCACTGGTGACGTTCTGGCTTCGGCGTGCATTCCGCCTGCTGCCGTCAGCCTGGTTCTGGCTTGTCTTCACCTTGGTATGTGCGCTGTTCTTCAACGACGGCGGAGCGTTCGGCCAATTCCGGGCTGCATATGAAGGTGCGCTGGCAGCCGTTCTTAACGTAGCCAACATTCGCTTCATGGAATGCTTCGGCCACTTCGAATGCGGACCGACATTCGTCTATTGGAGCCTGTCACTGGAGGAGCAGTTCTACGTTGTTCTACCAATCCTGGTTCTACTGAGCCGCCGATTCCTGGTCCCTGTTCTGCTGGTACTGCTGTTCTCACAACTGCCCAGTGCAACGTCAGTGCCTCACGTGTTCAGATTTAGCGGACTGATACTGGGGGTGCTGCTGGCGATCCTCACACGCACCCGCAGCTACCGCTGGATCGAGCCCGACGGGCTGGCCACGCGCCGCTGGATTGCCCTCCCCTTATGTGTACTCCTGGTGCTCGTGCTGTCGACCGTGCAGGGTCCGGCACTGAATGTGGTCAGCGGCAGCTTGGTATATGACGTGACCATACTGCCAGCAGGCCTGCTGGTCCTGCTGGCCAGCTATGACCGCGGCTACCTGGTGCCGCCGGGCGTGCTAAGAAACCTGCTGAGCTGGATTGGTGAGCGCTCCTATGCGCTCTACCTCATTCACATCCCGGTGTTCTATCTGAGCCGGGAGATCCTGTTCAACACCCCACTGGCAGGCAGCACCCCGACGCAACAATGGATCAACCACGGCCTATTGTCCGTCGCTCTCCTGCTGATTCTGAGTGAGTGCAGCTACCGACTGATCGAGCTGCCTTGGCTGCACCGCGGCCGTGATGTCATCGCGCGCATGAACAGAAGTGGCCAGCCCGTTCCCACGCCATCCTCTCTCAAGCAATCGGCCGAGCGACAGATCGAGGGCCGCGCATGAGCAGGAAGATCGCCGACATACAGGTGCTCCGCGCCGTAGCCATCCTCATGGTGATGCTGCACCACATCCACGCGTATCTGATCCCGTGGCAGTCACCTCGATTAGAGAGCTTTTTTGCCTACTTCGGCGGCAGCGCCGGTGTTGACCTGTTCTTTGTGATTTCCGGGTTCGTGATTGCGCGAAACTTCCTCCCTAGACTGAGCAGCGCCCAAGAGCCCCAGCTCACACTGCTCGAGTTCGGAGCGAAGCGCATCTTCCGCATCATTCCTTCGGCGTGGTTCTGGTTGCTGTCCATCCTGCTGATGTCCATCTTTCTCAACCAATCGGGCGCGTTCGGCAGCATTCGAGCCACGGTGGAGGGCAGCCTCGCTGCCATCCTTCAAGTGGCCAATGTTCGGCTCTTCGAGTGCTATGCACGCTTCGAGTGCGGAGCGACCACTGTGTACTGGAGCCTCTCGCTGGAGGAGCAGTTCTATCTGGTCTTCCCAGCCGTGGCAGTGCTGGCAGGCAGACGGCTTCCTATCGTTCTTGGCGCGTTCATACTCAGTCAGTTCTTCATTCCCTGGCTGACACTGCCCGGGCCGTTCCGCATGACCGGCCTCGCCCTGGGCGTACTGATGGCGTATTACGCTGCCAGCAGTACGTACCAGTCACTCTCGCCAGCCCTGTTCACCCAATTGCCCTGGTTGCGCCGAACGACTCTCCTGGTTCTGCTGGGCTGCCTGGCCTGCATTGGCGGCAACGGATTGAACGTCGTCTCGGACAGCCTAAAATTCAACTTGATGGCGCTGCTCTCCGCAGCTCTAGTCTTCATCGCCTCGTTCGACAACCAATACATTCTTCGTGATGGCCGGCTAAAGGCTCTGCTGTTCCGGATCGGGGACCGCTCTTACGCGCTCTACCTGTCCCATGTGCCGGCATTCTTCTTGACCCGGGAACTGTTCCATCGCTTTGCCCCCGAAGTAACGAACAGCTCCGCAGCAGTATTGGCATATATGGCTTGCGCGCTCGTCCTGGTGCTCGCCTTCAGCGAATTCAGCTTCCGTCTGATCGAGCGCCCCCTGCAGCGCAAAGGGGCCGAATGGCTCAAGCAGCGCAGGCAGTTGGATCTCGCCTCCCCGAACGAGATCAATCATGCTCATCAAACTACTTAAGCGTGTTCGTCGGGCAGTCAGGAAGCCTCGTGTCGATGCAGGCTTGCTCGACTACCGGATGACCGGCTGGCTCCAGCATGAGACAGGCGAATTGTTTCGAGGCTTCGCCATCACGAACCAGGACGTGGTGCTCGACGTTGGTTGTGGCGAAGGGCAATTCGCTCGCTTCTGCGCCGATCAAGGCGCAGAAATCATTCTTGCCGATGTCGATGCGGAAAAAGTCGAGCGCGCCAGGCAACGTGTCGAAGGTGGCAAGGCTCAGGCAGTTACCGCACTGGTGACCGACGCCAACCCATTGCCAATAGAAGACGGGCGCGCAAGCAAAGTCATTGCGATCGAAGTCCTCGAACATGTGGATGACCCACAAGCGTTCGTGAAAGAGCTGGTGCGCGCCGGCAAGCCCGGAGCCCAATACTTCATCAGCGTGCCGGGAACGTATTCGGAAGAACTCCAGAAGTCCCTGGCTCCCGATAGCTACTTCGAGAAGCCCAATCACATACGAATCTTCAGCCCCGAGGCCTTCGAGCAACTGCTCATAGAGAACGGCCTGGTGGTCGAAAGCAAAGCCAACTACGGCTTCTACTGGTCGCTGTGGTGGTACTTCTTCTGGACCTGCAACCAGGATCTCTCCCAGCCATGGTCGCCATTGCTGAAGAGCTGGGAGACTACCTGGGCGCTGCTGCTCGCATCCCCGGAAGGCGAAAAGGTCAAGCAAGTACTCGATGACCACATGCCCAAGAGTCAGGCCATCATCGCCCGCAAACCACTGAACTGAGTAAAACCCGTAATGCTAGGCAGTCTCTGGGCCTTTCGAGGCTTCGTCATCAGCAGCATCCGCCGCGAGTTCCAGGCGCGCTACCGCAACTCCCTGCTCGGCGCGCTGTGGACCGTCCTCAACCCACTGGCGATGATCCTGGTCTACACACTGGTGTTCTCGCAGTTGATGCGCTCGCGCCTGCCGGGCGTGGACAATCACCTCGCCTACGGCTTCTACCTATGCGCCGGCTTCCTCGTCTGGGGGTTATTCACCGAGATCACCGGCCGCAGCCAGTCGATGTTTCTCGACAACGCCAACCTGATCAAGAAGCTGAGCTTCCCGCGAATCTGCCTGCCAACCGTGGTGATTGGCAGCGCGCTGGTGAACTTCGCCATCACCTTCATCCTGTTTCTGCTGATTCTGACTGTCGCCGGAGCCTTCCCGGGAGCCCCGCTGATCGCCCTGCCAGCGCTGCTGGCGATCATGCTCGCCTTCGCAGCGGGTCTGGGCATGCTGCTCGGCGTGCTGAACGTGTTCTTCCGGGACGTGGGCCAACTGTTCGGCATCGCGGTGCAGTTCTGGTTCTGGCTGACGCCGATCGTCTATCCCATCGCGATCCTTCCGTCTTACATCCGCCCGCTGGTTGAACTCAATCCCATGACGCCACTGGTAGGAGCCTTCCAGGCGGTACTGGTGTATCAGCGCTGGCCGGAGTGGTCCTCGCTGTGGTCACCAATCTTGGTTGCAGTGCTGTTATGCGTCCTCGGGCTGATGCTATTCCGCGCCCGCTCCGGTGAAATGGTGGATGAGCTCTGATGGGTACGATCGTTGTAGAAAAACTCGGCAAGGCCTATCGCCAGTACCCGAACAAATGGGCACGACTCGCCGAGTGGCTGATTCCGGGCGGACGATCCCGCCATCATCTGCATTGGGTACTCCGGGATGTCGGGTTCCGTATCGAGCCAGGCGAGGCAGTGGGAATCATCGGCGTCAACGGTGCGGGAAAGAGCACGCTGCTGAAGATGATCACCGGCACCACCCAGCCCAGTGAAGGCTCCATCCACATGCAGGGCCAGGTCGCCGCTCTACTCGAACTGGGTATGGGCTTTCATCCTGACTTCACCGGGCGGCAGAACGCCTACATGGCCGGCCAACTGCTCGGTATGAGCGTCGGTGAAATCGACGGACACATGGCGGAAATCGAGGCATTCGCGGAAATCGGCGAGGCTATCGATCAGCCCGTACGCACTTATTCCAGCGGCATGCAGATGCGTCTTGCGTTCAGTGTCGCCACAGCTCGGCGCCCCGACATCCTGATTGTCGACGAGGCACTGTCAGTGGGCGATGCCTATTTCCAGCACAAGAGTTTCGACCGCATACGCCAGTTCCGCAAAGCCGGCACCACGCTGTTGCTGGTATCGCACGACCGCCATGCCATCCAGTCGATTTGCGATCGCGCACTGCTGCTGGAAAGCGGCAAGCTCGTGCTGGAAGGGAAGCCAGAAAGCGTATTCGACTACTACAACGCCGCACTGGCGAACCGCGAAGAAGGGCTGATCCGCCAGGAAGCCCTAGCCGACGGACGCGTACAAACCTCGTCGGGCACCGGGGAGGCGCGCATCGTTGCGGTCACCCTGCGTGATGCCAATGGCCGCGCGGTAGAGGCGGTCTCTATTGGCGAAGCTGTAACCCTCGAAGTGGAAGCCTCGGTGGAACAGGCGATTCCACGGCTGATCCTGGGATTCATGATCAAGGACCAGCACGGGCAGCCCATCTACGGCATCAACACGCATCGGCTGGACATGGCCCTGGAGAACCTCCAGGCCGGCGAACGGGCTCGATTCCGCTTCGCCTTCGAGGCGACTCTGGGGAAAGGGCACTACTCCGTAGCAATTGCCCTGTCCGCCTACGACTCGCACCTGGACAAGAACTACGAATGGCGTGATCACAGCCTGATCTTCCACGTCCTCAACAAGGGCAAGGAAGACTTTGTCGGCTCGACCTGGCTCGGCGCCCAGGCCAAAGTGGAAAAGATCAACGCATGACATCGCCGTTGCGGGTAGTACTCAACGCCAACATCCTGCTCGCCCCGATTGCCGGCATTGGCCAATATGTCAGCGAACTGAGCCGCGCCCTGCAACTGCGCGATGATGTACAGCTCTCGTTCGCGCACGGCCTGCACCACGGTAAGGAGCTACCCGTCCAGAGCCTCCGCCACTACTCTCTGTTGCGCGACTTGGTGAAGCGTGTGCTGCCGGCGCCTTACCAGGCCAAGCGTTGGATCGAGAGGCGAACCCTAAATCGTGCCCTCAACGAACAGAACGCCCAGCTCTATCACGAACCGTCGCTCTGGCCCCAGCGTGTCACACGTCCGATGGTTTTTACTCTGCACGATCTTACTCACGTGCATTACCCTCAGACCCAGCCAGCGGATCGCCTGCGCGCCATCGAGCGCAATCTTGGCTATGCGCTGGAGCATTCTCGGCAGATTCTCTGTGTGTCCCGCTTCACCGCGCAGCAAGTCATACAGCACTATGGGATTAATCCGAAGAAAATCCATGTGACGCCGCTGGGGGTTTCCAAGGACTTCCGTCCTTGGTCAGCCGAGCAAGCGACGCCCTTGCTGGAAGGCCTGGGCCTGAAGTACCGCCGTTACCTGCTGTGCGTCGGCACCTTGGAACCACGCAAGAATCTGGAGCTGGTTTTCCAAGCCATCCGCTCGCTACCTGGAAGCCTGCTGGAAGAATGCCCGCTGGTACTCTGTGGTGCCTATGGCTGGGGCGATTTACCCGAGAGCATGGCTGCACTGCTGGCGAAGCGGCATGTCATCCATCTGGGTTATCGCTCAGCTCCGGAGCTCCGAACCCTGCTTGGCGGGGCCAGCATGCTGCTATTCCCCTCGCTCTACGAAGGCTTCGGCCTGCCAATTCTCGAAGCGATGGCCAGCGGCACTCCGGTAATCACCTCCAACTGCGCATCGATGCCTGAAGTGGGGGGCTCCGCCGCACATTACATTGACCCCAATGACAGCGTGGATCTGGCCACCGCCATCGAGCGCCTGCATGAGGACCGAGAGTACTGGCAGCAGCTGCGGAAACGGGGGTTGCTGCAGGCACAACAGTTCACGTGGGCTCACACCGCCGAGCTGACTGCTGCGGCCTATCACCAGGCGCTCGACGGGACCGTCTGAGCGCTAAAGCGAGCCTGTTCAGTTAGCGAGCTTGGCCGGCGCTTCCGTCGCAGGTGTTGGTGCCACTTGTTCGCCACCGACGAACTGCCTGAGTCGCCGCCGCGCGATTTCAGCCCCCTTGCGTCGAAGGGGCTCTTCGACGAAACGGAAGTTGAGCTCCGCGCAAACGATGATGAACAACAGGGAAGTCAGCACAAGCTCCAGCGCAAATGACTTGTCCAACTCAGCGCCAGAGGCGTGGGCATAGCGTGTCCAGAACTCGATGCTGAAGTGATAGGCGCACACATGGATGACGTAAATGGCATAGGAGCGCGAGCCCAACCAGACCATCAGCTTCGACAAGCCAGGCGGGCAGTACACATAGCCTTCCTGATAGCTACTTACCCAGACCAGCAGCAACGACACGATGGCAACCAAACCCATGGCGATCGGCATCTGCAACATCTGCCCCGGTATTGCACCGAGGAGATAGACCAGCAGCGCCGTAAACACCAGCTTCGCCGGACCGCGCCCCTGGAGGAAGGTCGGCTGATACTGGCGATACAGGCTGGAGCGAGTGAACAGACACAACAGCACGCCCCACATCATCCCATCCACACGGAATGAGCTGAGCATCCCGCTCATTGGCGTGGCGAAGGTGTTGCGATCCAGGGGGAATTGAATAGCAATGAATGCCAGCAATATCGCCACTCGCCAGCGATTACTGGTAACCACCAGCAGGAAGAGCGGGAACAGGAAATAAAACTGCTCTTCCAGCGCCAGGCTCCAATAAACGCCGTTAGGCCCGAGCATAGTGTTGTACTGATTGGCAAGATTCCCGCTGAAGGTGGCAACGGCGGTAAAACTGCGCAAATTGTCGTACGAAGTAGCAAAGATGCCGGTCGAGTTGAAGGTCATGGAGAGCAGCAAGGGAATGAAAATCCACAGCCAGGACGTCGGCAGCAATCGATAAATCCGGCGCAGCCAGAAGCTCTGAGCAGCAATACCAAAATGACCGGACTGGCGATGCTGATCGAAGTAATCAAGGTAAGCGCGGCTGACGACGTAGCCTGAAATACAAAAGAACAGATCCACGCCGATCCACGGCGTATAGCGGAAGAAGAGGAACTCCAACGTCGGCTTGTAGAAAGGCAGCAGCACCGGCAGGTGAGCGAGCAGCGTCAGAACGACGGCAATTGCCCGCAAGTACTCAATTTCAATGTTCTTTTTCTGGTCCATAGGGCCCCCGCTACCCGTCCAACGAACGCTTTTGACTACATGGTTCCGAGCGGCAAGTCTCACCTGAATACGGTGGCGTCCGTTTGCTCTTGTTCTTCTGCTGGGCGTGGCCACCCGAATGCGCACGTATAGCAACAGTTCATCGATGCGCTGGCAAGTGCCCGAGTGCATCCGGTACAGCAGGCGGGGAATTGAAGCAATACAGTTGCGAATTTCTTATAACTGACCCGAAACAATCCTCTCCGCCTGTGACTGGATAGTCACCCGCCAGACGCGGAATCATGTCCTCCCATACCACTCGCTCCAACAAGAGCCGGAGGACATCGCCATGGAACGCGCCCTCGCCCAACTGCCAACTCACCCACTAACCGGACTTGGCCAGGCACTCTGGAAGCAGTTGCGCCAATGGCACCAGAACGCCCGCACCCGCCGCCAGCTTGCCGAGCTGACCAGCCTGCAACTGGCGGACCTGGGCATCAGCCCCAGCGAGCGCGTGCGAGAAATCTCGAAACCATTCTGGCGCTGATTGCTGGTGACGTCGGTCAGTCTTGGCTAGTCTGAGCACAGTTAGAGTGGCCGCCCCGGCCACCTTTGCTTGGTCTTATCCGGAGCCACTCCAATGAAGAACAGCCTTCGCCTGATCGCTGCCGCCGCCCTGATCGGCTGCGCCACTGGCGCCTATGCCACCAGCTTCGTCTACACCACCGACCTGTCGGTGCGCGCCACCGGCGCCACGTCCGACGGCACCTCGGACCTGAGCAATTCCTTCAAGGATGACAAGATCGTCCTCGAAGCCCGTGACGACGCCGCCACCTTCGTCGCCAGCCACGGCCAGATCCGCGGCGCGCACCTGGAGGCAGCCCTCGCCCACATTCGCAGCAAGCTGCCGACCCTGGCGGCCAACGATCAGCAGCTGGCCCAGGCCATCCTGACCATCTGATCGGCTGAACCCTCCGCGCCGGGCGCTCCGCCCGGCGCTCTGCGCTGGCTCTCCCACGCGCATTCCGTTAGCCTTGGCGGCCGTGCTTTCTCGATCGTCCAAGCCCATGCGTACCCTGCTGTTCCTGCTCCCGCTACTGACCTGCTCCCTGCCTGTCCAGGCGTTCGATCAGACGACTCAGTTCCCGGTGGGAACCAGCTACATCACCAGCCAGGTCACCAGCGCGCCGTTTGACAACAAACTGCTGCGCGGGGCCCGTGATGACGCGGCCCAGTTCGTTGCCACGGATGGCGCTGTCAGAGGCGTGCGCCTGGAGGCGGCGCTGCACTGGCTGAGGCAGAAATACCCGGCGCTGGCAGCGAATGATCGGGAACTGGCCGAAGCAATTCTTGCCAAATAACGTAGTGAGCAGCTCCCGCTGCCCTTTCGGAGACATCCATGCGCCTCAGCTCGCTTTCCAAGAGCCCCCTGATCCTCGGCCTGCTGCTCGCCGCCTGTGCGTCCACCGCCCAGGCTCACTCGGTGGTCCGTGTGTTCAACATCACCACCAACGCCTTCGCCCGCAGCATCGACTTCACCTCGGACACCACCACCTCCGTGCGTGACATGAAGATCGTCCGCGAAGCCCGCGACGACGCCGCCAGCTACGTCGGCAGCGACGGCGCGATCCGTGGCGCCCAGCTGGAAGCCGCGTTCACGGTGCTGCGCGAGCAGGTGCCGCAGGCGCGTGACGCCTCCGACCAGGACCTGGCTGAAGCCATCCTCGCTCTGTGAAACTCCGGGCTGGCCGCTGGCTGGCGGCCCTGGCGCTGATCGTCGCCGCCAGCAGCCATGCCGCGCTTCGCCTCGAGCTGGATACCGACGGCCTGAACGCAGCCCAGCGCCAGGCCAGCCAGCAACTGCTGGACGAAGCCCTGCACACCCTGCCGGACAATTTCGTCCAGCGTCTGGACCGCAGCGTCGACGTGCAATGGCGCGACGACCTGCCCAGCAATGGCATGGGCCGCACCCTGCGCCCCGGCGCCATCGCCCTGAACACCCGTTATCTCGGCCCGCTCACCGACGGCAGCGCCGCCACCGAGCAGACCGGTCGCACCCACGGCACCCTGCGCCGCGAGTTGTTGGCCACCCTGCTCCATGAGCTGACCCACCTCTATGACCGCGCGCGCCTCTGGGAGCCCGATGAAGCCCGGGTGATACGCCGCTGCACGATGCGCGACAAGAGCCTCGGGCGCGTCGGCGCACCGGACGAATGCCGTGGCCAGACCGGCCGCCGCTTCACCCTCTCGGACGATCCACGCCTGCTCGACCTGGCTGGCTGGCCGCAGTACGCCGGCAAGCACGGCGAACGCGAGCAGCACAACCGCTTCCTGCTACGCAGCCCGGACCGCTACGAGCTGACCAACCCGCGCGAGTACGTCGCGGTGAACATGGAGTACTTCCTCCTCGACCGCAGCTTCGCCTGCCGCCGCCCGGCGCTGTACCGCTACTACGCGGCGCGCTTCGGCGAGCGTCCGCATGACGCATGCTCGACGCAGTACGCCTACCTCAATGCCGGGCGTGACTTCGGCCGCCAGCCGCTGGGATATCTCGATCCGGAACGCGTCTACGAGGTCGACTACCTGATCGCCGAGGCGAACAACGAGATCGCCAGCCGCTGGGGACACACCATGCTGCGCCTGGTGGTCTGTGCCCCGGGACGCCCACGCGGTCCGGCCTGTCGCCTGGACCTGGACCAGCACCTGGTGCTGTCCTACCGCGCCTTCGTCGGCGACCTGCAGCTCTCCAGCTGGGACGGCCTGACCGGTGCGTACCCGTCGCGCCTGTTCGTGCTGCCGCTGTCCCAGGTAATCGAGGAATACACCAAGGTCGAGCTCCGCAGCCTGGCCTCGATACCGCTCAAACTCAGCCGCGACGAAGTCGCCAGCCTGGTGGAGCGCTCGGCGCAGAGCCACTGGAGCTACGATGGCAACTACTACTTCCTGTCCAACAACTGTGCGGTGGAGACGCTCAAGCTGCTGCGCAGCGGTATCCAGCGCCAGAGCCTGCAGACCATGGACAGCATCACGCCCTACGGCGTACTCGGCCTGCTGGAGAACAAGGGTATCGCCGACGCCAGTGTGCTGGACAACCCCAAGGAAGCGCTGCGCCTGGGGTATCGCTTCGACTCCTTCCGCGACCGCTACCAGGCGATGTTCGACGTGCTGAAACAGCGTATGCACGTGCCGCAGGACAAGGTGGAAGACTGGCTCGCCCTGCCCGCCGTCGAGCGCCGTCCCTGGTTCGACAAGGCCGACCTGCGCTCCAGCGCCGCCCTGCTGCTGCTTGAGCAAGCCTCGCTGCGCCGCCAGCTGCTGCTGGCGCAGGACGAGCTCAAGCGCCTGTACCTGAGCAACCCGGACGCCATGCAGAGCAAGCCCGACCTCGCAGCAGCCGGCAAGACGCTGCAGCAGATCCTCGACGACAGCGGCTTCCTCAGTCGCCCCGCCGAGCTTCTGGATGGTGGTTACGGACTGCCCCAGGCGCCGGAAACCGCGACCCTGGAGAAACAGACTCAGCTGCGCCAGCAACGCCTGCGCCAGCTCAGCGACAACCTCGATCGCGAAGTGCGTGCCCTGCTCACCCCGGAGCGCCGCGACGAGCTGACCGCGCTGGAAGCCAACACCAAGCAGATCGGCGCGCACCTGCGCGAGTTGCACAAGGCGTCGGGCGGACTGGAGCTGCCCTGACAGCCACCGGATAGCCCGTTCACGAGCGAGCTCGCTCCTACAGGAGCGCTACGGTGCCGCCCTTCGCAGGAGCGATCTGGTGCGCGACCAAGAAGCGACAGCGAGCGCTAGAGCTTCTCCTCCCACTCCTCTTCCAGCTGCTCGTCCAGGTGAATCCAGGGCAGCCGGCTCTTCACCCAGATATGCCGGTCCGGTACCACTGTCGCCACCTCGTCCAGCGTCGCCGTGGTGAGGTCGAGTGTCTCCGGCGCCTGGTCGGTGAACAGCGCCAGCTGCGCGCCGCAGTGGCTGCAGAAGTAGCGGACGCAGGACGCCGACGAGCGATACTCGGCCGGCGTGCCGAGGGTCCAGCGGAAGCTGTCCAGGGGCACTGTGGCCCAGGTGGTGACGATGCCGCCGGTGGTGCGCCGGCAGATCGAGCAATGGCAATGGGCGACGTCGGTCAGTGCAGCATCGCACTCATAGCGCAGCTGGCCACAATGGCAGCCGCCGGCATGTACAGCCTTCATCAGTGCACCTCTCATTCAGTCGTACTCGGCCTCTTCGTGATCGCCCAGCAGGCGGCGCTGGCGCGACGTGCAGGCGGCGAGCACCTCGGGGTTGAAGGTCCAGTCCAGGTAGGGCGAGAACTTCTGCGCGACCATCCGGCGCCCATAGTGCACCTGCAGCAGGTAACGCGTGCGCTCGCTCAGGTTGCGGCTGCCAGCGTGCCACAGGTCGCTTCGAAACAGCAGGCAATCGCCCGCGCTGCACAGCACGGGCTCCGCCGCCCTGCCCGCCCATTCGCGCGCGTCCGATGCCGGCGCGCACCCCGCGCGATGGCTGCCGGGAATCACCCAGGTCGGGCACAGCGCCTCGTCGATATCGTCGAGGTAGATCTGCGCGGTGCAGATGAACATCGGCAGTTCGAGGCCCGCTCCCGGCAACGCGACCGGCAGGTAATCCTGGTGCATCTCGGCGCCGATGAAGCCGGGATGGCAGCGCCAGGCAGTCTGGCCGATCACGTGGCAGTCCGTGCCCAGAGCGGCTTCCGCCAGCTCAATCAATCCCGGCGGATCGAGATAGGGCAACCAGCGCGGGGAACGGTTGAACACGCACTTGTAGTGATCCACCAGTCCTTCGTAGTCCCAGTGGAGCGGCCGCAGCTCGTCGATCAGCGAGCGCACGTCGGCAACCTGCTCGGCATCCAGCAGCCCGCGCAACAGGACGAAGCCGTCCTCGCGCAGCGCCTTGAGGTCATCGATCACGCCGGCTCTCCGCTGCCCAGCGAGGCCTGGGCACGCGCCAGGGCATCGAGGAAGGCGCCGAGCACTTCGCCCGGTTCGGCGCCCTGGCGGGTCACGCAATGGAACTCCGAGATGTAGGCCAACTGCGCCGGGCGAATCGCCCGCAGGCGATCCTCGGCGACCCACTCCGCGGCGTAGTGGGTGGGCAGGTAGCCGATGAACGTCCCGCTGAACACCAGGTTGGCGATCGCCTCCATGGTGTAGGCATTGGTGGCGCGACTGAAGATCAGCCCGTGGGGCCGCCGGCTCTCGGTCATGTAGCCGCGCCCGACGTACTCGGCGGCACAGATCTGCTCCAGCGACGGCTCGTCCGCCCGTCGCTCGAAGAATGGGTGCCCCGGGGCGCAGTAGAGGTTCTGCTCTTCGCGGAACAGCAACTGATAGCGCAAGCCCGACAGGCGATGGTGGAAGGCGCCGATGGCCAACTGCAGGCGCTCCTCCAGCACGGCGTTCTCCAGCTCGTCCGGACGCTGCGTGTGCAGGTTCAGGCGCACCCGCGGGTTGCCTTCGCGGAACAGACGGATCGCCAGCGGCAGCGGCCAGCACTGCTGGCCGAGCACGCCATCGACGCAGCCCAGTTGCAGTACCTCGCGGTCGCGGCCACCCAGGCCCGTCACCTGTTCGCGGAAGCGTTCGATGTCGACGAACAACCCGAGCGCCGCCTCGTACAGCTGCTGGCCTTCCTCGGTGAGCTGGAAGCCGCTGCTGCCGCGGCGGCACAGCGAATAGCCCAGGCGCAGTTCGAGGTCGCGCACCAGCACGCTCAGCCGAGACAGGCTGGTGTTCAGGCGCACCTGGGCGGCAGTGAAGCCGCCTGCCTCGACGATGGCGCAGAAGGTGCGCAGCAGGCGCAGGTCGATATCGGACAGATTGCCCAGCATGGGAGTTCTCGTGGCGGCGGGCGCAGGCCTTTCGTTATAGCGCCGAGCGCGCCACCCCGTGAACCCCCACGGCGCTCAACGACGCGCAGCGACCGAGTCGGCCAGGACGCAGAGCAGCTCGAACATCATGGTGGCCCCTACCAGGGCGGTCGCCCCACCCTGGTCGAATGGCGGCGAGACTTCCACCACGTCGGCACCGATCAAGTTCAGGCCTTGCAAGCCGCGGATCATGTGCTGTGCCTCCAGGGTGGTCATGCCGCCGATCTCCGGCGTGCCGGTGCCAGGCGCGTAGGCGGGGTCCAGCACATCGACGTCGAAGGTGACGTAGGTCGGCCCCTGCCCCACCACCCGACGCACTTCGGCCAGCGTGGCCGCGACGCCCAGGTCGGCGAACTCTTCCATGTGGATCACGCGGATGCCTTGCTCAAGGGCGAACGCTTCGTCGTCGGCGTCGTAGATCGAACCGCGAATGCCGATCTGCACCGTGCGCTTCGGGTCCAGCAGGCCTTCCTCGATGGCGCGGCGGAATGGCGTGCCATGGGTGTAAGGGTTGTCGCCGAAGTAGCGGTCATTGGTGTCGGAGTGGGCATCGAAATGCACCATGCCTACGGGCCGCTCGGCAGCCAGCGCGCGGAAGATCGGCAGGGTCACCAGATGATCGCCACCCACCGACAGCGGGATGGTGCCGGCCGCATGGATACGCCGGTAGAAACCCTCGATCTGCTTGAGCGAATCCAGCAGGTCGATGGGGTTCACCGGGGCATCGCCGATATCGCCGATCCGCAGCAGGTCATAGGGCGCGATGTGGCTGACGTGGTGCACCTTGCGCATCAGGCTCGACTGGTTGCGCACCTCGCGCGGGCCGTGTCGCGCGCCGGCGCGGTTGGTGGTGCCGCCGTCCCACGGCACGCCGAGCAGGGCAATGTCCACCTGTGCCGGGTCCTCGAAGATCGGCAGGCGCATGAAGCTGGGGATGCCGGCGAAGCGCGGTACCTGCGCGGCGTCCAGGGGTTGCGGGAAATCATGGGGCATCGGAAGTCTCCTGTCGGATTGAGGTTCAGTCGGCCTGCGCTTGCAGGCGGGCGGCGGGCACACCCGCGAGGCTGACCACCACGAAGGTGACCAGGCTGGCCAGCAGGCCGTAGGCGATGGGGGTATTCGCGAGCACGCCGTCGATGGCCATGAAGGCGACCACCACCAGGCTGCCGACGACGATGCTCGCCATCGCGCCGCGAGCGGAGGCACGGCGCCACAGCAGGGCGCCGAGGATGGGCACCAGCAGGCCGCCGACGAGCAGGTTGTAGGCAATGCTCAGGGCGCCGATGACGTCGTTCACCAGGCACGCCAGGGCCAGCATCACCACGCCCATCATCAGGGTGAACAGGCGGCTTTCGCGCAGGCCATTGGGTGCGCCAGGGCGCAGGAAGCGCGCGTAGATGTCTTCCTGGAACACCGTGGCCGCCGCCAGCAGGCAGCCCGAGGCAGTCGACATGATGGCCGACAGCGCCGCCGCGACCACCAGCCCGCGCAGGCCGGGCTGGAGCACCTGGCGGGTCACTTCGGCGTAGGCGTTCTCCGGCACCGCCAGGTTGGGCAGCAGCACGTGGGCGGCAGCGCCTATCAGTGCGCAGGCCAGGCCGTAGAGCATGCAGTAGACGCCCGCGCCAAGGCCCGCATAGCGCACCACCTTCTCGCTGCGCGCGGTGAACACGCGCTGCCAGATGTCCTGGCCGATCAGCGCGCCGAAGAAGTACAGCAGGAAGTAGGTGAGGATGGTGTCCAGGCCGATGTGACCCAGATCGAAGAAGCCCGCCGGCAGCACTTCCTGCATGCGCGACAGGCCGCCCGCCTCGTGGATCGACAGGGGCAGCAGCACCGCGAAAATGCCGAGGGTCTTGATCACGAACTGGATGATGTCGGTGAGGGTCAACGACCACATGCCGCCGATCACCGAATAGACGATGACGATGCCACCGCCGCAGAGGATCGCCGGGATGCGCGGGATCTCGAAGACCACCTCGGTCACCGAGCCGATGGCGATGGTCGCGGTGACTGCCACCATCAGGTCGTAGGCGACCATCACGATGCCGCCGATCAGCCGCGAGGACGCCTGGTAGCGCTGCTCGAGGATCTGCGTGACGGTGTAGACCTTCAGCCTCGCGATCTGCCGCGAGAACACCAGGCTGAGGACGATGATCCCCAGGCCCAGCATGAACACCAGCCACAGGCCGGACAGCCCGTAGAGGTAGCCCAGCTTCACCGTGCCGATGGTGGACGCGCCACCGAGCACCACCGCCGCCATGGTGCCCAGGTAGAGCCCCGGGCCGAGGCGGCGCCCGGCGACGAGGAAGTCGTTCTGATTGCGCGCCTTGCGCATTCCGTACCAGCCCAGGGCAAGCATGCCCAGGGCGTAGACCAGCATGATCAGGTAATCGAGCAGCATCGCGGGGGGCTCCTGTTGTTGTTGTGTGGGAATCAGGCCTTCGCCCCGCCAGCCTGATGCCCCTTGCCCCGCCGGCAAATCCCCGAAGCCGGAAGCCAACTTTCGCCACCGCGAAAGTGCTGCTCCAGCCCGCATCCACGGGCCTTCAGGCGCGCTTCCAGGCGCCCGCCGCGAAAAAATCCCCCCTCCCAAGTGCTTGATTCGTATACGTATGTTATCGTTGTAAACACTGTATACAGCGTAAACGGAGCTGTTCAAAAAGTGACCACCGTTGTCTCGTTCCGCGCCGATGACGCCCTCGTGGCGGCGCTGGACCAGCTGGCCCGCGCCACCCACCGGGACCGCCCGTATCACCTGCGGCAAGCCCTCGCGCAGTACCTGGAGCGCCAGAGCTGGCATGTGGCGGCCATCGATGAAGGGGTGGCGGACGCTGATGCCGGCCACCTGCTGGAGCACACGGCCATCGAAGCCAAGTGGGGCTTGGCATGAGCCTGCAATGGACGCACAAGGCCGCGGCCGACCTGGACGCCATCTACGACCACTACGTCGTGCTGATTGGCCCTGAGAAAGCGCTGCGCGCCATCCAGGACATCGTCGAGCAGGTGAGCCCGTTGGCGAACCTGGAGCACAGCAGCAGTGGCGTGCCCAGCGAGGTGCCCGGCGTCCGCGAATTACTGGTCGAGCGCTGGCCGTACCAGGCCGCTTTCCGGGTAAAGGGGCGTTCTGTACAGATTTTGCGCATCGATCGTGTGGATAACTCGGGGTAAAAGTGGCCACACGGTTACAAGATGTTTCAAAGTATTGACTTTGTAATTTGATTAAAAAGCGATCAAACGCACGAAGCGAAACATATCGGTCTATTTATCGACCTGGCTTTAATTAATGGATTTTCAGTGACCGGCAACAGCAATCATGGTCACAAATTCTCAGCGACGCCTGGCTTTTTCCTGGCAACAAAAAACCCGGCCAAGGCCGGGTTTTTCCGTTTTTGCGCTTTTTCCGCCAGCGCTATCAGGCCGCTTGCCAGTTCACCGGCAGTTGGCCTTCTTTCCAGGCGAAGCGGTCGAGATGGCTGACCACCACGTTCTGCAGGCGCTCGAGACCTTCCGCATCAGCGGACTCGGCGTCCATCAGCAGCGCGTCGGGGGTCGCGTGCAGCCGGCAGGTACCGAATTCGAAAGGCAGCACGCCGTGGTCTTCAGTCAGCTCGACTGGCAACTTGTGGGCGAAGTGGTTGCACAGGCGCTTGAGGTAGCGCGCGGCATCAGGGGTAGGGACGGTGGCACGGCTCGAAGGCATCTTTTCTCTTCTCCATTTTGGGAGATGACATCCTAGGCGCCGGCAATCAAGGGAAAAACCCGCTATTTTGCCTTTCACTCTTTAGCGGAGCTTCACAATGGACAATCTTCGCGGCATGGCGGTGTTCGCCACCGTGGTCGCGCGCGGCTCCATGGCCGCGGCGGCCGAAGCGCTGGGAATGACGCCCTCGGCGGTCAGCCAGCAGATCCGCAAACTCGAAGCCCATGCCCAGGTCACGCTGCTGCACCGCACCACCCGCAAGCTGACGCTGACCGAGGCGGGCGAAGCCTTCTACCGCAGCTGTGCGCAAATGCTCGCCATCGCCGAGGAAGCCGAGCAACGCCTGGGCGAGTGGCGCGAAGCGCCGGTGGGCGAACTGCGCCTCGCCGCACCGGTCGGCTTCTCCGGCAAGCTGATCACCGAGGCGCTGCGCCCGCTGCTGGAAAACCACCGCCAGCTGCGCCTGCAGCTGTTCTTCCACGACGAACAGATCGACCTGATCGAGCAGCGTATCGACCTCGCCATCCGCGTCGGCACCCTGTCCGATTCCAGCCTGGTCGCGCGGCACCTGGCGGAGTGGAACAACGTCATCTGCGCCGCGCCGGCCTACCTGCGCCGCATGCCAGCCATCGATCATCCACAGCAACTGCAGGGCGTGGACTGGCTCTCGCTGAATACCGTGGCGCACCAGGCCTACCTGAACTTCAGCGGGCCGGGCGGGGAGAACTGCAAACTGCGACTCGAGGCGCGCGTGGCGGCCAACAGCATGATCGCCCTGCGCCAGTTCACCCTCGACGGCCTCGGTGTGTCAGCCCAGCCCGAGCCGGAAGTCCGCGAGGCGCTGGAGGAGGGCAGGCTGGTGCGATTGCTGCCGGAGTGGTCACTGCCGCCGTTCGGCATCTATGCCGTCACCCCGCGCCGCGACGCCCAGCCGGCCAAGGTGAAGGTCGCCATCGAGGCGCTGCGCCGGCACCTGGGCGGATCCGCCACGCTGCGTTTCCACGCGCCGGTCTGAGGCGCGCTACCATGGCCGTCCTGATGATCGGAGTGAACACGACATGGCCCTGAAGTGGACCTGCAAGCACCACCGCGACCTGACCAAGGAAGAGCTCTACACCATCCTTCAGTTGCGCACCGACGTCTTCGTGGTGGAACAGAAGTGCCCCTATCAGGAAGTCGATGGCCTGGACCTGGTCGACGACACCTGCCACCTGATGGTGGAGGAGGACGGCCAGCTGATCGGCTACCTGCGCCTGCTCGACCCGCAACGCCACAACGGCGACGTGGTCATCGGCCGCGTGGTGATCGCCCCGCAGGGCCGCGGCACCGGCCTCGGGCACCAGCTCATGGAGCAGGCGCTGCAGGCCATCGCCCAGCGCTGGCCTGGGCTGCCGGTGTACCTCTCGGCCCAGGCGCACCTGCAGGGCTACTACGGTCGTTATGGCTTCACGCCAGTGACCGAGGTCTATCTGGAAGACGACATCCCGCACATCGGGATGCGCCGCGAAGCCTGATTCAGGCCGGGTAGTGCCGGCCGAGGAACTCGCCCAGCAGCGCGTTGACCCGCTCCGGCTGCTGGCTCTGGATCCAGTGGCCGCAATTCTCCAGCACATGCAGTTCGAGCCTGGGCACGTGCTCGGGCATGCGCTGCACGGTGTAGGCCTCGAAGCGGCCGACCGGGTCGCGGTCGCCGATCAGGAACAGCGTCGGCTGCTCGACCTTGCGCCCGGCCAGCGACTCGGTGCGTTGCCAGCTGCGTTCGAAATTGCGGTACCAGTTCAGCGCACCATGGAATCCCCGGCCCTCGAAGGTCCGCACGTACCACTGGAAGTCCTCTTCGCTGCACCAGGCGGGGTGCGCCGGCGGCGGTGGCAGGCCGTCGAACAGGCGGCCATCGGGGGACTGATCCGGCGCCAGGCGCACGTTGTCGCCGAGGAAGTGGCGCAGGCTCAGCGCGATGTCCGCATCCAGCTCGGCCTCGGCGCGGCCGGGCTGCTGGAAGTAGAGGATGTAGAAGAACTTGCCGGCGAACACCTCGCGCATGATCTCCACCGGCGGGCGTTTCGCGCGACCGGCGAAGGGCACCGAGAGCGTCACCAGGACTTCCACGCGCTGCGGCTCCAGCAACGCCAGGTGCCACGCCACCGGCGCGCCCCAGTCATGCCCGACCATCGCCACGCGCTCGTGCCCCAGCGCATCCATGGCGCGCTGGATGTCCGCGCACAGCGTCAGCACGTCGTAGGCGTCCACCTCCGGCGGCGCGCTGGTCTGGCCGTAGCCACGCATTTCCGGAACGAACACGCGGTAACCGGAAGCGGCGAGGGCGCGCATCTGGTGCTGCCAGGAATGCCAGCACTCGGGGAAACCATGCAGCATCCACACCGGTTTGCCGTCGGCCGGGCCGCAGCTGTAGAGGCTGAGCTGGATGCCGTTGACCGCCAGCAGCTGGTGTTCGAACTCGTTCATGGCGCGCACTCCCGCAGATGGTGGGCTTCACTATGCCAAGCCCGGCGTGCCAGCCGAACCCTATTCACCAGGCGAATGAAAGGACCTTTCCACCCAGCAAAGCTGGCCGTCCGGCAAAGCGGCGCTGGAAATCAGCCGATAATCCCCAGCGCCGCCACCGGTCCCACGCCAGGAAGGAATCCCATGAGACGCCAGCCCACCGCCCAGCTCTGCCCGGAACTCGACGCCATCCTGCGGGCCGAACTGCGCGCCGGGAATCAGCTCGGCGAAGGCCCCGTGCGTGCCGACTGGCCGCAGCCCGGCTCGATCTACGCGGCCCTGCGAGACAGCCTGAAAACCCGCACGCCGAGTGATTCCGGCCCGGTTCGGCACTCGATCTGCCGCGACCCGCATTATGGCTGGAACGACGAATGCTACTGCGAGCTGCACGGCGACCTGCTGGTCGCGGGGAGCACGCAGCGACCCTGATTGCCTCCTGCCGGAACGCCACCGAACGCTCTGTGCCCCACCGAAAAGGACTTGCAATCCGTCGATAAAAAACAGCATCGTATTCTGCACAGCGAAACATCATTCCGTTAAAACAACGCTAAAACGGAGCTCAGCATGTCAGAAGCGGTACAGTTCGAACGCCGGGGCGAAATAGCCCTGGTAACGGTCGACAACCCACCGGTGAATGCCCTCGGACACGCCGTCCGCGCCGGGCTGCTCGCCGCCTTCCAACAGGCCGAGGCCGATCCGCAGGTGCGTGCGGTGGTGCTGGTCTGCGCTGGGCGCACCTTCATGGCCGGCGCCGATATCCGCGAATTCGGCAAGCCGCCACAGGCGCCGTCGCTGCCCGAGGTGGTCGACATCCTCGAAGGCACCAGCAAGCCCAGTGTCGCCGTGATCCACGGCACCGCCCTGGGCGGCGGCCTGGAAGTCGCCCTGGCCTGCCACTACCGGATCGCCCGCCGCGACGCGCAGGTCGGCCTGCCGGAAGTGAAGCTCGGCCTGCTGCCGGGCGCCGGCGGCACCCAGCGCCTGCCGCGCCTGGCAGGTGTGGAGAAGGCCCTGGACATGATCGTCTCCGGCACGCCGATTCGCGCGCCGGAAGCCCTCGAATTCAACGTTGTCGACGAGCTGTTCGACGGCGACCTGGTCGACGCCGGCCTCGCCTTCGCCCAACGCCTGCTGGCGGACGGCAAGGGCCCACGCCGCACCGGCGAGCACAACGAGCGTGTGCAGGAAATCGGCCTCGCCGAGTTGATCGCCCAAAAGCGCGGCGAAGTGCAGAAACGCCTGCCCGGCCAGTTCTCCCCGCAGCGCTGCATCGACGCGGTGGAAGCCTCGACGCAGTTGCCGCTGCGCGAAGGCCTGGTGCGCGAGCGCGAGCTGTTCATGCAGTGCATGGAATCGCCACAGCGCGCCGCACTGATCCACGCCTTCTTCGCCGAGCGCGAGGCCGCGCGGGTCGAAGGGTTGGCCGCCGATGTGCAGCCACTGGAGATCCGCCGCGCTGCCGTCATCGGCGGCGGCACCATGGGCGTGGGCATCGTGCTCTGCTTCGCCAATGCCGGCATCCCGGTACAACTGCTGGAAGTGAGCGAAGATGCCCTGCAACGCGGCCTCGACCGCGCCCGCAGCCTGTATGCCGCCAGCGTGGCGCGTGGCAGCCTGAGCGCCGAGGACATGGATCGGCGCATGGGACTGATCAGCGGCGTGCTCGACTACGCCGCGCTGGGCGACGCCGACGTGGTGGTCGAAGCCGTGTTCGAAAGCGTCGACGTGAAGCGCCAGGTCTTCGAACAGCTGGACGCCCACTGCAAGCCCGGCGCGATCCTCGCCAGCAACACCTCTTCACTGGACCTCGATGAAATCGCCGCCTTTACCGGGCGGCCGCAGGACGTGGTCGGCCTGCACTTCTTCAGCCCGGCCAACGTCATGCGCCTGCTCGAAGTGGTGCGCGGCAAAGCCACCTCCGATGCCGTGCTGGCCACTTCCATGCAGTTGGGCAAGCGCCTGAAGAAGGTTTCGGTGGCGGTCGGCGTGTGCGACGGCTTCGTCGGCAACCGCATGATCTTCCAGTACGGTCGCCAGGCCGAATTCCTCCTGGAGGAGGGCGCCACCCCTGCGCAGGTGGACCGCGCGCTCCGCGCCTTCGGCATGGCCATGGGACCGCTGGCGGTGCGCGACCTGTCCGGCCTCGACATCAGCCACGCGATCCGCTCTCGCCAGCGGCCGGGCCTCAAGCCCGGCCAGACCTTGCCCACGGTGCTCGACCACCTGATCGCTGCCGGCATGCTCGGGCAGAAGACCGGCACCGGCTTCTACCAGTACGGCGAAGGCGGCCGCGTCGCCCAGGACAATCCCGCGCTGCCTGCCATGCTGGAGCAGGCCGCCGCCCAGCGCGGCATCACCCGCGCGCCAGTAGAGGATGACGAGATCGTCGAACGCTGCCTCTACGCGCTGATCAACGAGGCCGCCAACATCCTCGACGAGGGCATCGCCCAGCGCGCCAGCGATGTCGATGTGATCTTCCTCAACGGCTACGGCTTCCCCGCCTGGCGCGGCGGCCCGCTGTTCTACGGCGACAGCGTCGGCCTCGACCGCGTACTCGAACGAATTCGCGAGTTCCACCAGCGCCTCGGCGCCTGGTGGCAGCCCGCTCCGCTGCTCGAACGCCTGGTGGCCGACGGCCGCTGCTTCGCTGATCTCTGAGGACCTGCCATGGACATCCACTTCACCCCCGACGAGCTGGCGTTCCGCGATGAAGTTCGCCACTTCCTCGACACCCAGTTGCCCAAGGACATCGCCACCAAGGTGCGCCTGGGCAAACACCTCAACAAAGGCGACCACCAGCGCTGGCAGCGCGTGCTCGCCGAGCAGGGCTGGTACGCCACGCACTGGCCGGAGGCGTTCGGCGGCACCGGCTGGAACGCCGTGCAGAAGCACATCTTCGAAGAGGAATGCGCCGCCTTCGGCGCACCGCGCACCATCCCGTTCGGCGTCAACATGGTCGCCCCGGTGATCATCAGGTTCGGCACGCCCGAGCAGCAGGCGCACTACCTGCCGCGCATCCTCGACGGCACCGACTGGTGGTGCCAGGGCTACTCCGAGCCGGGCGCTGGCTCCGACCTCGCCTCGCTGAAAACCCGCGCGGTGCGCGACGGCGACGAATATGTAGTGAATGGCCAGAAGACCTGGACCACCCTCGGCCAGCACGCGGACTGGATCTTCTGCCTGGTGCGCACCGATCCTGATGCGCAGCAGCAACGCGGTATCAGCTTCCTGCTGATCGATATGCAAACTCCCGGCATCACCGTGCGTCCGATCATCACCCTGGACGGCGAACACGAGGTCAACGAGGTGTTCTTCGACAACGTGCGCGTGCCGGTCGAGAACCTGGTAGGCCGCGAGAACGAAGGCTGGACCTGCGCCAAGTACCTGCTGACCTACGAGCGCACCGGGCTGGCCGGCATCGGCGCGTCCAAGGCGGTACTCGCCCACCTCAAGCAGGTCGCCAGCCGCGAACTGTGCGACGGCAGGCCGATGCTCGAGGACCCGCTGTTCCGCGCCCAGGTCGCGGAGGTGGAGATGCAGCTGATGGCCATCGAGATGAGCACGCTGCGCATCCTTGCGGCCGCCCGCGAAGGCGGCGTGCCGGGTGCGGAAAGCTCGATCCTGAAGGTGAAGGGCACGGAGATCCGCCAGGCGATCAGCCACTTGCTGCGCAAGGTGCTCGGCCCCTACGCGCTGCCCTTCATCGAGGACGAGTTCGAGCTGGGCAGCGAGGCGCTGCACGCGGACTACTCGGCCGCACCGGCCAGCCAGTATTTCAACCTGCGCAAGCTGTCGATCTTCGGCGGCTCCAACGAAATCCAGAAGAACATCGTCT
>CBIGPF010000053.1:0-33353 GCA_966191535.1 uncultured Pseudomonas sp. | reverse complement strand
CACGATCATGATCATGACGGTTCCCACGATCATGCCCGCCCGGCCTGGCTGCGCGTTGGTGCGGCGCTGCTGCTGGTCCTGGTGATGGCGGCGACGGCGTGCTTCGTCCAGGTTCGCGTTGGCGAGGCTACGGTGATCACCCGCTTCGGCAACCCTTCGCGCGTGCTGATCGAACCTGGGCTTGCCTGGCGCTGGCCGGTGCCGTTCGAGACGGCGGTGCCGGTGGACCTGCGCCTGCGCACGACATCCAGCGGGCTGCAGGATGTGGGCACGCGGGATGGCCTGCGGATCATCGTGCAGGCCTATATCGCCTGGCAGGTGGCGCCTGATCCGCAGAGCATCCAGCTGTTCATGCGCGCGGTGCAGAACCAGCCTGACGAGGCGGCACGACAGATCCGCACACTGGTGGGATCGGCGCTGGAAACCACCGCCAGCGGATTCGAACTGGCTGACCTGGTCAACGTCGATGCCAGCCGGGTGCGGATCGATGCGTTCGAGCAGCGTCTGCGGGAGCAGATCGAGCAGCAACTGATCAACACCTACGGGGTACGTGTCGTGCAAGTGGGGATCGAGCGCCTGACCTTGCCCAAGGTCACTCTCGACGCCACCGTCGACCGCATGCGTGCCGAGCGCGAGACCATCGCCACCGAGCGTACCGCCGAAGGCAAGCGCAAGGCTGCCGAGATCCAGTCCGCTGCCGAGCGCGATGCGAGGATCCTGGAGGCCGACGCGAACGTCAAAGCGGCGCAGATCCAGGCCCAGTCCCAGGTCCAGGCGGCGGAGATCTACGGCAAGGCCTATTCCGGCGCCCCCGAGCTCTACACCCTGCTGCGTTCACTCGACACCCTGAGCTCGGTGATCAACCCCGGCACACGTCTGGTGTTGCGGACCGATGCGGCGCCGTTCCGTGCCCTCGTCGATGGGCCCGCGCTGCCCGCTGGAGCTGCACGTGAGCAGAAATGACAAATCGTCCATCCGGCAGCCCGGTGGACCCTGGCTGCAGTCCGGGCGCATCGGCTTCCTGGCGTTGTATGCAGTGACGCTGCTGGCCGCGATCGGCTGGCTGTTCGGCAACGTACGCCAGGTGGGGCCCGAAAGCCGCGCGGTCGTGCTGCGGCTGGGCGCGGAGCAGCGCATCCAGAATGCCGGCTTGTTGCTGGCCTGGCCGCGGCCATTCGAGCAGGTGGTCATGCTGCCCTCGTCCGGACGGGTCACCGAACGGCGGGTCGAACTGCTGCTGCGCTCGGAACTTGCGCAGAAGTCCGATCGGGACGGCTCGCTGGCCAGTGACGCCACGGCGGGTTCCGGCTATCTGCTGACCGGCGATTCCGGGGCGGTGCAACTGGACGTCCGGGTGTTCTACACGGTGAACGATCCGTATGCCTTTGCACGCCAGGGGCAACACGTTGAGCCTGCCCTGGACCGTCTGGTGGAGCGTAACGCGGTGCAGATCTGCGCCTCGCGCGACATGGATGCGATCCTGGTCGCACGCCCCGAACTGGTCGGTGGAGACGCCGAGTTGGCCGCGCACCGCGAGCAGCTGCGCGGCGACCTGCAGCAGGGCATCAATGCCAGCCTCGCACGCCTGCGCTCGGCCGGTGTCAGCCTGGGCATCGAGATCGTGCGGGTCGATGTCCAGTCGTCCCTGCCCTGGTCGGCGGTCAGCGCGTTCAACGCGGTGCTCACGGCCAGCCAACAGGCCGAGCAGGCCGTGGCGAAGGCCCGGAACGACGCCGCTCGCCAGTTGCAGCAGGCGACCCAGTCGGCGGACCGGACGGTCCAGGTGGCGCAGGCGGAAGCCAGCGAACGGCTGTCCCGCGCCCAGGCCGAGACCGCCACGATCGTCGGCCTGACGCAACAGCAGGCCCCCCAGTTGTTGCTGCGCCTCTACCGCGAGCGGGTGCCGGCGATTCTTGCGCGCGCGGGCTCGGTCACCACCGTCGACAAGGATGACGCCGGCCGCATGATCCTGCCGGGGCCCAAGCCATGAGCGCCATGCCTCGCCGATCTGTTCCGACCTACCTTTACTCCGGGAGCTGCTCGCGATGAGTACTCATCACTGTCATGGCGATCATCACCACGTCCATGCGCACCTGACGTCCGGCTTGCTGTCGCAGGCCGAACGCCGCACTGCGGCGCGCCAGCTGAGCCTGGCAATGCTCGCGCTGGGGCTGCTGGGGCTCGGGCTGGTCTGGCGCTGGCTGGTGCCGACGCAGGAGGGCGTTAGCCAGTTGCTGCTGGGTGTCGCCTCGTTGCTGGTGGCCATCCCGGTCTTGCGCTCGGCCTGGTACAGCCTGATGAAACCCAGTCTGCACGGCCTCACCGACCAGCTCATCGCCCTGGCCATGCTGGGCGCGTGGGCGACCGGGGACCTGGCGACCGCGGCGCTGCTGCCCATCATCATGATCTTCGGCCACATCCTCGAAGAACGCAGTGTGCTGGGCTCCCAGGAGGCCATCGCCGCGCTCGGGCAACTGACCCGCAGTCACGCGCGCCTGATCGACGCCGATGGCCAGGTGCGCGAGGTCGACAACGCCAGCCTCAAGCCGGGCGACCAGGTCGAAGTCCGCGCCGGTGACCGCGTTCCGGCCGACGGCCGCGTCCTCGATGGCCAGGCCAGCCTCGATACGGCTCCGATTACCGGAGAGGCGGTCCCGCTGGAGGTTTCCAGCGGCATGGATATCCATGGCGGCTCGATCAACCTGGATGGCCTGCTGCGGGTAGAGATCACGCGCGTCGGCGATGATTCCACGCTGGGCAAGGTCATCGCACTGATGCAGCGGGCCGAACAGGCAAAACCGCCAATCACGCGGCTGCTCGAACGCCATGCCGGGCGATACCTGGTACTGGTGCTGCTGATTGCCGCCGTAACCTGGTTCATTACCAGTGATGCTCAGGCCATGCTGGCGGTGCTGGTGGCTGCCTGCCCCTGTGCTCTGGTGCTGTCGGCGCCGGCGACGGCGGTGGCGGGCATCGCCGTTGCCGCTCGGCATGGCATCCTCATCCGCGGCTCTGCCTTCCTTGAGGAATTGGCCGACCTGTCGTCGCTGGTGATCGACAAGACCGGCACGCTGACCTACGGCGACCTGCGCCTGCACAGCGTGGTCGGCACATCGGAGACGATGCCGCGGACCGGGATCCTGAAGCTTGCCGCCAGCCTGGGAGCTGCCAGCAGCCACCCGGTCAGCCGGGCGCTGGCGGCCCTGGTATCGCACGAGCAGCACCTGCCGCTGGGGGACATTCACGAACGCCAGGGTTTCGGCGTGGTGGCGCGCACGGCGGACGGCGAGGCGGCGCTGGGGCGCCCGGAGCTGTTCCGCCAACTGGGTCTGGAGGTTCCTGCGGTCCCCGAACACGATGGTCCGATTGCCGGCCTGGCGCTGAACGGACAGTTCCTTGCCTGGCTGTTGCTGGCGGATAACGTGCGCGCGGAGTCCGCCGAAGCCATGCAGCAATTGCGTGAGCTGGGCCTGCAGCGTCAATTGCTGCTGACCGGCGACCGCCGCCGCGTGGCCGAAACCATTGCGGTGCAGGTCGGCATTACTCGCGTGGTGGCCGAGGCCCTGCCCGAAGACAAGATGCGCGAGGTCAACCAGGAGCTCCAGGCCGGTTTCCGCCCCCTGGTGGTGGGCGATGGCATCAACGACTCACTGGCGCTCAAGGCCGGGGTCGTGGGCGTCGCGATGGGGGCGGGCGGTGCCGACATCGCGCTGGCGGCGGCGGACATCGTGCTGATCAACGGCGATCTGCGACGCCTGGGCACCTGCATCCGCCTGAGCCGCCAGTGCCGCCGCACGCTCCAGGTGAATGTGCTGATCGGTCTGGGCTGGACCCTGGCGATCGTTGTGGCGGCGGCTTTCGGCCTGCTGGGCGCGGCGGGAGCCATGATCGCGGCACTCTTGCACAACCTCAGCACGCTGCTGGTACTGACCAACGCCGGGCGCCTGTTGCGCTATGACGAAAGGATCGTGGAGAGCCGCACTACACAGGTAATGCAGCCAGCGTAGTGCCGCTGCGAAAGCGACGACTCAGGCCCGCCAGGAGGCGGGCCTTTGCTTGTGCACGGGCATATCGTCCAGAGGTGCATCGGGCAAGCTGGCGCGGTCTGCCACCGGCATTCATGACCGAGCCCTCGTCTCATTTCGCGGTCCCGGTCATTCAAGATGCAGAGCATCGGTTCCGCGCTGCTGGGGCGCGCCTTTGGGAAAGCGCTGAGCTACTCGACTCCTGCCGATTGTTTTGACCACGCTGTTGCGTCGGCCGGTTGAATCCTCAACCCATGGCAGTCGCCGGATTACCGCCACGCGGGCCCAGGCATCCACCTTCAGAGCGGAGTCCAGACCGATCTCGCCAGGCCGTTGATTGGCCCGCGTAGACGGCCGATGACTGTGCCCATAGGTCACCTATTGAACTAGAGGCCCAGGCGGCCGCTGCTGACCATCCACAGCGCAATCGCCGCCAGGCCCAGGACCAGTACGCCTGCGATGCGCTCCCCGATATTGCCGAAACTCGTCAGCCCACGCTGGCGGCGGGCGCGAATGAAGAAGCCGAGCCCTGGCGCGTAGAGAATCATCGACAGCAGCAGGTACTTCAGGCCCGCTGCATAGATGAGCCATACGCCATAGAAGGTGCCCAGCGCAGCCATTACCAGCAGCAGCGGCCGTGGTTGCCGCAGGACCAGCTTGAGGCAGAAGCCGGCGCATAGCAGATAGGGGATGAGCGCCATCGAGGTGGCCAACTGGATCAGCGCGTTGTAGCCGGAGGCATTGAAGAAGGCCACCAGCAACAGCAGCGATATCAGCGAATTGGTCAGCCAGAGTGCCGGTGCCGGGGTGTCCGCCGCGTTGGTCCGGCCGAACAGCGCCGGTGCAGTGTTTCCCGTGCCTCGGCTGGCCAGGTAGAGCATTTCCACCGCTAGCAGGGTCCAGGCCAGCAGTGCGCCGGCCACCGAGACGATCAGCCCGAGGTTGATCAGGGTGGCGCCCCACGGGCCGACCGCCGCGGCCATTACCTGCGCCATCGATGGATTTTTCATCTGCGCCAGTTCGTGCTGCGGCACCACTCCCAGCGAGAGTACCGAGACGCAGACCAGCAACAGCAGGGTAATGACGAACCCGATCAGGGTGGCGCGGCTGACGTCGGCCATGCGTTTGGCATGGCTGGCATAGACGGTTGCGCTCTCGATGCCGAGGAACACCCACACGGTGTACAGCATAGTGGTCTCGACCTGGCGGACGATGCTGCCCAGTGCCGGATTGCCCCAGAAGTCGATACGGAATACGTCGACGCGGAAGGCCAGGGCCGCACAGAGGATGAACAACCCGATGGGCACGATCTTCGCCAGGGTGACGATGGTGTTGGTGAGGGCTGCGTTGTGCACCCCGTGCAACACGAAGGCGTGTACCAACCAGAGCACCGCCAGTTCGCCGACCAGCGCCTGCCAGGTGGTGCCATCACCGAAGCAGGCGAACAGGCCGAACGATCCCAGCGCACTGAACAGCACCACCAGGTATCCGGCGTTGCCGACCCAGGCGGAGATCCAGTAACCCCAGGCAGCATTGAAGCCCAGGTATTCGCCGAACCCTTCGCGAGCGTAGCCATAGACGCCGTCATCCAGATCCGGGCGGGTGCTGGACAGCCACTGGAAGATGCGGGTCAGCGTCAGCATCCCGACGAAGGTGATTGCCCAGGCGATGAGGATGGCGCCGGCACCAGCGCCCTCGGCCATATTCTGCGGCAGGCTGAAGATGCCGCTGCCGATGATGCCGCCCACGACCAGGGCGGTGAGGGCTGGCAGGCCCAGTCTTGCTTGATTCGAGTTGGACATCTTGCGCCTCCGGGACAGCTATCGATGTCACGTGGCGGCACTGGCCGACACGCTCATGCCTGCGAAGGGGAGGGGCCCTCTCAGGCATCGACGGGCCGCGAAGCCCGTCGATGCGGCGCTGTTCAGAAACGCAGCGACATGCAGCTGACGCCGCCGTCGATCTTGCGGTACTCGGAGGTATCCACCTCGATGACCTGGTAGCCGAGGTCGGCGATCTTCTGCCGGGTCTGTGGATAGCCGGCGGGCATGATCACTCGCTCGTTGACCCAGATGCAGTTGGCCGCGTAGGCCTCTTCCTCGGGGATGGCGATGATATTGAGATGCTGGAAGTCGGGCTTGCTGATGAACTCGCCAGCGGCCAGCAGATTGCCGTGCTCCAGGTAGGCCAGACCGGTCTTCAGGTGCAGGACCTTCTCCAGGCGGACCACCGAGCCACTGAGGCCATGCTTTTCAAGAATGGCGATCATCTGCCGCGCGCCTTCGGCATTGGTACGCGCCGACTCGCCGATGTAGAAGTGCTCGCCAACCATCATGATGTCGCCCGCTTCTACGGTGCCGGGGGCCTCGATGCGTTCGACGCGACCGGGATAGAAGCGCTGGATGGTCTCCTCGATGATCCGTGTCTCGCCGCGCCGGGACTCGGCGCCTGGGCGGGTGATGATGGCGCAGCGTGAGGTGCACAGTACCGGGTCCTCGACGAATACCGAGTCGGGGAAGCTCTCGTCGGGCGGCAGCAGGGTGATATCCACCTCGCAGGTCTGCAGGGCGCGGATGTAGGCGTTGTGCTGCTCCAGCGCGGCTGCATAGTCCGGTTTGCCGAGGTGGGCGGAGGTCAGGCCGTCGACCAGGGAGCGTGCAGGCGTACGGGCAATGATGTGCTTGAACATGGTGAGTCCTCTTGCGGGTGTACGCCGAAGACGGTGCAAGTCGTGCGCCAGTCTGGAGGGCGCCATGGGCGGCGAAACGAGTGATGGCGTAACGTATTTCCTGGCGCTGGGTTGACGGGGAGCAGGGCTGGCGACACGTCATGCGGCGAAATTGAGACAGATGTCGAATAATCGACGGTTCGGACATCAAGGAGTGCCCATGGGAAGTGTCGAGAAGTCGCCGATATCTGATCGAAATGATGAGTTGAACTGGCTGGTGCGCTGCCTGGCGCCGATTTTCGATGGGCTGCGGCAACCGGTCACGGTTGTCGATCAGTCGGGGCACTACGTCTATTACAACCGGGCCAGCGGCGCGCTGGACGGGCTCAATCCGCAGCAGGTGCTGGGCATGCATGTGCTGCAGAGCGTGCCCTGGCTGAAGCCCGAGCAGAGCACTCTGTTGCGCTGCCTGGCGGAGGGGCAGCCCTCCATCGACACCGTGCAGGCCTATGTCGGCGCGGGCGGAGAATTGTTGCAGTACCGCCACCGGGCCATTCCACTGCGCGGCCGCCAGGGCGAGCTGCTGGGTGCGATGGAGGTGGGCGAGGTGGTCGCCGATGCGTTGGTCGCAGGAGGAGAGGATGGTCCGGCCATCCTCAGCGTTGCACCAGGAATGCTGCAGCAATTGCGACGCCTGGAAGTGTTTGCGGCAACCGACCTTCCGTTGCTGGTACATGGCGAGACCGGTACCGGCAAGGAACTCTTCGCTCGCCGGGCCCATGCCCTCAGTCCTCGCCGTAATGGCCCGCTGATCAGCCTGAACTGTGCCGCCATCCCGGAAACCCTGCTGGAGAGCACATTGTTCGGCACCACCCGTGGAGCTTTCACGGGGGCCGAAAACCGCAAGGGCATGTTCGCCCTGGCGGAGGGCGGCACACTGTTTCTCGACGAGATCAATTCGATGCCACTGAGCATGCAGAGCAAGCTGCTCAGAGTCCTGCAGGACGGCAGCTTTCTCCCGCTGGGTGGTCTCACCGCGCAACGGGCGGATGTTCGCCTGATCGCCGCAAGCAACCAGGCACCGCGGCAGGCGATTGCCGAGGGGCGGCTGCGCGAGGATCTCTACTACCGGTTGAACGTTGCCTGCCTGAGCATTCCGCCCCTGCGTGAGCGGCCCGGGGATGTCGAACTCCTGGCACGACTCTTCGTGCGGCGCGACGCACCCAGTCTCAATCCGCGGGTCACCAGCCTGGGCGACGCCGCCCTGGCACGCTTGCAGGCCTGCACCTGGCCGGGCAACGTGCGTCAGCTGGAGAATGTCATTCGCCGCAGCCTGCTGCTGCATGACCAGGATGGCGCCGAGCTCGACGAGATCGTATTTGCCGACGATGAGGCCGGCCATCCTGTCGTGCCTGCTGACGAGCCATGGTCGTCCGGCGGAGGAAGTTTGCGCGAAAGGATGGCGGAGCAGGAGCGCAACCTGATAGCTCAGGCCGTGCGCGAGGCGGGCGGCAATCTTTCCCTGGCCGCCGAGCGCTTGGGAGTCCCACGAACGACGCTCCTGGGGCGGATGCGCCGCCTGGGCTTGCAGGCCTCTCGAGAACATCCAGACGTGGACTAATAGAACCGCCACGCCAGTCCATTGTTGTGGGCCGGGTGCATTCTGCTCGTCACAGTCGCCTCTGTGTTGAACAAAACGCTGAAACTGTGGCGACCAAGACTACTCCCGGGAGTTCTGTAACCACTTGTCCGCGTGGTTTCTGGTGTTCGCTCGGATGGGTGAATCGTACGAACGAAAGGCTGCGCTGCTTCTGGGCACCAGCTGCCGTTGGCGAGAGGCAGCTGGTGGGCCCAGTACGACAACCGGGGGCCATGACACGGCGCTAGTACACGTACCGCAGCCCGCCATTGAATAGCCAGGATTCCACGCCCGCGTTGCCGATGTCGTCCATGTGGGAGACTTCGCCATACACCGAGAATTTATCGCTCACCGTTCCATTCACGCCCACGGTGAAACGTAGCGAATCCCCATATTTCCCGGTGCGGAAATCGGTATTGCCGACCGTAACCGTACCGCCATCCACGAATCCGTGAAGCAGATCCGCCCCCACATACGCTGTCACCACCCCTCCAAGGTCGACATTGAACGGGCGAGTCACGCGAGCGCCAACCCGGCCGGTGACCTGATTCTGTGTCCCGATGTCCACGTCCAGGCCGTCCTTGTCCTGGCGACGGTCGAACCGCAGGCGCTGTGCGATGACTTGCAGTTGTGGTTCCAGGTTGAAGTCATCGCTCAGCGCGAATGGATAACCCGCCTCGACCGACACGGCATAGCTGCGGCCGCGCAGGTCCAGGACCTTGCCGCGCGCGTCTGTCCTGACGTCGCCGGTGTAGCTGGCCGCCGAAAGGATGGAGTCAACGTACCAGCCCTGCTGGCTCTGGTATGTCGCATAGCCAGATAGCCGATAGATGTCAGTCTGGCTTTTGCTCTTGCCATCAATGGCGTCGGGTGAAAAATTCAGCCACCCCATCGAGCCTGCCGCACCGAAACGCCAGGTGCCCTGGTCGTCACGCGCGGTGAACAGGTTTCCGCCCAGCTGAATGGCGCTGTAGTCGCCGTCCGCCGCATAGCCGAAATTCTTGAAACTGCGGTCCGTGGAGTAGTTGAAGTCGCCGCCGTAGGCACGGAAGAACAGCTCGCCAGGCCCGGTGTCCCGGCTGAGTTCCCGATCATCGCGGACCTCGCCCAGTCGTCGATGCAGAGTCTCCAGGTCGGTGATCGTCGCGTATTGCAGCGCAATCGGCGCCGTCAGATACGAAGCGACTTGAGGTGCGACGGCCGGGCGCGCATTGGGTGGGATGACGACGTCTTCAGGATCGGGTGTCGAAGGGTGGTCGGGATCATCGGGGTCCACGGGGCCATCAGGTGTGACGAACGCGCTCTGCAGCCGATAGTCCCAGAAGGTGGACCCGCTGCCGACCAGTGATTGACTCGGGTCTGCCGCACCATGCACGGAGTCGGGTCCGTATGCGTACAGTCGGTAGGTATAGGGCGAATTGTGTGTGACGGCATAGCCGCCGACCAATCCAAACGCATGCTGTGTCGAATCGCCTGCCACCTGGACAATGGAAATCCCTTCGTGGGCGTTCAACCCTCCGTCGAGCGTGGTTAAACCGCCGGGGCTCCCGTCCACCGGAGTCACCTGGATATAACTGGTCCCTGATGCATCGCCGGAAATCAGGAGGCGGTCCGTGTGCTGGGCAGTCAAGGCTCCGCCAGCATTGAGGTAGGTGTTGATTCCCAGGTGACCGTTCGCGCCGACGTAGTTACCGGTGACCTGGAGCAGTCGGTAGGACGCGGCGCTGGTCGGGTTCTGCGCCACATCGGCCGCGGAGCGCAAACTGATCGTGCTGTCGGTGTTGTTCAGTGTCGTAACGACGGAGTCGCCGGTGACCTGCCAGTGGCTATCCGACGTCATGGACAGATTCGTCGTACTGCCCGACTGGGTCAGAATGCGTCCGTCTATCAGCGTCCCGCTGGCATCGATGTCTGCCTCCGCAGCGCTGACCGTGCCGACATTGATGGCGGCATCTCCGCCCGTTACGGAAGAACCGTTCAGGATGACCGTAGCAGGACCGCCAGTGAGGAGAATGCCGTCGGCCTGTGCGGAGGAAATCGTCGTGTCGGTCAGCTCAAAGACCTTGGCGGCCGTGCCGGTAGTGCCTGTCAGGTACAGGCCCTGAGCATTGGCACCCGTCGTCTGCAATGTGGCGCCAGTGGCGCTGAAACGCGTAGCGTTGGGTGATACGCGTACCGCGTCGGCGCCTTCGCCCTGCGTGCTGACGTGCGTTCCGGTCGATCCGTCGCGCCCCAGGTTGATCGTCCCCCATCCTTCCACATGCACGCCGTATGCTGCCTGACCCACAGTACGTACTTGCGTGCCGTTGATGTCCATGATGGCGCCAGACTGATTGCGTACGGCCACCGACCTGTCGGCCTGTGTCTGGATGACCCCGCCTGTGACGGTTGCGGGCGAAGATCCGTTGATGAAAAGCCCGAAGGTGCCAGGGTCGACCACGGTGATCTCGGTGTCCTTCAACGTCAGCGCGCCAGCGCCGTTCGCGTAAATACCGTAGCTGTGATCGGACTGAATGCGCATGCTGTCCGCGTCAAACACGCCATTGCTATCCACATAAACGCCGATGGCGCTTGTGCCCTGGGCGCGCACAGTGGTGCCGGAACCCGAGAATGCTCCACTCGATTGGATGGTCACGGCGTGAGCGGATGCGCCTTGCGTCGTGATGGACCCGCCCGCGGTTTGGACGTCGCTGCCACTTTGAAGCACATGCACGCCGTATGCACTTGTGCCCTGAGTCGAGATTGCCGTGTTGCGCAGATCCGCTTTGGCGCCTTGCCACACCTCCGCTCCTTTGGAGCCGTCGCGCAGCGTGGTGAGCGTGGAGTCCCGCAAGACTGTCGTTGCCATGGCTCCGTAAGTGCGCAGTGCGTGGGAGTCGATGTAGTCCGTAGTGACGTACACGTCGGTCCCGTCGAATTGCGAGCTTTGTCCAGTGCTCTTGACGTTATAGATGCCCCGCACGCTGCCGCCGGTGGCATGGATATAGGTACCGCCGGGGTTCACCTGGATCCTGCCGCCACTGACGTACAAACCATCGATCGCATTGCCGTTGACGTTGATGCGGATCGGCGTGCCGTTGCCGCTCTCAGGGTCGAGAATCGCTGTGCCGCCGATGACCTGGATACCCGTTCCGCCCAGTTGGGCCGGATACGGTGGAGTGGGGGCGATGACGGTGCCGCCGACGAAGGTTTTCTCCTCGCCCGTACGGATCTGGAAGGGGCTGCTGTAAGTTCCCTCAGGCACCTCATCTGCGCTTGCCGATGCTCCGCCAAGGGCGGCCAATATGGCGAGACTCAGGGGCGTAGGGCGAAGGCGGGGGAGCAGCCCTTTTCGACTGCGGCCGCGGCGGAACAGGGTCTGAAGTTTCGCGATGCGAGTGCTCACGGACGAATCCTTGAGTGCACTTGCCAGGCCCGTATATGTCATGACGCGCGCTCCGGTTCGAATAGAACAACGGATGGAACGCAAAATCACGACGGCCCAATATGAAGGTGCGAACAATCCATGTCATTGCGAGTGTGACGCTAGTACGACTACCGGCTTTGAGCAAATTAACGTGGGCGAGGGCACGGGCAGCGCCCACCGCTCATCGCGCGCGGTCTGAGCATCAGTCCCTGCAGAGCGTCAGCCAGACACAGTGCTGCGGGCGTCAGGCGAACAGCTTGGCAGCGGCAGCAGATGCGTTGCTGCTCCCTGGGCGGGCAAGCACCAACAGGGCAACAGGTTCGTTGTCGGTTCGAACGGCGCTGAGTCGGTTGGCGAGAGGACGGACGAGCAGGTGTTCTTCGTTGCCCATCGGCAGATAGCTGGCCGGGGCACCTCGGGCCAAGGCCACCTCGGGCCAAGGTGGTCTTCTGGATGGCGGGAACGCCGGTATAGGCCCCGGTACGAAACAGCAGAAGTCCGTTGTGCTCCCGAAGAGGGAAGAGCGCCGAGAGCTTCTTCTGTTCGGCCAGGGCATTGCGATACAGGCAGCGTCCTTTGCCGTTCACAATCCAGAGTGCCGTATGTGGCGCATCCAGGCAGGAGCAGGTTTCTTGGGTGCAGATCGGGTTGCAGATCATCGAGTGTGTCGAGGATTCGGCTGGTCCTGCGGGACCCTGTTCAGCCCTTCCATTCGCAGACTGGCAGCCCGTGTGGCACGGCCTCCTGCCGTTGCCGTCCGCACGATGAGGCCGCTACCCGCGGCGGACGTTGACGGCGCTGTCGAGTTGCTGGCACCGCTGATGACCGGGGTTGCTCCGCATGCTCAATGAAGGGGCGCTCTGCCGTCAGGGCCGGAGTGGTGTGAGCTCATCTGAAACACAAATGGCGCCCTTCGAGGGCGCCATTCCGGTTACTGGCTTCAGTGCTTGAACATCACGTGGCGGATGGCGGTGTAGTCTTCCAGGCCGTACATGGACATGTCCTTGCCGTAGCCCGAGAGCTTCACGCCGCCATGGGGCATTTCGCTGGTGAGCATGAAGTGCGTGTTCACCCAGGTGCAGCCATATTGCAGGCGGGCGGAGAGGCGATGGGCCCGACCGACGTCGCTGGTCCATACCGAGGAGGCGAGACCGTAGTCGGAGTCGTTGGCCCATGCCAGGGCCTGTGCTTCGTCTTCAAACGCTGTGACGGAGACTACCGGGCCGAAGATCTCGCGGCGCACGACTTCGTCGTCCTGGCGAGCACCTGCCAGGACGGTGGGCTCGTAGAAGAAGCCCGCACGGTCGGCACGCTTGCCACCAGTCACCACGTCGATGTGTGGCACCTGGCGCGCACGCTCGACGAATCCTGCGACACGCTCCAGCTGATCCTCGGTGATCAGCGGGCCAAGCTCGGTAGCCGGATCATCCTGCTCGCCGTAGGTGATGGTGCTCACTGCTTCGCCCAGCTTTTCCACGAACTTGGCGTAGATACCTTTTTGCGCATAGATGCGGCAGGCCGCCGTGCAGTCTTGCCCTGCGTTGTAGAAGCCGAAGGTGCGGATTCCCTCGACGGCGGCGTCGATATCGGCGTCATCGAAGATGATCACCGGAGCCTTGCCACCCAGTTCCATGTGCATGCGCTTCACGGTGTCGGCGGTGCCGGCAATGATGCGGCTGCCGGTGGCGACCGAGCCGGTCAGCGACACCATGCGCACTTTCGGGTGGTTGGTCAGCGGTGCGCCAACGTTCGGGCCGCGTCCGAAGACCATGTTCACCACCCCTGCCGGGAAGATGTCAGCGATCAGTTCCGCAAGGCGCAGCGCGGTCAGCGGAGTCTGCTCGGAGGGCTTCAGGATCACGGTGTTGCCGGCGGCCAGTGCCGGGCCGAGTTTCCAGGCCGCCATCATCAGCGGGTAGTTCCACGGCGCGATGGAGGCGACCACGCCCACCGGGTCGCGGCGAATCATGGAGGTGTGGCCTGGCAGGTATTCACCGGCGGCGGAGCCCTGCAGGCAGCGGCTGGCGCCTGCAAAGAAGCGGAATACGTCGGCCACGCCGGGCAGTTCATCATTGAGTGCCGCGGCGAAAGGCTTGCCGCAGTTGTTGGACTCCAGGCGAGCCAGTTCCTCTGCATGGGCGTCGATGGCGTCCGCCAGCTTCAGCAGGAGCAGGGAACGATCCTTCGGAGCGGTTTGCGACCAGGTCTCAAAGGCGGCATCGGCAGCCCGTACGGCGGCGTCAACCTGGGCGGGAGTCGCCTCGGCGATTTCAACCAGGGTGGTGCCAAGGGACGGGTTCAGAATGGCGAGCTTCTCGCCTTCGCCAGCGACCAGTTGGCCGTTGATCAGCAGTTTGGTTTGCACAATACAATCTCCGTTTTCAGGGCGAACCAGTCCCAGACGCGCACCGCCTGGTGCGCATCTGATTCCGGTTGCCTGCGAGGGGGGAATGGTCTGGTTAAGCGAGCTCTGAGACCGGAGCGCTGAACAGACGGGTTCTGAAGGCGAGGTAGATCGCGCCGGCAATCAGCCAGCAGGAGCCGAGGATCAGCGCATCGCGGTCGAGGCTGATGAGCATCCAGCCTGTGGTGAACGCGCCAAGCAGCGGGAAGACGATCCCGCGGAAGAGGCCGGCGCCATCCCCGGATGTCTTGCTGAACGTCAGCTTGAGTGCGCACAGGTTCACCGAGGTGAAGGCCAGGAATGCGCCGAAGTTGACGAGCGATGTCGCGGTGGCGATGGTCAGGAACAGACCGGCCAAACCGAAGGTGCCTGCCAGGATGATGTTGAACACGGGCGTCTTGTAGCGAGCGTGCAGCACACCGAAGAGTTTGCGCGGCAGCTGGTTGTCGCGCCCCAGGGCATACATCAGGCGTCCAACGCTGGCCTGGAAGGACATGCCGGCAGCGAAGTGGGCAATGATGATGCCCGCCAGAACCACGGTGAAGAAGACGTCGCCGCCAATCATCTTGGCGATCTCGAATGCTGCGCCGTCGACGTTCTGGAAGACCGGGTCCGGATGGGCGAGGTACATGAAGTACGACGATCCGATGTAGAGCGTCCCGCCCATCAGTGCGACGAGGAGGATCGCTCTCGGCAGCGTCTTCTGCGGCTCCTTGGTCTCTTCACTCAGCGTGGTCAGGGCGTCGAAGCCCAGGAACGAATAGGCTGCAATGGCGGCCCCCGCCATGCTGGCGGACATCGGTACTTCGACATTGAAGAAGGGCTTCGCCGAAAGCAGCCCGCCCACGCCGTTTGCCGCGACGACGTAGTGCCAGCATAGGGCGATGAACACCACGATGATCGACAGTTGGATCAGCATCAGGATGATGTTGAAGCGATTCGCGATCTTGATACCCAGGATGTTGGATATGGTGGTCGTCACGATGAAGCCAACGATCCAGATCCACTGGGGTACATCCGGGAAGGCAATGGCGAAGTAGCTTGCACCCAGCAGCCAGATCAGCATCGGGATGAAGAAGTAGTCCATCAATGCTGCCCAGCCGACCATGAAGCCCAGGTGGGTATTGAGCATGTGCTTGGTGTAGGTGTAGGCAGAGCCCGCGGCAGGGAACACCCGCACCAGCCGCCCATAGCTCAAGGCTGTGAAGATCACGCCAATGGACGCCACGAGGTAGGAGAGCGCCGCCGTGTTCTGGCTTGCCTGGGTGATAACCCCGTAGGTGCCGAAGACGATCAGCGGTGCGATGAACGCCAGGCCGAACAGAATGATGGACGCAGGGCCGAGTTCACGTTTGAGATGGTTCGAGGATTCGCTCATTTTCTCGATCCTCAGGCGTCGTAGTCGTAGGCGGTACGAATCACTTCCAGGTAGCTCTGGACGGTCATCGGCTTGGCATTGCTGGCGTCGGAGATGTTGCTCTTGGCTTTCTCCGCGATAGCCTGGAAGTCTTCTTCGCGTACGCCGTCGACCTGCGAGAACACGGGAATGCCCAGTTCGCGGTTCATGGCGAACAGCTTGGCGACGCCCGCTTCTGCAGCGACCGCCGGCGAAAGGGTGGGGTCAATGCCCATGGCATAGGCCACATCCGCATGACGGCGGATATCGGCGTCGCGGTTATGGTTGAACACGAACGGCAGGAAGATGGCATTACCCACGCCGTGCGGAGTGTCATACATCCCGCCAATGGCCTCCGAAATGCAATGCACGCTGGCGATGTCGGCGTTGCCGAATGCCATGCCTGCGATCAGGCTGGCGATCAGCATCTGCTCGCGAGCCTCGAGGTTGTCGGGCTCTTGCACCGCGGCTTTCAGGTTCTGCGAGATCAGGCGGATGGCATGCAGGGCCAGGCCGTCACTGATCGGGTTCGCAGGTTTGCCGGTATAGGCCTCGATGGCATGGGTCAGTGCGTCCATGCCGGTGGCTGCGGCAATCGCCGGCGGGAGGGTTGCAGTGATGTCGGAATCCAGCAGCGCGAGCACTGGGCCGATTCGGTAGTCCAAGATGCTCATCTTGAACTGGCGACGAGTGTCGGTGATGACCGAGAAGAAGGTCACTTCACTGCCGGTACCGGCAGTCGTGGGGATTGCCACGATCGGCAGAACCGGCGCCTTCAGTGCAAACGCACCCTCATAGTCTTCCACACGGCCTTCGTGGGTCAGCAGCACGCTGATGGCTTTGGCGGCGTCCATCGCGCTGCCGCCACCCACGGCGAGCAGGCCGTCGATGCCCTTTCCTCGGTACAGCTCAGCAACCTTGTTCACGTCGTCGCTTCTGGGGTTCGGCTTGACGTCGGCGACTTCATCGAACTTGATACCGGCGCTCTCCAGGCTTGCGTAGATGCTGTCGAGAAGGCCGGCGCGCTTGACGCCTGGGTCGGTAACCAGGAGGACGTGAGTCAGTCCCAACTGCTGGAGATGCTCACCAGTGCGCTGACGCAGGCCTGGCTCCATGACGATCTTGGTTGGGAGAAGAAACTGAAACTGCATGGGAAATCCTCAAATACGCGGGGGCATCGCGCTTTTTATCGTTGTGGGGGAATTGCTCCTGTCGTGGGCTGCGTTGCGAGGAACTCCAGAAACCACGTAGTGATCAGGCCCGGCACCGTTCTCGGGTACGCATCCTTCGATTCCTGATGCGTTGGGTGCTGGTGGCAATCCACAGGCATGGTCGTTATGCCAATGCTGCGGGGGGAGATTAATTTTTTATATCGTCATCGAGAATTTCTATTTTCTGAGGTTTCCATTCGATTTTTTCGAACGCTCTGGTTCTCTTTGGTCGATGCGACAAATCCCGACTGGCGGGTCAAATAAAAAAACAGGGCCAGGAGTTCGAAAAAAGTCATGGCCTTGAGGTGGTTAGCGTTTTATCTCGTGTGCTGTTCTGGTCGATAAGGAAAGCGCGTGCAGCTTGGCGTCGATCGAGGCCGGAGGGCGGGAAAATCGGGCGATTCACCGATGATGGCATTTTAGTAACAAGTTGATATTATCCGCGCCTTTTTACGAGAAAGGCGCCCGGATCGGGGCGCGCGCCGGGCGGCAATCGCGCGGCGTGGCAGTCCGGTCCCGTCCAGGGCCCACCGCCAACATTCCTTGTTTGTGAGCAATCCGATGCGTTTCGCCCCCTCCCAGGAGCCTCGTTTTCGAGGGTTTTCCCTGGCTCCGCTGTGCCCCGTCGTCGCGTTTTCCCTGTGTGGCCTGTTCAACGTTGCCCAGGCCGCCCAGCCCGGTGCTGATATCGGTGCTGCGGTGCGCCAGGCCGACCGCCTGCAGAACCAGCAGCGCGAGCAGATAGAGCGCCAGCGCCAGCAGGATCTCAACTCCGAGGCCGCGCCGACTCGACTGGACGTAAAGCCGCTGGCTCCGTCCGACCGGGTCTCGGCCACCTGCCGGGAGATCCACAGCATCTCGGTCACCGGTGTCACTCTGCTGAGCAAGAGCCGCATCGATGAGCTGATGGCGCCGTACCAGGGCACCTGCCTGGGCGTGGCGGAGATCGAACGCATCCTGGGCGCGCTCACCAATGCCTACATCGAGAAGGGCTACGTCGCCGCGCGCGCCTATCTGCCAGGCCAAGACCTGACCACGGGCACGCTGCAGGTGCAGATCGAGGAGGGCAAGCTGCAGAGCGTGTTGCTGGACGACGGCAGCAAGGACTCCGTGTGGCTGCCCGGAGTGACCCTCGGCATGCTCGGCAAGCCGCTGAACCTGCGTGACCTGGAGCAGGCGCTGGACCAGCTCAACCGCCTGCGCTCGAACAACGCGACCATGGACATCCAGCCGGGCAGCGCCGCCGGCGATAGCGTGGTGACCTTTCACAACACGCCGACCCGACGCTGGCACGCCGGCCTGAGTTTCGACAACTACGGCCAGGAAGCTACCGGGCAGAACCAGCTGGGTGCCAACCTGGCGCTGGACAACCCGCTGGGCCTGAACGACTACGTCAGCTTCAGTCACCAGCGCTCGCAGCCCTACGACACCGGCCAGCACTCTTCCTACCTGAGCAACCTGTCCTACGTCATCCCGTTCGGCTACAGCACCCTGAGCCTGAGTGCTTCCGACTCCGAGTACGCCAGCCTGCTCAGTGCGCCCAGCGGTGCCAAGCTGCATACCAACGGCAATTCGAAGAACTATTCGATGCGCCTGGATCATGTGCTCTGGCGTGGTCAGCAATCGCTGTGGACATTGTCCGGCTCGCTGACCCAGAAGAAGACCGAGAACTACCTCGAAGGCATCCTGCTGGAAGTCAGCAGCCGCAAGCTGACTGTGTTCGACCTCGATACCAACTTCTCCACCCAGGTTGCTGGTGGCGCCCTGACCCTGAGCGGCGGCGTGGCCCGTGGCCTGACGTGGTTCAACGCGCTGGATGACGCCGACCACCTGCCGGACTGGGCGCCGCGCGCGCAATTTACCAAGCTCAAGTACGGCATCAGCTACTACCGCCCCTTCCAGATGGCAGGGGAGAACTTCTCGCTGAATTCGTCGTTCTCCGGCCAGTACGCGCTGGATGTGCTCTACGGCTCCGAGCAGCTGTCCATTGGCAGCCCCTTCACCGTGCGTGGCTTCGCCGAAACCCCGATCAGCGGTGACCACGGCTACTACCTGCGCAACGACCTCAGCTGGACCCGCCCGCTGGCGCTGATCGGCGGTCGTGCGTTGACCCTGCGTCCGTACCTGGGCGCCGACTACGGCAGTGTGCGCAATCGCGCGCCGAATACTCCCGGCGGCGAGCTGAGCAGCGTCTCCGCCGGCCTCGGCCTGTACTACGGCGCGTTCAGCATCGACCTGCTCCAGTCGCACCCGATCAGTTCACCGGGCTACCTCGGTTCCGCCGCGGATGGCGATTCCACTTTCTTCAACATCAGCCTGGCCCTGTAAGGACGTCGACCATGAACCATGTCTTCCGGATCGTCTGGAGCGCCGCTCGTGGCGCCTTCGTGGTGGCCTCCGAACTGGCCAGCGTACGCGGCAAGCGCGGTGAGCGTGCCGGTCTGTGGCTGGGCAGCCGCCCCGGCGTGTTCATCCTCACACCGATCTGCGCGGCGCTGAGTATCAACACGGCGCTGGCCGGCGGCACCCAGGTGGCCAGCGGCAACACCCAGGTGTACAACGCGCCCAACGGCGTGCAGGTGGTCGACATCGCCACGGCCAACGGCGCTGGCGTCTCGCACAACCGCTATGTGAACTACAACGTCGACCCCAGTGGCCAGGTGCTCAACAACAACTCGGCGCTGACCCAGGCCGGCGCGCTGCAATCGCAGCTGGCCGGGCAGATCGTGCCGAACGTGAACCTGACCAACCAAGCCAAGGTCATCCTCAACGAAGTGGTGGCGCCCAATCGCTCCAAGCTGCAGGGCTACACCGAAGTCGTCGGCGGCAAGGCCGATGTGATCGTCGCCAACCCGTACGGCATCACCTGCTCGGGCTGCGGCTTCATCAACAGCGACCGCGCGACCCTCACCACCGGCGTGCCGACCATCGGTGCCGATGGCCGGGTAGCGGGATTCTCGGTGACCCAGGGCGACATCCTCGTTGACGGCGCCGGTATCGACGCGCGCAACCAGCAGGTGCTCGACCTGGTGGCGCGTTCGGTGAAGCTCGACGGCCAGCTCAATGGCCAGGATGTCGGCGTGGTCGCCGGCAGCAATGACTTCGGCTATGCCGACCGTAGCGTCACAGCCAACGCTTCCAGCGGCGACAAGCCGCTGTACGCCATCGACTCCACTGCCCTGGGCGGCATGTACGCCAACCGCATCCGCCTGCTGGCCACCGACGGCGGGGTCGGCGTGCGTATGCGTGGCGAAGCGGCGGCCACCGCCGACGACTTCACCCTGACCAGTGCCGGCAAGATCGAAGTGAACAGCAGCGTCAGCGCTCAGCGTGACCTGGCGGTGACCTACACCGGCAGTGCCGCCGATGCTGGTGCCATCACCGTTTCCGGCAGCCAGGCGCGCCTGAGCGCCAAGCGCGACCTGGCGTTGAATGCGCAGAATGGCGGGGGCGTCACGCTCAGCGACGGCGCGTTGAACGCCACGCGCAATCTCGACATCACTGCCGGCAGCCTCACCGACACCTCGACTGGCGCGACCCGCTTTGCCGGCAGTGACAGCCGCCTGACCATCAGCGGTGCGACCCGCATTGACGGCTCCAGCTGGGGCGCTGGCAACGACCTGGGCGTGGAGACCGGGACTTTCACCATCGGCGCCCTTGGCGCGACCCTCTACAGCGGTTCCAACGCTGGCGCCAGCAATGCCCTGGGCATCAGGGCAAATGCTGGTGATATCGACCTGTCCAACGCCTCGCTGCAATCGGCCGGCGACATGAACCTGCTGGCCAGCGCCGGCGACCTCAAGGTCGGCAGCACCGGTAGCCTGAAGAGCGGCGCCAACCTGACCGCAGCGGCCTCGGGTACCCTCGAGCAGAAGGGCAGCCTGGCCAGTACCGGCAACCTGACCCTGAAGGCCGCCGATGCGTCGGCTCAGCTGAACAACAGCGGCTCGATCCAGGCCGGCGGCAACCTGGCCCTCGGTGCCGATGGCCACACCCTGGCGCTCGACAACCAGGGCGCGGTGCAGGCGGACGGCAGCCTGACCGGCAAGCTCGACTCGCTGAACAACGGCAGCGCCAGCAATGCCAACGCCAGTATCCGGGGTGCCACTCTCGGCGGCAGCACCAACCTGCAGGTCGGGGCAGCGCTGAACAACTACGGCACGCTGCACTCCAACGCCGGGCTGACTATCCAGTCCGCCAGTCTGTTCAATGGCGGATCGCTGGAGTCCGTGGGCGATCTCACCCTCGGCGCCAGCGGTCAGCCGATGACCCTGAACAACCAGGGTGCGCTGCGCTCCAACGGCAGCCTGTCCGCACATCTCGACGCGCTGAGCAACGGCAGCGCCAGCAACAGCAACGCCACCATTGCCGGCGCCCAGGCCAGCGGTACTACCCAGCTGGATGTCGGCGGCACCCTGAGCAACTATGGCTCGCTGAACTCCGGGGCGGATCTGGATATCCAGGCCACTCGGCTGAGCAACAACGGCAAGATCGACAGCAAGGGCGGCCTCGGCCTCGGCGCTGTCGGCCGTGCTCTGATTCTCGACAACCAGGGCAGCATCAACGCCGACGGCAGCCTGAGCGGGACCCTCGCAGCGCTCACCAACGGCAGCGCCGGCAACACCGCCGCTCTGCTCAATGGGGCTGCTCTGCGCGGCGCCAGTACGCTGGACGTCAGCGGCAGCCTGATCAACTATGGCAGCCTGCATTCGAACGGCGACCTGGCAATCCAGGCTGCGCAGCTGAGCAACAAGGGCAAGCTGATCACCAACGGTGACTTCGTGCTCGGCTCAACCGGTCGTGCCGTGACCCTGGACAACCAGGGCTGGCTGCAATCCGACGGCGCCCTGACGGCGACCCTGGCCTCGCTCACCAACGGTGGCGCTGGCAACAGCAGTGCGAAGATCGTCGGCGCCACGCGCACCGGCAGCGCCAACCTGCAGGTCAATGGCGCGCTGAACAACTACGCGCTGATCCTCTCCAACGCCAACCTCACGCTCCAGGCGGCCAGCCTCTACAACTCGGCCACTGCAGGCCTCGCCGGCTTGCAGCAACTGTCGCTGATCGCCAGCAGCGGCGACATCGATAACTACGGTTCCCTCTATGCCGGCGCCGCGCTGAAGCTCACCGCCAGCTCGGGGGCCGTGCGCAACCGCAGTAATGCCGAGGTCAACAGCAGTGGCTCGCTGACCGCCAACAGCCGTGACTTCATCAACAACGGTGCGGTGGTGATCGCCGGCAACGGCACCATTACCACCAGCAACTCCTTCGTCAACCAGACCCTGTACAACGGTGGCAGCATCGGCAAGGCCTGGGGGGCTGTCGTCGCCGGCACCACCCACGGCGTGGAGATCGCCAACGACGGTGCCTTCAGCGACGGCATGAACGCCGACGTATACGACCAGGACATCACCCGCACCGAGCACTTTGTCGACAGCAACGGCAATACCCTCGACACGGCCCTGGTGACCGGCCTGAAGAAGGCACAGCTGATCGCCAACGGTGCCGGCAGCACGCTGACCATCAACTATGGCCTCAGTGGCCTGAACGACGGCGCGGTGATCTCCGCCAACACCGTCAACATCGGTGGCAGCGGTACCTTCACCAACCAGGACCTGGTGCTCTACAAGTACGACCTGATCCGTCGCTGGATCGCCATCGAGGACGGCGGCAACTGGACCTACTGGGCGCGCATCGATACCGCTCCGCAGTACCTGTGCTACTGGAACAACGGCACCGCAGGTTGCACCGGCAAGGATGACGGCGGTCCCAACGGTCCGGACGATGACGACTGGAACTGGGACAGCTGGACCCCCGGCGGCGGCCACTGGGCCGTCGGCGAAGGCTGGCAGGAGTTCCGCTTCAACGAAGCGGGGGCTAAGGCGGCCGCGGTCGCCGGGGCGGCCTTCGTCGGCGCCACTACCGTTGCCTCCAGTGGCGCGGGGATCTATGGCGGTACGGTGAACTTCACCTCCGGCACCCTGGACAATGTCGGTTCGCCCTGGCCGGACGACAAGAGCAAGGTCAAGCAGGGCGCCAGTGTCAGCGCGAGCGTGACCGGCAGAGGCTCCGAGGCTGCCGCCAACAGCGCTGCCGGTGCAGCCAACGGCAGCGGCGTCACCAGCGGCTCGGCGCTGCCTGGCGTGCTGCTCAGCCTGCCGACCAACCCCAACGGCTACTTCGTGGTCAGCGCTGACCCGAAGGCCAAGTACCTGGTGGAAACCAACCCCAACTACGCCGTTGGCTCGGACTTCGTCGGCTCGGATTACCTGGCCAAGCGCTACGGTTTCAACCCGGACGACGTGCAGAAGCGCCTGGGTGACTCCAACTACGAGGCCTACCTGGTCCGCCAGCAGCTGATCCAGCTGACCGGCAGCAACCTCATCGCCGGCTACGACAACGAAGCCGCGCAGATGCAGAAACTGATGGACCAGGCCTACGAACAGGGCCAGAGCCTCGGCCTGGAATTCGGCAAGGCGCTGACGCCGGAGCAGGTGGCGAACCTGACCCAGGACATCGTCTGGATGGAAGAGGTGGAAGTCGACGGCCAGAAGGTCCTGGCTCCCCGCGTCTACCTGGCGCCGACCACGGTCGCGTCGGTCGAAAGCGGCGCGGTGATTTCCGGCAACAACGTGAATATCGCCGGCGATGCCCTGAACAACATCGGTGGCACCATCTCTGGCGGCAACTCGCTGACGGTGAAGACCAGTGGTGATGTGACCAACACCAGCGGCACCCTTTCCGGCGGCACTGTCAGCGTCACGTCAACTGGCGGCAGCGTGACCAACCAGACCCTGGCCATCACCAACGGCGACAATGCCTCGCGCGGCACTGCCATCGGCAAGACCGCGAGCATCGAGTCGAGTGGTGACCTGAGCATCGACGCCGCCAAGGACATCAATGTCCACGGCGCCAACGTCAGCTCCGGCGGCGACACTTCGCTGGCCGCTGGTGGCAACGTCACCGTCGACACCATCGTCGATTCGCGCGCCACCACGGACACCGTGTCCCACGGCGGCTTCCTCGGCGGCAGCTCCACTACCACCAACGTGCAGACCGAGAAGAACATCGGCTCGACGCTGTCCAGCGGCGGCAATCTGAAGGTCACCAGCGGCGGCGACACCGTGCTGGCTGGCAGCCAGGCGAAGGTTGGCGGCGATCTCTCGGTGGATACCGGCGGCGACTTCCGCGTCGAGGCGCGCCAGGACAAGGAGACCGTCAGCACGGTCACCAGCAAGTCCGGTGTTGGCGTCGGCGGAGGTCTGTATGGAACGCAGAAGACCACCACCACCGACTTCACCGGCACCAACGTCGGCTCGACCCTCAGCGTGGGTGGCAATGCTGATGTGAAGGCAGGCAAGTCGATGGTCATCCAGGGCTCCGACGTCGATGTTGGCGGCAACGCCAGCCTCGATGCCAAGCAGGGCATCTCGGTGCTCGACGGCCTGGACGAGAAACGCACCACCAGCCGCACCGAGACCACCACCTTCCTCAAGGTGGACAGCTCCGGCGGCGCCGAGGCCAAGGCACTGGCGGGTGCCGGCGGCACACAGGCAGGCGCGTCGGCCGAGGCCAGCGCCAGCGGCTCGGCGAACCTCAAGCTCGCCGAAACCAGCGTGACTACCAGTCACGACGGCAAGAACACCAGCGTTGCGTCAAACCTCAAGGTCGGCGGCAACCTCGACATGAAGAGCGATGGCACCGTCACCGTGCAGGGCTCCAATGTCGAGGCCGGCGGCAACCTGAACGTCGACGCCAAGGAGGTGCAGGTACTCACCGGGCGCAACGAGGAGTGGCACGATAGCACCACCAACACCACGTCCGTCGGTATCTACAACGAGGCCAATGCCAGTGCCGGCGCTTCCGCATCGGCTGGCGTCAATGGCCTGGGCGTTGCCGGCGCAGGGGCGAAGGCCAGCACCGAGGCGGGCTCGACGACCACCCTCGGCGCACGTCACGAGCACTCGGAGGAGTCCAGCTACAACCTGACCAACTCCGCTTCGACGCTGAAATCCGGCGGCGACATGAGCATCAACGCCAAGGGGACCGCCACCTTCCAGGGTGCCCAGGTGGAGTCCGGCGGCAACATGGATATCAACGCCACCGACATTCGCAATGTCGCTGCCCAGGACGTGAGTACCAGCAGCAGCTCGGCGCAGACCCACACCGCAGGTGTCTATCTGGGTACCAGTGCGTCGGCCGAAGCCAGCGCGTCCGGCAGCTCCACCGGCAAGGCCGATGCCTCCGCCAGCGCCTCGGTGGAAGCCAGTGCCGGCCTGCGTTACGCCTACGAGGCCGAGAGCAACTCCGAGGGCTCGGTCACCCAGGTGACCAACAGCTTCAAGTCCGGCGGCAACTTCACCCGCAATGCGACCGATACCATCACCGACCAGGGGACTCAGGTAGAGGCGGGGGGCAACATCACCCAGACTGCGCGGGCGATCCATGACGAGGCGGTGTCGGACTCCAGCTGGTCGAGCAGTGATGCCCAGAGCCATGACGCCCGCGTCGGTGTCTATGCCGGAGCCGAAGCGAGCGCCAGCGCATCCGGTGGCAGCGAGGCCGGTGGCGGCGTCGGTGCCAAGGTGTCCTACCAGGGCTCGATCTCCAGCGAGAGCGAGCAGTCCAGCACGGCCGTCACCAGCGGCTTCAAGGCAGGTGGCAACATCAGCTCCACCAGCAAGGACGAAACCAACCTGGTCGGCACCCAGTTCCAGTCCGGCGGTGACACGTCGATCAGTGCTGGGTCGCTGGATTACAAGGCGGCCCAGGACACCAGCAAGTCCAGCGGCACCAGTCATGACATCAACTTCGAGGCCAAGGTCTCCGAAGCCGAGGCCAGCGTCGAAGCCGGTTACGACATGAGCCACTCCAGCTCGAGTTCCAGCACGGCGCGTACCGGCAGTATCCAGGCTGGCGGCAACGTCACCGTGAAGACCGGCGGCGATGCCAGCTTCGAAGGCACCGACATCGCAGCCGGCGGCAAGGCCAGCGTGGATGCCGGCGGCAATGTGAGCTTCAAGGAAGCGCGGGACACTGCCAGCAGCTCGGAGGTAGGTCTTTCCCTGAGCGGCAGTGCCTCTTCGGGCAAGAGCGATACCGGCGGGTCGGAAAAGGAAGGCGAGGCGGGTGTAGGCTTTGGCTACAGCACTTCGTCCAGCGACACGGCGCGGGTTGGTTCGATCAGCGGTGGCCAGGGCGTCAGCATCAGCAGCGGCAAGGACACCACCCTGGTCGGCACGCAGATCCAGTCCGGTGGTGACACGTCGATCAGCGCCGGTGGCCAGGTGAAGCAGCAAGCGGCGCAGAGCAGCTCGTCCAGCTTCGGAATCGAAGTCGAGGCCTCGGTCAGCGGCAAGAGCAGCTCGGAGCCGGCTGGCGGCGGCGACAAGGCGACCAAGGCTGAACCAGCGAAGACAGCTGCCGGCTCCAAGGGCAAGACCGAGGAAGAGGACGAGGGCCCCGAAGGTGAATCCGCGCTGGATATCCAGGCGGGCTCCAGCCATGAGTCCACGGGGGTGAACATCCAGTCCGCAGGCAAGGTGAGCATCAAGCAGAACCAGCGTTGATGCGCGCTCGATTCGCGAGCCGGTAAGAACAACGAAGCCCTCCTCGGAGGGCTTCGTTCATGCTGCGATGGTGCCTGGTGCCTGGTGCCTGGTGCCTGGTGCCTGGTGCCAGGTGCGTGCGTGGCGTTCGACGGCGTGCGACGCGGTCCTGTCAGAAGCCGACATCCAGTATGACGTTGTCCAGGTAGCTTCCGGCTGGCGGGGTCACCTGGTCGGTGTAGACCTTGGCGTTGTAGTTGAAGATCTGGGCGCCTAGTCCAAGACCATTGCCCGGATTGACCTCTGCGTCGCTGCTCGAACGCCGTGCCGTGCCGATGCTGCCCCAGGCGGTACTCCCGGCGCTCTTGAAGATGTCGTAGGAGAGGAAGTCGCTGCCGGACACCATGCGTCGGCGCCCGCCGCTGGCGTTCTGGCCGTCATCCAGGCCGACGGTATAGGGAGTGTCCTTGGTGCAGGAAATACTGATGCTCTGGTTGACGGTGCTGAAGGCGCTCACTACCGGCGCGCCGCCAAAGCTGATGTTCGGCGCGCTGATCGTGCAGTCGTTGTTCACGGTCACGCTGACCGTGAGGGTGACGGTTCCGGAACTGTTGTCCCGTGCGAGGCAGCTGTTATCGGCACTGTAGCCGGAGCAGTAGTCCCAGTCCCAGTAGAGGCTCAGTACCTCGGTGTAGATCCCAGCCGCCACATTGTTGCCGGTGATCGTGCCGAAGTAGATCGGCAATGTCTTGGGTGTGATGCTGCCGAGTCCGCCCCATTGGTCGACGATGGAGTTGCGCGCGAAGTCGTACCGGGTACCTCGGTTTATCACGTACGCAGCGCCGGTGTTGTTGGTGGCGTAGATGTTGTAGGTGAGGACATCGCCCGTGGGCCCGACCAGGCCGGCGGTGCTCGAGGTGACCGTGGCGTAGATGTGATCGGTGAGCTGCAGGAGTGTCAGCAGTGAGCCGGTGCAGCGCAAGCCGGCATTGGCGGTCGACGTCGATTGCACCGTGGTCCGGGCCAGGATCGAACTGACCGCACCGAAACCCGCCGGGGTCGTGGCGGCTGTCGTGCACGCGGCATGCGCCTGGCTCGCCAAGACGCTTACCAACCCTGTCAGCATCAGACTGCGTATTCTCACCCGAGAGCTCCCATGTTCAACGACAGACCAGCGGGCCGATCAGCGGCACCTGCTCGGTGGATTCCGGCATGGCGAACTGCACCTGGCAGCTGCTGCCATCGGCCAGGCTCACCGTCAGCGAGTTCTGCTGTGCCAGGTCTTCCAGGTACACCAGGCCATCCCAGCCGACCACCGCGGCTGCGCCGGTCTGCTGGTGCGTGACACTGGCGCCCAGCGGAAGCGGCGTGTTGTGTATGTCGACCAGCTCGATGCTGGCAGCGACGACGCGGCTCAGCGGGAACTCCAGCAGATAGCCGCTGCCGCGACGGACAGCGAGCCGCTCCTCGGTCTTCGGGCTGCGGACGTTGGCCGGCAGGTTCAGCGGATCGATCTCGTACTTGGCGTTGTAGTAGCCGCTGCTCCAGGGCACCAGCAGTCGCCCGGAGCCGTCGGTCTCGCCTACCAGCTGGTTTTCGTAGCGCACCGGCACCTTCGGATAGCCATCGGTACTGACCACCACGAAGGCGTCATCGATACGGTTGGCGGCGAACACCTGGCGGTCCATCCACACCAGCGAGCCACTGGCGTCCGTCCAGCGGGTCTCGGCGTCGCTGGTGCCATAGACGCCGGCTTGCAGTTGCACCGACTGCAGGCGCCAGGTCACGTCGGCCTGGCGGTAGTCCGGACCCTGGCCATGGGCATAGCCGAGGTTGTAGCCGAAGCCGCCTTGCGTGGGCACGGCGCTGCTGAAGTTGACCCGCTCGCGGGTCTGGCCGTCGCTGCGCTCCACCCCCATGCTCAGGCTGCCGCTCATGTCGAAGGGAATCACCACCTGGGCCTGCACCGACCAGCTGCTGTCACCGATCTCATGGTTGCCCGACAGGTAGAAGCTGCTGCCGAGCCAGAGTGAGCGGCTCCAGGTCAGGTTCAGCAGGCGGGTGCGCGAATCGTCGGCCGCGACGACATCGAAATAGCCCGCGCCCAGACTGCCCCATTGCTGGAGATTGACGCTCGTCGCCACTTGCTGGCTGCGTTTGCTCAAGCTGATGTAGGGGCTGTCGATCACCGTCAGGTCGGCGTAATCGTCGTAACGCTCCAGGCGCTGGTACGACAGGCTGTAGCGTTGGCTGTTGTACTGATAGCCGAGCCCCCATTGCTGCCCTTGGCGGCCATCGAAGCGGCTCTGGCTGAAGGAGCTGTTGAGCACCCCGACGTTACCCAGGCGCAGGTTGCCGCCCACGCCACCCAGGGCCAGGTCGCTGGCGGCCTCGGCGTGGCTTTCCAGGGTGAGGTTGTCGCTGAGGCCATAACGCAGGCTGCCGGAGGTGACGCCGGTGCCGTAGTTGAAGTCGCGGATGGCGTAGTCACGGCGCAGGTTGCCGGCGGCCACCGAGAAGTCGGCCAGGCCCTTTTGCAGCAGGGTGTTGGTGACATAGAACGGTACGGCAGTGGAGACCTGCCGGCCGAGGGCATCGGTGGTTACGACTACCGCCTCGCCGGCACCGTTGATGAACGGAACGTTGGTCAGGGTGTAGGGCCCTGGCTGCACGTTGTCGCTGGAGGCCTTGTAGCCATTGATGAACAGGTCGACGGAGGAGGGCACCGCCGCCTCGCCCGCGAACTGCGGCAGCGGATAGGTCACCAGGTCCGGGCGGACGCCGAAGTCGCGCGACAGCTGCAGCCCGCCCAGGCGAACCGAGTTGCTCCAGGGCAAGGCTCCGCTGACCACGTCGCCGGCCTCGTAGGTGAGCATCCGCTCGTCATCGGAGAAGCGCCAGGTGGTGTCGTAGCGCAGGTAGCGATTGTTCATCGAGTTGTCGGCATCGCTGCCGTAGCTCTGGCGATACTGCCCGGTGTTGGACAGCGTGCCCCAGGTGTCGAATACGCGCAGTTCGTTCCAGGCGGCCAGGTAGGTGCCGGCGTCGTCGGTGTCGTTCAGGTACAGGTCATAGTTGAGCATGGCGCCGAAGCTGGTCAGCGCCTGGCTCCGCGGATAGGCATTGCGGTTGCCAAGGAACTGCGCCGGCAGCCAGTCCGCCGGCACGCTCAGGAGCAGGCGCTGCCCCTGGCTGTCGTAGTCACCGTGCAGCCCAGGAATCTGATCGATCGCCACTTCATTGGCGATCGGGGAGGGCAGCTTCACGCCGATGGACTGCAGTTCGGCAACGGGCAGGTACAGGCGCCCGGCGCGTTGCTGGACCACGATGATCTTGCCGGTATCCATCTGGTTGACCAGCAACTCGAGGTACAGCGGCGCATCGGGCAGCATGTCCATGCTGGCCGGTGCGGGCGGCAAGCCGCCGGCCCTGGAACTCGTGGCCAGCAGCAGGCAGCAGTAGCCCATGGCGCCGCAGGAGCGGCGCAGAAGATGACGAACCGACACTCGACTTACTCCCTGTTCGTCACTCGCCGATCCGGACACTCTGAGGTTGCTGAGCACCATTTACCCGCAGCAACAGCTCCTGGCTGCCGGCCAGTGGCTCAGGCAGCGGCCAGCGCATGGTCGCTCCCGGCAGCACGTAACCCATCAGCCCTTCGTTCAGGGGCTTGAGCTGGCCATCGTGCTTCATCGAGGCATCGGTCAGGCGCGCATGGATGGCGCCGCGATTGCGAATCTCGAGATAGGAACGCCCGGCCTCGGCCACCTTGTGCCAGCTCAGCTCGGGCACCCCTGCGCTCTTGGGAGCGCGCGGACGATTGAGGTCCTCTTTGCTCCACAGTCCCGCGCCGTAGGCAAACAGCGGCACCGAATAACGCATCTGGAACTGGATCGATGCCGAGCTCTTGGCCTCGCCGCCGGACTCGCCCGGCTGCCGCGCCGCAGGAATCTCATCGATGATGATGCGGTAGGCCTGCTCGGTTCCCGGCGGCAACTCGCGGGTTCGGGTCAGGCGCACCAGTTGCTTCTGGCCGGGAGCGATGTGGGCTACCGGCGGGCTGCCGATCACGTCGCGCTGGTTCTGGTACTGGTCATCGAAGCTGCTCTGGGTCCAGCCGAATACCCTGATCTGCAGGTTGGCCGGTTCAGTGCCGCGGTTCTCCAGCCACAGTGCGCTGGCCTGTTGGTCGGCCTCCAGCACCGGGTCGATCGGCCAGATCAGGATCGAGCTCGCTGCCTGAGCCTGACCTGCTGCGAGCAGCATTGCCAACAGCGCACAGCGTGCGGCCTTCCAGTGCCGCAAGGGCGAATGCATAGAAAAGTTCCTTGTCCCTTTGAGTGAAGCGCCTTACCAGGTCAGTTGAACCTGCACCACATCGGTGTAGGTTCCAGCTGGCACGTTGCCTGGCAAAACGACCCTGCCGTAGATCGGCAGGCGAATATTGTTCGCGTTGGTGTAGGCCACATTGACGCTCTGGCCGACCGGCAATGCCTGGCTCAGGCCGATATCGCTGTACAACTGGTAGGGCAGTAGTTCACTGCCGCTCTTGAGATTGCGATCGGAGCCGGAACCACTGTTCTGCCCACCACCGATGCTCATGCTCAGGGTCACGCCGGGGGTGCATTGCAGTTGCACGCCCCCGGTCAGTGCGGTCGATACCGGGCCGACCGTCGAGGCCGCGAAGCTGCCGTAGCTGAGCGTGCCGTAGTTCGTTCCTCCGCCGACCACCATGCAGCCAGGCACGATGCTGGCGGTCACCTGGAAGGTCGTGCCAGGAGCGGCCGCCAGTGGCAGCGCCAGGCTGCTTGCCAGGACCAGCAGGGCGACGTTGCAGGCATGCCGCATCATGCGTCTCAGAAGCTCAGTTGCACGGAAATGGTGTCGGTGTAGGTGCCTGCCGGCAGCCCGGGCTTGCCGACTGCCTTGCCCCAGAGGTTGATGGTCTGCAGCGCGCCCGTACTGGTCGCCAGGTTGATGATCCCGGTGTTGACGAGCAGGTTGTTGAGGCCCGAGTCGGTGTACAGGTCATAGGGCACGTAATTGCCGGAGCCGTCGGCCAGGGCGCGGGAGCCACCGCCGGTCGCGCCGTCATGCAGGCCGCCCTGGATGGTGATGGTGGGTGTGGCGCCGGCCGAGCACTGGATCGCCACCGCACCCCCACCGGAAGCCTGCAGCTGGATGCCGACCTGGGTGAAGAGGGAGGTGGCGGTGCCGAAGTTCAGGGTGCCGAAGTTCAGGTTGGACGCGCCGGTCGCGCCGTTGACGGCACAACTGCTCGTCAGGGTCAGGGTCGAGGAGATCTGTCCGGTAACGGTGGTCGCTGCCTGGGCGCCGGCGACCACGCCAAGGCCCAACACCGATACTGCGAGACGCGAAGCAAGTTTCAGCATGATGCACTCTTCCATCTTTGTTCCTGCCCGGCTGGGCAAGGGTTGCTTGAGATTCACCAGGTAACGGTCACTTTCAGTACATCGGTGTAGCGGCCAGCACGGGGTATGCCGGCCATGGGCTCGATTCGCGCGTGCAGCGGAAGCGCCACCGAACCGCTGTCAGGCACGCGACCGGTCAGTGTTTCATTGACCGGCAGCGCGAACCGTCGAGCAGCATCGCGGTAGATCCGATAGGGAATTGGGGGGCTGTGTTTGTCGCCCGCCAGGTAGCGGACCTCACCGACGCCACCATGCAGGCCACCATCGATGCGAATCTGATAAGGGGTATCGGGATTGCATTCCAGGCGTGGCAGGCGTGCGCTGGTCAGCGAGGCGCCCAGCGGCTCGGCCTTGTCGCCCAGTCGGGCGGTGCTGCCGAAGTCGAGTACGCCCAGTTGCTCGATGCCCGCCTCGCGGGTCGCGCCGACCAACTGGCAGCCGCGCATGACATTGAGCTGCACCTCGACCTGGAACTGTGCGGCCAGCGCCTGGGCACAGCAGAGGGTGCTGGCGACTGCCAAGATCAACGATCCGTTCACTGCTTCAATCCTTGAATGCTTTGTTCTTTTTATTGCAGAAACTGCGTGTCGCGTGGATCTGGTCTTGCTGGAACGTGCTCGGGACGGGAAAGCCGAAAAGCTCGATCGACTCGGGAAAAGGAACGTGCTACCAGTTCAGCGTCACGGTAACGGTGTCGCGATAAACGCCGGCCGGCATCGCCCGGGTATTGCTCGCCAGGGCGCCATAGATCGGAATCGGCATCCAGGCTTCCGTGTTAGCGGTAAAGGTCCGCTGCTGGCCGATGGAGTAATGATCGTTGCCAGCCTGATCGACGGACAGCTCATACGGAATGCGCTGGCTGCCGTTGCTCAGGTAACGAGTACTGCCGTCACCTTGAGTGCCTCCGTCAATGATGACGGTGAATTGCGTCGGATTACTGCTCGAGGAGCCGCACGCGACCGCGAGGTCGCCATCGCTGTTCTTCAGGCGGGTGGACAGGGGAGCGCTCCAGACCGGCCCCAGGCTGCCGAAGTCCAGGTGGGCGGTGCTGACACTCGCACCGTCCGGCGAGCCGCCTTGGTTTACCTGGCAACCGGAGGTGATGACCAGTCGTGCCTCGATCTGTCCGGCGAGGGTCGCCATCGCGCTATCGGTCAACAGGCTGCACGCGGCCAGCGTCAGCCAGAGTCGACTGGTGGAATGTATTCGTTCAGCTCCGTTGAACATTCGTAGAGGCTCCGCTCAACGGCTCACTTCATATGAGCTGTAGAGGCCTGGGAACAAAAATACCGGGCGAGAATAAACTGGATGGCTATCTGCCTGCATTTGTTTTTTGCGAGCACTTGCACATCCCCATCCAATGAGCGGATTACCAGCGGCCACCGGCTACCCAATCAATCGAATCTGTGTTCGGCGTTATTTATTGATTCAGAACGACGTGATTGGCGATACAGAGCGGCTGGATTGAAACAGTGGATGCTGGTCAGGCGACCGTTGATCCGGTGTTTCGTGACCGTCCTTGAGATTTGTTACTGAATTGTCGTAGAGGGCGATGGGTAAGCCTTGTCCCGGTGTTCCTGCATTGAATAGCGAGCGTGATCCGAGTGGGGAGTTACTTCCGGAA
>CBIGPF010000052.1:0-33412 GCA_966191535.1 uncultured Pseudomonas sp. | reverse complement strand
TTGCTAGCGTGGTCTGGGGCGCGGTGCTGCTTTGAATGCGGGCGTTCCCCGGTCGTCGCGGCCCCCTCCCCGCGACCGCCCGCCGGGCACGCTCCGACAGGAATTTCCGTGCCGCTGGCGAATAACGCTGGCGCGTTATTCGCCCTGTGACGGCCTGCGGTATCAGAACTTGTAGTTGACGCTCGCCACCACGTTGCGGCGGTCGCCGTAGTAGCAGTAGAAGCCGTCGCAGGTGGAGATGTATTCCTTGTCGAATACGTTGTTGGCGTTCAGCGCGACGTTCAGGCCGTTGAGGCTGTTGTCGAGGCGGCCGAGGTCGTAGTGCACCGCGGCGTCGTAGACGGTGTAGGAACCGGTATCGCCGTCTGACTTGTCGCGCACATAGCCCATGCTGCCGATGGCGATGTTGTGGGTCTCGCCGACGTAGCGGGTGCCGAAGCCCAGGCCGAAGCCGTCGAGCAGGCCGTCATGCCAGGTGTAGTCGGCCCACAGCGAGGCCTGGTTTTCCGGGGTGAGCGGCAGCGGACGGTTCTTGTCCAGCGGGTTGGCGACCTTGGTCATCTTGCTGTTGGCGTAGGTATAGGCGGCGGTCACCTTGAGGTTCTCGGTGACGTTGCCGACCGCTTCCAGCTCGAAGCCACGCACCTGCGCCTCGCCAACCGGGCGGCTGATGAAGTCGCTGCCGGTGAGGACGATGTTCTTGCGCGTCAGGTCGTAGACGGCAGCGCTGAGCATCAGGTCGGTGCCGACCGGCTGGTATTTCACACCCAGTTCCACCTGCTTGCCGGTGCTCGGCTCGAAGGCTGCGCCGTTGGTGCCGCCGGCTTCGGTCTGGAACGACTCGGCGTAGGAGACGTAGGGCGCCACGCCATTCTCGAACACGTAGCTGAGCGCAGCGTTGCCGCTGAAGTTGCTGTCGCGACGGGTATCGGTAGCACCATCGGCGTTGTAGAACTTCGAACCGGTGTGGGCCCAGTCCTGGCGGCCGCCGAGGGTCAGGCGCCAGTTGTCCAGGGCGATCTGGTCCTGTGCGTACAGGCCGGTGTCGCGCATCTTCTGGTTGTAGTCGTTGTACGCGGTGTAGACGACGTTGCTGAAGTCCTGGCCGTAGATCGGCTTGGTGATGTTGCTGGTCGGCGCGGTGCCGTACAGCCATTTGTAGTTGGTGTTGGCGCGCTGGTGATCCAGGCCCAGCAGCAGGGTGTGCTTGAGCGGGCCGGTGGCGAAGTCAGCCTGCAGGTTGTTGTCGATGGCGAACTGGCTGATGTCTTCGTCCACCACGTTGGCGCCACGGGAGAGGGTGCCGTCGTCGGCCACCGAGGTCGCGCTGCCGCCGGCGGTGATGCCCTGGAACGACAGGTCGCTCTTGGTGTAGCGCAGGTTCTGGCGGAACTGCCAGACGTCGTTGATGCGGTGCTCGAAGGCGTAACCCAGGGCGTAGTAGGTCTTGTCGTAGAACTCCCAGTCCGGGTCGCCCAGGTTCTCGTGGTACTTCACCTCGCCTGCCGGGGTGGACAGCTTGGTGCCCTGCAGCGGCAGGAACTGGCTGGTGATGCCGGTATCGTCGCGGTTGAACTGCGAGAGGAAGGTCAGCTTGGTGTCTTCGTCGAAGTTCCAGGTCAGGCTCGGCGCGATGTTGTAGCGCTTGTTGTCGACGTGATCGACCTGTGTGTTGCTGTCGCGCACCACGCCGCTGACGCGGTAGAGCAGGTTGCCGGCGTCATCGACCTTGCCGGTGCTGTCGAAGGAGATCTGCTTGTGCTCGTAGCTGCCGACCTGCAGCTGCACTTCATGGCTGCTCTCGGCCTGCGGGCGGCGGCTGGTCATGTCCAGCAGGCCGCCGGGCGGGGTCTGGCCGTACAGCGAGGACGCCGGGCCGCGCAGCAGGGCGACGCGCTCCAGGTCCCAGGTTTCCAGCTTGGGCATCACGTAGGAGCCCTTGGGCAGCGGCAGGCCGTCGAGGAACTGGGTCGGCTCGAAGCCGCGCACTTTCAGCCACTCGGCGCGGGTGTCGTTGCCGTAGCTGCTGGCGATCACGCCGGGCATGTAGCGTACCGCGTCGTCCAGGCTCTGCACGTTGCGGTCCTGCATCTGCTCGCGGGTGGCGACGGAGATGGAGCGCGGAGCTTCCAGCAGCGGGGTGTCGGTCTTGGTGCCGGCGCGGGTGCGCGTGGCAAGGTAGCCAACGGCGGGGCCGTCCGGGTCTTCCTGGGTGCCGCTGACGGTGGTGGCCGACATCGACAGGGTGTCGCTCGGTACCGGGCGCAGGCTGAAGCTGCCCGATTCGCTTTCCACCAGCTCCAGCCCGGTGCCCTGCAGCGCCTGGCGCAGCGCACCGGCGCCATCGTAGCGACCCTGCACGGCGTGCGCACTGCGGCCCTGGGCCAGTGCCGGGTCGAGGCTGAGGCTCAGGCCGGCCTCGGCGGCGATACGGTTGAGGGTGCTGGCCAGCGGGCCGGACGGCAGTTGGTAGTCACGCACGGCGTCGGCGGCGAAGGCCGACGAGGTGGCGAACAGGATGGCGGTGGCCAGCAGGCAAGGGCGGAGCGACAGTTCGAACGGGCGGCGCATTGAAAACGACTCCTGAATGAAAGCGTTTCTCGATGCCTCCTTGCCGGACGAGATTCGAAAAGTGATAGGGCCGGGTAAAAAAAATTTCAGGGTGGTTGTTCATCCCCTGCAGGAGCGCCCGGTGGGCGAAATCGCGGACAGGGTCCGCGCCTGCATCAGTCGCGCGGCACCACGCGGGACCACCACTGGCTGTGCTTCTCTATGCGCACCGGCAGCGTCGGCTCCAGCGAGCTGAGTGCCAGGTCGATGTTCTTCAGCGGGAAGCTGCCGGTGATGCGCAGGTCCGCCAGCGCCGGGTCTACCGCGAGGTAGCCGGGGCTGTAGCGCGCCAGTTGGTCGATCAGGTCGGCCAGGCGCACGTTGTCCACCACCAGCATGCCGTGGGTCCAGGCGTCGGCAGTGGCGCTGCTGGCCTTCAGCGTGTCGAAGCCATCGGCGCGCACGCGCACCTGCTGGCCCTGGTTGATCACGCGCTCGTCCGGCAGTCGCTCGGGTCGCGCAGCCACGGCGGACTGCAGGACGCTCAGGAGCGTGCTGTCGCCGTCGTCGCGCTCTACCAGGAAGCGGGTACCGAGCGCGCGCAGACGCCCTTCATCGGTCTCGACGATGAACGGGCGGCTGTCGCCGTGGGCGGTCTCGACCAGGATCTCGCCGCTCAGCAGGACAACGCGCCGTTGCTCGGCGTCGAAACGCACGTCGACCGCGGTGCGACTGTTGAGCACCAGTCGGGTGTTGTCCGGCAGGCGCAGTTCACGTTGCTCGCCGGTGGCGGTGACGAGATCGGAGAAGGCGTAGCGCACCGGTGTGTAGCGGTTGCCGACGCCCAACGCCAGCGCGCCGACCAGCAGCAACGACAACCCGGTGCCCGCCAGGCGGCGGACCTTGCGCCGCGTCTCGCCCGGCGAGCGCAGCAGCGCACCGCGTGCAGCCTTCGGTGCTGCGCCGGCCAGGCTGCGGTCGAGCATGCCCAACTGGCTCCAGGCGCGGGCGTGTTCACTGTGGGCGGCGTGCCAGCGGGCGAAGGCGGCTTCGTCGTCAGGCCGCGACTCACCGGAACCCAGGCGCAGCTGCCAACTGATCGCCTCATCCAGGATCTGCAGGGAAACCGGTCCCTTCACGTCGGCTCGCCGTAGAGTGCGATGTAGCACTGGCGCAGGCCCTGGGCGATGTACTGGCGCACGCGCGGTACGGAAACGCCCAGTTGCTCGGCGATCTCGGCGTGGCCCAGGCCGTCCAGGCGATTGAGCAGGAAGGCGCTGCGCGCACGGGTGGACAGCTTGCCCAGCAGGCGGTCGATCTCGCGCAGGTCGGCGAGGATCAGGCAGTGCTCCTCGGCGGAGGGCTGCACCGCTTCGGGCAGGCATTTCAGTTCGTCGAGGTAGGCCTGTTCCAACGCCACGCGGCGCCAGTGATCCACCAGCAGGCCCTTGGCGACGGTCACCAGGAAGGCGCGGGGTTCGCGCAGGGAAGGCAGTTCGCGACGGCCGAGCACGCGGACGAAGGTGTCCTGGCTCAGGTCTTCGGCGCGCTGCGGACAACCCAGGCTGCGGTTCAGCCAGGCAGTCAGCCAGTCGCGGTGATCGCGATACAAGGTGCCAACGAGTTCGCCGCTACCCATCTGGATGGCCGACAAGCTACTCCCCCAATGATCTCGAATGGGATCAAGTTAAAAAACGATAACCATTCGCAAATGATCGCAAAGTGCAGTCGCGTGTGCAATTGGCGCCCGTCGGCTTTTGCCGCCAGTCGCCCGGCTTTCGATGCCGTTCTACAATCGGGTGACCCTTCTCGCGGAACGCCTCGCCATGTCCGATCCCGTGCTGATCATCGGTTCGTACCTGTCACCCTATGTGCGCAAGGCGCTGGTCCTGCTGGAAATGAAGGGTGTGGATTACCGCATCGACTCCGTCGTGCCGTTCTTCGGCAACGGAGAGTTCGAGCGCCTGAGCCCGCTGCGCCAGGTGCCGGTACTGGTGGACGGTGAGCTGGTGCTGAACGATTCCTCGGTGATCTGCCAGTACCTGGAGGAGCGTTATCCACAACCCGCGCTGTACCCGGCAGACATTGCCAACCGCGCCCGCGCGCGCTGGATCGAGGAGTTCGCCGACAGCCGCATGGGCCAGGTGGTGATCTGGCAGCTGTTCGACCAGTTGGTGATCGGGCGTGGCGTGTGGGGTCGCGAGCCGGATGCGGCGGTGCTGGAGAAGACTTACCAGCAGGATCTGCCGTCGATCTTCGACTACCTGGACGCGCAGTTGCCGGACCGTGGCTGGCTATTCGGCGAGCTGTCCATCGCCGACATCAGCGTCGCCTGCTTCATGCGCAATGCCCAGTTCGCCCGCTATACGCTGGACGCCACGCGCTGGCCGAAATTGGCGGCGATGCTGGAGGCCGCCTTTGCCCTGAAGGCGTTCCAGACACTGCATCACTTCGAATTGGCCATCGCGCGTACGCCCATCGTCCAGCAACGACAGGCGCTGATCGCCGCGGGTGCACCGGTCAGCGCAACCAGTCTGATGAATGAGCAGCCGGTGCGCGGGCCGATGAGCCGCAGCTGATCAAGCCTGCTGCAGAAAGCTCCAGAGCCGCTGTGCCACCGGGCCGTGGGCGCGGTCGCGACGGCGCGCGGCGACCAGTGTCTCGCGGCGGCCGGGCAGGTGGGGGCCGCTGAGGTCGTGCAGGAGACCGTCGGCCAGTTCCTCGGCAATCAGGTGGCGCGGCAGGTGGCCCCAGGCCAGGCCGTGCAGCACCAGTTCCTTCTTCATCGCCTGGTCCGGCACCGTGCATTGCGGCGCTCCTTCGAGAGTAAAGAAGTCCACCGGCGGCGAGTGCCGTGCGCTGTCGCGCATCACGCACTGGGTGAGCGCGCGCAATCGCTCGGGGCGGATGTCCGTGGTGTCCGCCAGCAGTGCCGGCGCGATCACCGGGACGAAGTCCACCTCGCCCAGCTCCAGCCACTCCAGGCGCAGATCGGCCTTGTCCACGCGGTGCAGGATCAGATCGGCCTCGCCATCGAGCAGCCGTTCCAGCGGACCACTCACGCTTTCGAAGTACAGCTGCAGGCGTGTGCGCGGCTGCGTGGCGAAGAAGCGTGCGAGCTTTTCCAGCAAGGCCGGGCGCGGGCAGAAATCGCCGAGTACGACGCGCAGTTCGCTTTCCTCGCCGGCTGCCAGGTGTGCGGCGTGGTCACGCAGGTTGCCCAGCTCGCGCAACAGGCCCTGGGCGCGGCGATGGAACGATGCGCCAGCGGCGGTCAGGGCGACGCGATAGCCGCTGCGGTCCAGCAGCTCGAAGCCGAGCTGGTGCTCCAGCCGGGCGACCGCGGCGAAAACCGCCGGATGCGAGCGGTGCAGTTGCTGGGCAGCGGCCTGGAAGCCACCGGCCTCGACCACCGCGACGAAACAGTGCAGGTCGTGCAGGGTGAAGTCGTGCATGTCAGCTGTCCTGACAGAGAACGTTCACTCTTTGTAATTTCTTCGAAAGCGAGCCGCAACTAGCCTCGACTCCATCATCACTGAGGAGAGGCTGCCATGAGCCCGCTGCACTACCTGACCACCCGCGACAACACCCGCATCGCCTACCGCCTGGATGGCGCTGCCGAGCGGCCGCTGCTGGTGTTGTCCAATTCCATCGGCACCGACCTGCACATGTGGGACGAGCAGGTCGCCGCCCTCGGCAAGCACTTCCGCGTGCTGCGCTATGACGCGCGCGGGCACGGAGCGTCCAGCGTTCCCCCCGGTCCCTATTCGCTGGCGCAACTCGGGGAGGACGTAATCGATCTGCTCGACTCGCTGGGCGTGCAGCGGGCGCACTTCCTCGGCCTTTCCCTCGGCGGCTTCGTCGGCCAGTGGCTGGCGCTGAACGTGCCGCAACGCATCGAACGCCTGGTGCTGGCGAACACCTCGGCCTGGCTTGGGCCGCAGGAACAGTGGGATGCGCGTATCGCCGAGGTGCTGGCAGCGGAGAATCTGCAGGGCACCGCGGCGACCTTCCTCGCCAACTGGTTCCCGGCGGCCTGGCTGGAGCCGCAGCGGCCGGGGGTGGAACCCTTCCGTGCCACCCTGCTGGCGACCAATCGGCATGGGCTGGCGGGCTCCTTCGCCGCAGTGCAGGAGACCGACCTGCGCACCGCATTGCGCGACGTGCGTTTGCCCACGCTGGTGATCGCCGGGGAGTTCGATACGGTCACTGCCGCCAGCCACGGGGAGCTGATCGCCCGCGAGATACCCGGCGCGCGATTGCTCACGCTGCCAGCGGTGCACCTGTCGAACATCGAGTTTCCCCGCGAGTTCGAAGGCGCCGTGCTGGATTTCCTGCTGGCGCCCTGAATGAACAAGGCCCTCCGAGGGCGGCCTTGCCGTCGATCCACGCGCTCAATGATGAGCGGCAGCCACTGCGATGGGCTCGCCGGAGACGTCCGTGTAGCTGCGCTTGCGGTCGGCCAGGGTGTAGTGGATCAGCGCGCCGAGTCCGGCGCCGAAGAACCAGGAGAACTGCGACAGCGCATCGAACGCCGGCACCAGCGCCAGCACGATGGCGATCAGCGCGGCCGGGACGAACGCCGCCACGGCGCGCAGGTTCACGCCGCCGCTGTAGTGATAGCTGGCGTCGCGACTCTCGCTGTACAGCTCGGGCAGGTTCACCCGGCTGCGGCGCACCAGGTAGTAGTCGGTGACGATGATCCCGTACAGCGGGCCGAGCAGCGCACCCAGGCCGCCGAGGAAATACACGATTACCGCCGGGCTGTTGTACAGGTGCCAGGGCAGGATCAGCACCGCGATGGTGGCGCTGAGCAGGCCGGCGCGGCGGAAGTTCAGCAGGTTCGGTGCGAGGTTGGTGAGCACGTAGGCCGGCGCGACGAAGTTGGCCATGATGTTCACCGCCACGGTGACGATCAGGAAGGCCAGGCAGGCCAGCACCAGGCCGAAGGTGTTGGGAATCGCGGCGACGATTTCCGTGGGGCTCTGCACCAGCTTGCCGTCGATGCTGAACTGCGCGCCAGCCAGCACCACGGCGATCAGCGCGAAGCCCAGCATGTTCACCGGCAGGCCCCAGAAGTTGCCGACGCTGATGGTGCGGCGGTCCGGGCAGTTGCGGGTGAAGTCGCAGAAATTGAGGATCATTGTGCCGTACAGCGAGACCCACAGTGCGGCGGCCCCCAGGACCTTCAGCCACTCGGTCGAGCCGGTCGGTGCGTTGCCGCTGGACCAGGCGATCGACAGGCCGGCGCGCCAGTACATCCAGCCGGCAAGGCTGGCGAAGGCCACCAGGATGATCGGGCCGGCAAAGGATTCATAGCGACGCACCATCTCCATGCCGTAGGCGAAGATCACCAGTTGCACGCACCAGATGCCGAGGAAGGCGATCCAGCCAAGGGTCGACAGGCCGAGGATCGAATCCTGGTCGTAGGCTTTCAGGTCCGGCGCGATGGCGGTGAGCAGCACGCGCAGGACCACCGACGCGAGGTAGGTCTGGATGCCGAACCAGGCGATGGCGATCACTGCGCGGATCAACGCCGGCACCTGCGCACCGTGGATGCCGAAGCTGATGCGGCACATCACCGGATAGGGCAGGCCGGTCTTCTGGCCCATGTAGCCGGACAGGTTCATCAGGCCGTAGATCACCAGCGCACCGAGGGCGAACGCGGCGAGGATCTGCGCGCCGCTCATGCCCAGTGCGAAGAGGCCGATGGCGAAGGAGTAGTTGGCGATGTTGTGTACATCGTTGGTCCACAGCGCGAACAGGCTGTAGCGCCCCCAATTGCGGCCTGCAGCCTTGGTCGGTGCGAGGTCGGCGCTGTACAGGCGCGGGCTTAGGGTTGGCGCGGCAGTCGTCGAGGAGGCCGCGCCAGCGACAGGTTGGACAGGGGAAGCGCCGGACAGGTGGGTAGGGCTGGAGTTCATGGGCTGCTCGGTATTTGTATGCACGGCTTTTTGTGGTTTGTGTGCAAAGCCAGAACCATGCCAGTGCAACCATCGTCAGCCTTCCAGGCCTCGCTGAACGCCGGTGCGTATTCCTTTTGAGCCCTTTATTGGTGCGGCCTTGGAGGGCGTCCAAGGGGGCAGGAATTTAATTCGCCATAACAATCATTGACTTGAGAGTCAGGTTGGCTGCAATCCCCGGAGATACGCTGTGGGGATTTTGTACACAATAATTGTGCACATGCGTTACGCCTCGCGCGGCCGCTCCTGCAGGTCGAATGCGATGCAGAGAGCACCGGCCATAAAAAAACCGCCCCGGAGGGCGGTTTCTTCAACGCGGCGCGAGGTTCTTACAGACCGTTCTTGGCCTTGAACTCGCGGCGGCGGCGGTGCAGGACCGGCTCGGTGTAGCCGTTGGGCTGCTTGGTGCCTTCGAGGACCAGTTCCAGCGCAGCCTGGAAGGCTACGTTGTCGTCGAAGTTCGGCGCCATCGCGCGGTACTGGGCGTCACTGGCGTTCTGGCGATCCACCACCGGAGCCATGCGCTTGAGGCTTTCCAGCACCTGCTCCTGGGTGACCACGCCGTGGCGCAGCCAGTTGGCCAGCAGCTGGCTGGAGATGCGCAGGGTGGCGCGGTCTTCCATCAGGCCGACATCGTTGATGTCCGGCACCTTGGAGCAGCCGACGCCCTGGTCGATCCAGCGGACCACGTAGCCGAGGATGCCCTGGGCGTTGTTGTCCAGCTCGTTCTTGATCTCTTCCGCGCTCCAGTTGGTGTTCGGGGCGAGCGGAATGGTCAGGATGTCGTCGACCGACGCCGGTGCGCGCTTGGCCAGCTCGGCCTGGCGGGCGAACACGTCGACTTTGTGGTAGTGCAGCGCGTGCAGGGTGGCAGCGGTCGGCGACGGAACCCAGGCGGTGTTGGCGCCGGCCAGCGGGTGAGCGATCTTCTGCTCGAGCATGGCGGCCATCAGGTCGGGCATGGCCCACATGCCCTTGCCGATCTGGGCTTTGCCCTGCAGGCCGGTGGCCAGGCCGACGTCGACGTTGTTGTTCTCGTAGGAACCGATCCACTTCTCGGTCTTCATGGCGCCCTTGCGCACCATGGCGCCGGCTTCCATGGAGGTGTGGATCTCGTCACCGGTGCGGTCGAGGAAGCCGGTGTTGATGAACACCACGCGCTCGGCGGCGGCTTGGATGCAGGCCTTCAGGTTGACGGTGGTGCGGCGCTCTTCGTCCATGATGCCGACTTTCAGCGTGTTGCGCGGCAGACCCAGCAGGTCCTCGACGCGGCTGAAGATCTCGGCGGCGAAGGCCACTTCTTCCGGGCCGTGCATCTTCGGCTTCACGATGTAGACGCTGCCGGTGCGACTGTTCTTGCGGGTCGCGCTGCCGTTCAGGTTGTGAATGGCGATCAGGCTGGTGAACAGGCCGTCCTGGATGCCTTCAGGCACTTCGTTGCCCTGGGCGTCGAGGATCGCCGGGTTGGTCATCAGGTGGCCAACGTTACGGATGAACAGCAGCGAGCGGCCATGCAGGCTCAGCTCGGAACCATCGGCCTTGGTGTAGACGCGGTCGGGGTTCATGGTGCGGGTGAAGGTGCTGCCGCCCTTGGAAACCTGCTCGGCGAGATCACCTTTCATCAGGCCCAGCCAGTTGCGGTAGACCACGACCTTGTCGTCGGCGTCGACGGCAGCCACCGAGTCTTCGCAGTCCATGATGGTGGTCAGCGCGGACTCCATCAGGACGTCTTTCACGCCAGCGGCGTCGGTCTGGCCGATCGGGCTGGTCGGGTCGATCTGGATTTCGAAGTGCAGGCCGTTGTGCTTGAGCAGCACGGCCTTCGGCTTGGCAGCGTCGCCATGGAAGGCGAGGAATTGAGCGGCGTTCTTCAGGCCGGTCTCGCTGCCGTTCTTCAGGGTCACGGCCAGGGCGCCGTTCTTCACCACGTAGGCGGTGGCGTCGACGTGGGAGCCGGTTTCCAGCGCAGCGGCTTCATCGAGGAAGGCGCGGGCGAAGGCGATCACCTTGTCACCGCGGACCTTGTTGTAGCCCTTGCCCTTCTCGGCGCCGTTCTCTTCGCTGATCGCGTCGGTGCCGTACAGAGCGTCGTACAGCGAGCCCCAGCGGGCGTTGGCGGCGTTCAGGGCGAAGCGCGCATTCATCACCGGGACGACCAGCTGCGGGCCGGCCATGCGGGCGATTTCTTCGTCGACATTCTGGGTGCTGGCCTGGAAGTCGGCCGGCTCGGGCAGCAGGTAACCGATTTCCTGCAGGAAGGCCTTGTAGGCGGCTGCGTCATGCGGCTTGCCGGCGCGGGCCTGATGCCAGCCGTCGACTTTCGCCTGGATGTCATCGCGCTTGGCGAGCAGGGCCTTGTTCTTGGGGGCCAGGTCGTTGATTACGGTTTCTACGCCTGCCCAGAACTTGCCGGCGTCAACGCCGGTGCCGGGAATGGCTTCGTTGTTCACGAAGTCGAAAAGGACTTTGGCGACCTGCAGGCCACCGACTTGAACGCGTTCAGTCATTGCTTGCCTCACTCTGCTCAGGACCAGCTCTGGACACAGGCAAAACGCCTTGTAGTCCGAGCCGCGGAATACTACATGATGCCGTGGGAAAAATCAGTGGGCTAGCGTCGCGGTTAGACCAAAGTACGCATATCAGTCACGTAGCAGATCTTATGTTCGCAAATATCATCTGGATTGTTCCAGATAAATCTTAAAATTGTACACGCATTACCCGAATGGGTACCTGTGGCAGCCCGTCGCAGCCGGCTAACCTCGCCGTGCCTATACTGCTTCTTCCCTCCTGGAGAATCCCGCATGTCCGTGACGCTTGCCACCCCCACCGATCTGGACGACCTGGTTCCGCTGTTCTCCGGCTACCTGGATTTCTACGAGGTACCCGCGCCCCACGCGACGATTCGCGAATTCCTCGCGGCGCGCATCGGCAGCGGACAGTCCACGGTCTTCATCGCACGCAGCATCGATGGGCTGGCGGTGGGCTTCGTGCAGCTGTACCCGTTCTTCGCTTCCCTGGCGCTGCAGGCGTCCTGGCTGGTCAGTGATCTCTATGTCCTACCCGCCGCGCGCCGCGACGGGTATGGCGAAGCGCTGATGAACGCTGCTCGAGCACACGGTGAACGCTCGGGCGCATGCGGCCTGATGCTGGAGACGGCGAAGACCAACCACGCTGGCCAGTCGCTCTATGAACGCCTGGGCTACAAGCGGGACGACAAGTTCTACACCTATTGGCTGGACCTCACGGCCTAGCCCTTCGCGGAGACTGCTCATGGACCACCTCGTATTGACCGTCATCGCCCAGGACCAGCCCGGTCTGGTGGAGCGCGTGGCCAAATGCATCGCCGCTCACGGCGGCAACTGGCTGGAAAGCCGCATGTCGCGCATGGCCGGGCAGTTCGCCGGGATCCTCCGCGTGGCCGTGCCCGCCGAGGGCTATGACGAGCTGGTGGAGGGCCTGCAGGAGCTGAGCGAGCATGGCATTCGGGTGTTGCTGGCGGAGAGCGGTATCGAGCCGGCGTGCAACTGGAAGCCGATCCACCTCGACCTGGTGGGCAACGACCGCCCCGGCATCGTTCGTGACATCACCCAACTACTGGCCGAGCATGGCGTGAACCTGGAGAGCCTGACGACCGAGGTGCTGCCCGCGCCGATGAGCAGTGAGCCGCTGTTCCATGCCGAGGCACTGCTGGCCGTGCCGCTGACCCTGCCGCTGGAAACCCTGCAGCAGAAGCTGGAAGAGCTGGCGGACGACCTGATGGTCGAGCTGAATTTCCACAGCGGCGAGTGATTGCTGTGCGCTGATCGCAGGTGCTGTGGAAAAGCCTGTGAGCTCTCTGTTGATGGATTGACGGAGGGCCCATTTTATTTGGCTTCCAGGCTGATAGGTTTATCCACTCAACGCATTGAGCCTGTGCACAGATTACGGGGATCGCGCCGTGGGCAAGATGTTGATAAGTGCCTGAAAGCCACTGTTTTCGGTCAATACAGGGATTTGGTCGATTTTTGTACAGGATTTCCCTGGGGACCTTTGCGTCCTGGGGGATTCGATCGCTGTGCACAAATCCGTTGGAAGACCCTGTGGAGAAGCCGTTCATGAAATGCTGCAGGCCACGCTATCCGCGAGTTGCAGGGAGTTGTCCACTTTCTGATCGGACAGCCTTTCTCCGTCCACACGAAGCGGGGATCAGTCTGTGGAAAAGCCGGGGGAATATCGCTACGGGCCTTTAGTGGCGGTGCCTTCAGGTGATCGATCAATAAATGATCGGCCTGCGTTGCGCGGTCGAAGCAGGAAGCTGCGGGGAGATCATGCTGTGCCGGCATGTGGACGAAACTGCCGTTATCCCCGTAATCACGGGATGGAGCTGTGGACAATCTGGTGGTGACCGCCTGCAAGCCACAGTGGACAAGGCCTGCAGACGGTGGATCAATTTATGATCAATCGCCGCGGGACAGGCGATACCAGATATCCACGCTGTAGACGACCAGGCCCAGCCAGATGCAGCCGAAGGAGACCAGTCGGGTGCTGTCCAGATGCTCGCCGAACAGCAGGATCGCCTGCAGCAGCACCAGGGTCGGCGCCAGGTACTGCAGGAAGCCGAGGGTTGCGTAGGGCAGGTGGCGTGCCGCAGCGTTGAAGCACACCAGCGGTACCAGGGTGATCGGGCCGGCGGCGGCGAGCCAGATGGCGTCCTTGGTGGTCCAGAAGTCCGCGTGCACGCTCGGGCCATCGGCGAACAGCACGAGGTAGCCGATCGCCAGCGGCAACAGGATCCAGGTTTCCACCACCAGCCCCGGCAGCGCGGCGACTGGCGCCTGCTTGCGGATCAGCCCGTAGAAACCGAAGGTCAGTGCGAGTACCAGCGACACCCAGGGCAGGCTGCCCAGTTGCCACAGCTGCTGCGCCACGCCCAGTGCGGCCAGGCCGACCGCGACCCACTGCAGCGGTCGCAGGCGCTCGCGCAGGATCACCAGGCCCAGCAGCACGTTGATCAGCGGGTTGATGTAATAGCCCAGGCTGGCCTCGATCATGTGGCCGTTGTTCACTGCCCAGACGTAGACCAGCCAGTTACTGGCGATCAGCAGGCCGCTGGCGGTGAGGACGGCGATGCGCTTGGGGTTCTCGCGCAGCTCGCGCCACCAGCCGGGGTGCTTCCACACCAGCAGGAGCAGGGCGCCGAACACCGCCGACCAGATGGCCCGGTGGGTGATGATTTCCAGGGCGGGAATGCGTTCGAGCAGCTTGAAGTAGATCGGGAAGAGTCCCCAGATGACATAGGCAGTCAAGCCCAGGGCATAGCCCTGGCGGGGATTGGCGGTGGCCATGGAACATCCTTGGTTAGGCAGCTAATGAGTGGCTGCACAATTCTAGGGCGCTCGCGCTGGCTTGTCTGTGCCGCTTCGCTGGATGTCCTGGGGGCGCTGGCGAATGAGCGTAACGATGCCGTTACGGCAACGCGAGGTCTTGCAGGAGCGAGCTCGCTCGCGAACGGATTCCCAGGCGGTGCTGGAGCCGGGCGGGTTCGCGAGCAAGCTCGCTCCTACGAAAAGCCAGGGAGGGCGCTCCCTGGGGATAGGTGATCAGAACAGCCGCAAAGGCTCTTCATCCAACGCCGCCAGTTGCTCGCGCAGCACCAGCACCTGTTCGCCCCAGTAACGCTCGGTGCCAAACCAGGGGAAGCTCGGCGGGAACGCCGGGTCGTCCCAGCGCCGCGCCAGCCAGGCGCTGTAGTGCATCAGTCGCAGGGCGCGCAGGCCTTCGATCAGCGGCAGTTCGCGCGGGTCGAAGTCGTGGAATTCCTGGTAGCCGTCCACCAGTTCGGAAAGCTGCCCGAGTCGCTCCTGGCGCTCGCCAGCCAGCATCATCCACAGGTCCTGCACGGCAGGGCCCATGCGGCAGTCGTCGAGGTCGACGACATGGAAGGTGTCGTCGCGGCACAGCAGGTTGCCGGGGTGGCAATCGCCGTGCATGCGGATGGGCGTGTACTTCACGCGCGCATAGAGGTCGTCGATCTTCTTCAGCAGGTCGCGGGCTACGGACTCATAGGCCGGCAGCAAGCTCCTGGGAACGAAATTGCCCTCCAGCAGGGTGGCCAGGGACTGATGGCCGAAGTTCTGCGGCGTCAGCGCCTCGCGGTGCTCGAACGGGCGGCTGGCGCCCACGGCGTGCAGGCGACCGAGCAACTGGCCGAGGCGATAGAGCTGGTCGAGGTTGCCCGGCTCAGGCGCGCGACCGCCGCGGCGGGGAAACAGGGTGAAGCGGAAGCCGGCATGCTCGAAGAGCGTCGTGCCCTCATGCACCAGCGGCGCGACCACGGGAACTTCGCACTCGGCCAGTTCGGCGGAGAAGGCGTGTTCTTCGAGGATCGCCTCGGTGGTCCAGCGACCAGGGCGATAGAACTTGGCGATCAGCGGCTCGCTGTCCTCGACGCCGACCTGGTACACGCGGTTCTCGTAGCTGTTGAGCGCGAGTACGCGGGCGTCGCTGAGGAAACCGATGCTTTCCACCGCATCCAGCACCAGGTCGGGGGTGAGGTCGGAAAAGGGATGGGACATGGCGACGTTCCGGCAATGGTAAAGCTGCCTAGTTTACCCAGTCCGCTTCCTTTGGGTGCGCAGTCGCCTCAGCGGTCGGCGCAGTGTTTCCTCAGGTACTCGACGAAGTCCGTGGCCAGCGCTCGACGCTCGCCCTTCACCAGGGTGAGTTTCTGCATCGTGCGGACCTTGCACTTGACCGGTTGGGCCTGCTTGTCCGCGCTGTGCAGCGGTGTCAGCAGCAGGTCATAGGGCGTGCCCTGGCGGACCTGCTCGGCGAGCTCGGTTTCGACACCGCCAATTAGCAGAACCTTGTTGTGGGTCTCGATCTGGTACTGGTCCACCACCGGTTCCAGGATCGGCATCAGATCGTTGCTGGCGCCAACCCGCAGCACGTCGGGGCCGGCGTAGCTGGCGAAGGGCAGAAAAAGCAGGGTGAGCAGCAGGAGTGGGCGGCGCATCGTGGGAGCTCCGGTTAGCCAAGGTCCCGCCCGGCCCGGACGGAACTCTGTCGACTATTGGAGCGCGACGCGGCGTCGCGGGGCTTGATATGAGGCAGGGAAACTCATGTGGCAGGGAGACTACAGCGGCGTGCCGAGGATCACCTGCGCCGGCGAGAACTGCGCGCGCACCGGCGAGCCGGGTTGCAGGCCGAGGATCTCGATGCGCTCCGGGTCGGTTAGGGCGCAGAGCATCTGCCCGCTGGGCAACTGGATGCGCACTTCGCTGGGGCCGTCCTCGGCTTCACGGATGTCGTCGACGTGGCCTTCCAGCGTGTTCAGGCCTTCCGGGCAGGGGATGTGCGGCAGGTCGACATACAGCCAACCAGCCTTCATCAACGCGACCACCGGCACACCATCGGCCAGTTCGAGCTTCTCGGTGCTTTCGCGGGTGACGCGCGCCTGGATGCGCGAGCCGCCGGGCAGCTCGATGCTGATGAGGTCGTTGAGGCCGGACGGCTCCACCGCACAGACACGGCCGTGCAGCTGGTTGCGCGCGCTGGTGCGCATCATCAGGCGGCCGATGAGTTCCAGGTCGGCCTGGTGTTCGACGTGCTCGACAATGTGTTCGCGCAGGGCCTCCAGGCGCTGGTACAGCGCCAGCAGGCGCTCGCCCTCGGCGGTCAGGCGCGCGCCGCCGCCGCCCTTGCCGCCGACGCTGCGTTCCACCAGCGGCCGGTCGGAGAGGTTGTTCAGTTCGTCGATGGCGTCCCAGGCGGTCTTGTAGCTCATCCCCGCGGCCTTGGCGGCGTGGGTGATCGAGCCGAGCTGGGCGATCTGCGCCAGCAGGGCGATGCGCTGTGGGCGACGGGTTACGTGTTGGGTCAACAGGCTGAGGGTGGTCATGGTTTCGCGGGTACTTATTGGAATGCCACGAGGCTCCGACAGCCTGCTGGAAAACGCAAGCGCGACGGACCTAGCAGATGAAGCGTTCGTCGCGTTCAAACAGGGCTACATGCAAGGTATGCAGCCAGGGAAGGCGTGCAAAGTTGGCGCGCAGGCGGAAACCCAGGGGCGCGAAGTAGCTGCTGATTTCCGCCAGTGAGGTGGCGTATTTCTGTGACGTGCGTCCAGTCAGCTGGAAGCGCAGCTGGCGTTTGAACGAGGTGATTGCCAACGGGCTGAAGTAGGACAGGACGACGAAGCGGTCGGTCACCCGACACATTTCGGCAATGGCGCGTTGACGAGTTGCCGGATCGGGGAAGTGGTGAAACAGACGAAAGCACAGAAGGGTGTCGACGCTCCGATCAGTAAGGGCAATGCGCTCGATGTCCAGATTCAGGATCACAGTTTCCGTGGGCAGGTCCTGCAGGTTGTTGCGCGCCAGATCCTTCATGGAATCGGAGAGGTCGCCGGCGATGACCTGGTAGCCCCGCTCGACGAGGTGGCGGGTAACTCGGCCACCACCGCATGGCAGGTCCAGTATCCAGTGCTGGCGGGGAATGATTTCGAGGACCCGGTCCAGCAACTCCATCTCGGCGCGGTGTGTGGCTGGCTTGCGGTTCTGTTCGTAGTTCCGGGCGACATTCGGTGTGTATTTTTCACGCCCTTTGTAAAGCGGCTTGGGTTGACTTGGCATTGCGTACTCCAGTTCCGATAGGGGGAGGGCAGGCAGCTCGCGGGTGAGCGCTGTGCCAACTATCAAGAACTGAAGGTCTCGGGAGCATGACGCGGAGCCTGGTCATTTTGTTATCTGCCGCGTCGTGAGCGTGGCGGAAGCTGATCACTCGATTCGCGCTATGTCAGGGGTGCAGCCAGCGGTCCTTGGGCGTCCGCGCGAGGCAGTAGACGTCCACACGCTGCGCCCCTGCCTTGCTCAGCAGTCTGGCGATGTTCTCGGCGGTGGCGCCGGTGGTCAGCACGTCATCCACCAGGGCCAGGTGCAGGCCTTCGATGGCCGCGCCAGGGGCCAGGGCGAAGGCGTTGCGCAAGTTGCGTTTGCGGGTGGCGGCGTCCAGGTCCTGCTGGGCCGGGGTGTCGTGTGTGCGGCACAGAATGCGGTTATCCACAGGTAGCTGGAGTGGAGCGGCCAGCCACCCCGCCAGCAGTTGTGCCTGGTTGAAGCCGCGCTGCCGCTCGCGTTGGCGTGACAGCGGCACGGGAATCAGTCGATCCGGGCGTGGCAGTCCGTCCTCATAGGCATGCAGCAGATGGCGCTCCAGCAATTGGCCTAGCAATCGCCCCAGTGGGGCATTGGCCTGGTGCTTGAAGCGCGTGACCAGCGCATCGATGGGAAAGCCATAGCGCAGTGGCGTCTCCACGCGCTGGAAGGCCGGCGCGCGGCGCAGGCATTGGCCGCAGGTCAGGCCGGCTGCGGGCAAGGGCAGGGCGCAGATCGCGCAGTGCCCTCCGAGCCAGGGCAGGTCGTCGTCACATCCGGTGCAGAGTGGCAGGCCGGCGTGCTCCGCCATTGCGCCGCAGAGCAGACAGTGAACGTGAGAGCGCCACCAGACGGGGCGCCATTCCAGCAACCGCATTCAGCCCCTCCATGGGCGGGCTGCTCGCTGGCGAGCGGCTCAGTGAATCAGCCAGCTCAACACCACCAGGCCCAGAACCGTCCAGATCAGCCCGCCGAAGATCGAGCGCCGCAAGAAGGCGCGGATGCCACTGTAGAGCAGCAGGAGGCCGATGAAGAGCAGGACGAAACTGAAGATCGAGACGTCGATTCCTACAGCCCGGGCCAGGCCGTGGAAAAAGTCGTCCATGGCGCGCCACAGACCGCCGAGGACGCCCGACAGCAGATCGACGATGAAGCGGATGGCCTTGCCGACCATCTGGCCAAGGCCGTCGAAGAATCCTTCTGTTCCCATCTGGGGTATGACTCCTGAGTGTCCTGTCTGATTGGAGCGGTGATTGGCTGGATCGGTTCAGCCGCAATGGCAACGAGATGGCTGCGATTGATCAATTAATAGTCGCTTGTCGACCTGTGTCGCGAGAGTGGTTGACAGCGTCACAGCTCCACATATGATGCCTTGAGCCTGATTTCCCCGGTGGCGCGCCGCCGGGGCACCTTAGACAAGAGGCGCCCCCAAGCGTCGAAGGACTTTGCCGATGAGTGCCACCGCAGCCCAAGTAACCCGCCACGACTGGACCCTTGCCGAAGTCCGCGCCCTGTTCGAACAGCCCTTCAACGACCTGCTGTTCCAGGCGCAGACGATGCACCGTGCGCATTTCGACCCGAACCGCGTGCAGGTGTCCACCCTGCTGTCGATCAAGACCGGCGCCTGCCCGGAAGACTGCAAGTATTGCCCGCAGTCCGGCCACTACAACACCGGCCTGGACAAGGAAAAGCTGATGGAAGTGCAGAAGGTGCTGCAGGCCGCCGCCGAGGCCAAGGCCATCGGCTCGACGCGCTTCTGCATGGGCGCCGCCTGGAAGCATCCGTCGGCGAAGGACATGCCCTACGTGCTGGAAATGGTGAAGGGCGTGAAGAAGCTCGGCCTGGAAACCTGCATGACCCTGGGCAAGCTGACCCAGGAGCAGACCCAGTCCCTGGCTGAAGCAGGTCTGGACTACTACAACCACAACCTCGATACCTCGCCGGAGTTCTACGGCAACATCATCACCACCCGTACCTACAGCGAGCGCCTGCAGACCCTGGCGTACGTGCGTGAAGCGGGGATGAAGATCTGCTCCGGTGGCATCCTCGGCATGGGCGAGTCGGTGGACGACCGCGCCGGCCTGCTGATCCAGTTGGCCAACCTGCCCGAGCACCCGGAATCGGTGCCGATCAACATGCTGGTGAAGGTAAAGGGGACTCCGCTGGCCGAGGAGAAGGACGTCGATCCGTTCGACTTCATCCGCACCCTGGCGGTCGCCCGCATCATGATGCCGAAGTCCCACGTGCGCCTGTCCGCTGGCCGCGAGCAGATGAACGAGCAGATGCAGGCCCTGGCCTTCATGGCCGGCGCCAACTCGATCTTCTACGGCGAGAAGCTGCTGACCACAACCAACCCGCAGGCCGAGAAGGACATGCAGCTGTTCGCACGTCTGGGTATCAAGCCCGAAGAGCGCGAGGAGCATGCCGACGAGGTGCACCAGGCCGCTATCGAGCAGGCGCTGGTGGAACAACGCGACTCCCAGCTGTTCTATAACGCGGCTTCGGCCTGATAGAGCCGCTCTTCTTCATGCAGGAGCGAGCTTGCTCGCGAACAGTCTCCCCGAATAATTCGGTGCTGGGCGATTCGCGGGCAAGCTCGCTCCTACAAAAGCTATACCGCCGACACGGGGTTGCGTATGCCTTTCGATCTCGCCGCCCGCCTGGCCCAGCGCCAGGCGGAGGACCTCTACCGCCGCCGTCCGCTGCTGGAATCGCCGCAGGGACCGGACGTGGTCATCGACGGCCAGCCGATGCTGGCCTTCTGTTCCAACGATTACCTGGGCCTGGCCAATCATCCCGAGGTGATTGCCGCCCTGCGCGCCGGCGCCGAACGCTGGGGAGTTGGCGGTGGCGCCTCGCACCTGGTCAACGGCCACTGCGGCCCGCACCACGAGCTGGAGCTGGCACTCGCCGAATTCACCGGACGACCGCGCGCGCTGCTGTTCTCCACCGGCTACATGGCCAACCTCGGCACCGTCACCGCCCTCGTCGGCAAAGGCGACAGCGTGCTGGAGGACCGCCTCAACCACGCCTCGCTGCTGGACGCCGGGCTGCTCTCCGGTGCGCGTTTTTCGCGCTACCTGCACAACGATGCCGCCAGCCTCGCCTCCCGCCTGGAGAAGGCCGAAGGCAGCACGCTGGTCGTCACCGATGGCGTGTTCAGCATGGACGGCGACCTCGCCGATCTGCCCGCACTCTGCGCCAGGGCTCGGGAAAAAGGTGCCTGGGTGATGGTCGATGACGCCCACGGATTCGGCCCGTTGGGCGCGACCGGTGGCGGTATCGTCGAACACTTCGGCCTGGGCATGGAGGATGTGCCCGTGCTGGTCGGTACCCTCGGCAAGGCGTTTGGCACCGCTGGCGCCTTCGTCGCCGGTAGCGAGGAACTGATCGAAACGCTGATCCAGTTCGCCCGCCCCTACATCTACACCACCAGCCAGCCGCCCGCCGTGGCCTGCGCCACGCTGAAAAGCCTGGAGCTGCTGCGCACCGAGTGTTGGCGCCGCGATCATCTGAATGCCCTGATCGCGCGCTTCCGTGCTGGCGCCGAGGCCATCGGTCTGCGCCTGATGGACAGCCCGACGCCCATCCAGCCGATCCTCATCGGCGGCAGTGCGCAGGCCATGGCGCTGTCCGCCGAGCTGCGCCAGCGCGGCATCCTGGTCGGCGCGATCCGCCCGCCGACCGTGCCAGCCGGCACCGCGCGCCTGCGCGTGACCCTCTCCGCCTCGCACACCGAGGCACAGGTCGACCGCCTGCTGGTGGCGCTCGCCGAAAGCTGGCAGCGCGTGTCGTCTAGCCTTTTGGCAGAGATCGATGCCGAGGAGGGCGATGATGCGTGACCAATTGATCCTGTTACCGGGCTGGGGCCTGGGAAGTGCGCCGCTGGAACCGCTGCGCGATGCGCTGCTGGAGCAGGCGCCGCATTTGAACGTGCAGATCGAGCCGCTGCCGGCGGACGCTGACCCGAACGTCTGGCTCGACGAGCTGGACGACAACGTCGCCCACGACGCCTGGATCGCCGGTTGGTCGCTGGGCGGCATGCTGGGCGCCGAGCTGGCGGCGCGCCGTGGCGAATCCTGCCGCGGATTGGTCACCGTCGCCAGCAACCTCTGCTTCCGTCGCCGCGAGGATTGGCCAGACGCCATGGCCAATGATGTCTTCGAGGACTTCTTCGAAGCCTTCCTGCTGGAGCCACACCTCGTGCGCAAGCGTTTCACCCTGCTGGTCAGCCAGGGCGCCCGGGATCCGCGCACGCTCGCACGCCAGCTGCAGGTGGCCCTGCCGCAATTGAATGTCGAGGGACTGACCGCAGGTCTGCAGCTGCTCGGCCAACTCGATACCCGCGCTGCGCTCGGTCGTTATCCCGGCCCGCAATTGCACCTGTTCGCTGCCAATGATGCGCTGGTCCCGGCGAGCGCCGCCGACGCGCTGCTGGAGTGGCTGCCGGACGTCGAAGTGAGCCTGTTGCCCAGTGCCAGCCACGGCCTGCCGCTGGAGCAGCCGGACGAAGTGGCAGGCGCCATCCTGAAGTTCATCCACGAGGGCGACGATGCCTGATTGCACCAGCGTGCTGCCCGATAAACGCCAGGTAGCCGCCTCCTTTTCCCGCGCCGCGTCGACCTACGATGCGGTGGCCGATCTGCAGCGCGCCGTCGGTAACCGCCTGCTGGAGCTGCTGCCGACGCAGGCCGCTCCGCAGCGCTGGATAGACCTGGGCAGCGGCACCGGTTATTTCACCCGAGCCCTGGCGGCGAGATATCCACAGGCACAAGGTCTGTCCGTCGACATCGCCGAGGGCATGCTGCTCCACGCCCGCGAGCAGGGAGGCGCGCAGCATTTCATTGGTGGTGATGCCGAGCGGCTGCCGCTGCGCGACGGCGCCAGTGACCTGCTGTTCTCCAGCCTGGCAGTGCAGTGGTGCGCGGACCTGCCGGCGGTGCTGGGCGAGGCGCGTCGGGTGCTGCGACCTGGTGGCGTTGTGGCCTTCAGCAGCCTGTGCATCGGCACCCTGGGTGAGCTGCGGCAGAGCTGGGAAGCGGTCGACGGCTTCGTCCACGTGAACCGCTTCCGTGCCTTCGAACAGTACCAGCAGCACAGTGCTGGCTGCGGCCTGGAAGTGCTGGAGCTGCGCACCGAGGATCGCGTCCTGCATTTCCCCGACCTGCGCAGCCTGACCCACGAACTCAAGGCGCTCGGCGCGCACAACCTCAACCCGGGGCGGCCCGATGGCCTTACCGGGCGCGAGCGGGTCCGTGCGCTGATCGCCGCCTACGAGCACTTCCGCCAGCCCGAGGGGCTGCCGGCGACCTACCGGGTGGTCTACGCCGTCCTGCGCAAGAACTGAATCCGGCAAGAGCACCAGAGGAACGCCATGACCCACGCCTACTTCGTCACCGGCACCGACACCGAGATCGGCAAGACCACCATCGCCGCCGGCCTGCTGCATGCAGCGCGGCTGGCCGGGCTGTCCACGGCAGCCGCCAAGCCGGTGGCTTCCGGCTGCGAGCGCAGTCCCGAGGGCCTGCGCAATTCCGACGCGCTGGCGCTGCTGGGCGAGTGCAACGTGCCGCTGGCCTATGAACAGGTGAACCCGTTCGCCTTCGAGCCCGCCATCGCACCGCACCTCGCCGCCCGTGAGCAGGGTGTGAAGCTGACGGTTGAGGCGTTGAAGGGGCCCGTGCAGTCGGTACTCGAACTGGGCGCCGACTTCACCCTGGTGGAAGGCGCCGGTGGCTGGCGCGTGCCGCTGGCAGGGGAGGAGAGCCTCTCCGACCTGGCCATCGCCCTGGAACTGCCGGTGATCCTGGTCGTCGGCGTGCGCCTGGGGTGCATCAACCACGCCGTGCTCAGCGCCGAGGCGATCCAGCGCGACGGCCTGGTGCTGGCGGGGTGGGTCGCGAATATCGTCGACCCGACGACCTCTCGTCTGGAAGAAAACCTCGCGACCCTCGCCGAACGCCTCCCCGCACCGTGTGTCGGACGCGTGCCGCGCCTGGCCCGCGCGACGCCGGCGGCAGTGGCGGCGCACCTGGACCTGGGGATCCTGGATTTGTAACCGGGCCTTGGCCTGGCGGACGTCGTCTGCTTGAATAGTGGCCACTTGCTGCTTTCGGTTGTGGAGGTGTGTCGATGGAAATCTCCGGTAATGCTTTCTCTGCCGGCCTGTATGGCGTGCAGAACGGCCAGCGCCGTGTCGACCGCGCCAGCACCGACATCGCCACCGCTGGCACCTCGCCCAGCGAAGTGCTGAACGACCGCCTGGTCGACCTGCGCCGCGGCGAGCACGAGGTGAAGGCTAACGCCAAGGTCATCCAGGCCGCCGACGAAACGCTCGGTACCCTCATCGATATCCGCGCCTGACGGCGACCGTTTCCCATCCCTGAATCTTTCCGAGTGGCCGGCTGTCCTTGAGACACGCCGGCCGCTCTGCCATGGGCTTTAATTAGCCTCATGAGTGCTGCGCGAAAGCCCCCCGCGAACAGCCCGGCGAGCGTGACCGCATGGTCGGTTTGCGCGCTTGACAAGGGTATGGCGTAAACGTATGTTTCAAACGCCTGTTTGACTGTCCGGATGCGTGCGCGCACCGACTGGGCGGCCGGGAATGCTCCCGCACTGCGACCGCAGCAACCGGTCGCCCATTAACCAGAACCCTTCGTAGAGGTTTACCGCTATGCCTGATTACAAGGCCCCCTTGCGTGATATCCGTTTCGTTCGCGACGAGCTGCTGGGCTACGAAGCGCACTACCAGAACCTGCCGGGTGCCGAAGACGCCACCCCGGACATGGTCAATGCCATCCTCGAAGAGGGTGCGAAGTTCTGCGAACAGGTAATCGCTCCGCTGAACCGCACTGGCGACCTGGAAGGCTGCAAATGGAGCCCGGAAGGCGTCAAGACTCCGACCGGTTTCAAAGAGGCCTACCAGCAGTTCGTCGAAGGCGGCTGGCCGAGCCTGGCCCATGACGTCGAGCACGGCGGTCAGGGTCTGCCCGAATCCCTGGGTCTGGCCATCAGCGAGATGGTTGGTCAGGCCAACTGGTCCTGGGGCATGTACCCGGGCCTGTCCCACGGCGCCATGAACACCCTGCACGCTCACGGCACCCCGGAGCAGCAGCACGCCTACCTGACCAAGCTGGTCTCCGGCGAGTGGACCGGCACCATGTGCCTGACCGAGCCGCATTGCGGCACCGACCTGGGCATGCTGCGCACCAAGGCCGAGCCGCAGGCTGACGGCACCTACAAGATCACCGGCACCAAGATCTTCATTTCCGCTGGCGAACACGACATGGCCGACAACATCGTCCACATCGTGCTGGCCCGCCTGCCCGACGCCCCGCAGGGCACCAAGGGTATCTCGCTGTTCATCGTGCCGAAGTTCCTGCCCAACGCCGAAGGCAACGTGGGCGAGCGCAACGCCGTTTCCTGTGGCTCCATCGAACACAAGATGGGCATCCACGGCAACGCTACCTGCGTGATGAACTTCGACGCCGCTACCGGCTTCCTGATCGGCCCGCCGAACAAGGGCCTGAACTGCATGTTCACCTTCATGAACACCGCTCGCCTGGGTACCGCGCTGCAAGGCCTGGCCCACGCCGAAATCGGTTTCCAGGGTGGTATCGCCTACGCTCGCGAGCGTCTGCAGATGCGTTCGCTGACCGGTCCGAAAGCGCCGGAGAAGCCCGCTGACCCGATCATCGTGCACCCGGACGTACGCCGCATGCTGCTGACCGCCAAGGCGTTCGCCGAAGGCAACCGCGCGATGCTGTATTTCGCTGCCAAGCAGGTCGACATCGTCCAGCGCAGCCAGGACGAAGAAGAGAAGAAAGCCGCTGACGCGATGCTGGCCTTCCTCACTCCGATCGCCAAGGCGTTCATGACCGAAGTGGGCTTCGAAGCCGCTAACCACGGTGTGCAGATCTATGGCGGCCACGGCTTCATCGCCGAGCACGGCATGGAACAGAACGTCCGCGACAGCCGCATCTCCATGCTGTACGAAGGCACCACCGGCGTTCAGGCGCTGGACCTGCTGGGCCGCAAGATCCTCATGACCCAGGGCGAAGCGCTCAAGGGCTTCACCAAGATCGTGCACAAGTTCTGCCAGGCCAACGAAGCCAACGACGCCGTGAAGGAGTTCGTTGCACCGCTGGCTGCGCTGAACAAGGAGTGGGGCGACCTGACCATGAAGGTCGGCATGGCTGCCATGAAGGACCGCGAGGAAGTCGGCGCTGCATCGGTCGATTACCTGATGTTCTCCGGCTACGCCTGCCTGGCCTACTTCTGGGCCGACATGGCTCGCCTGGCTGCCGAGAAGCTGGCTGCCGGTACCAGCGAAGAGGCCTTCTACCAGGCCAAGCTGAAGACCGCGCGCTTCTACTTCCAGCGCATCCTGCCGCGTACCCGCGCGCACGTTGGCTCCATGCTGTCCGGCGCCAACAACCTGATGGACCTGGCCGAGGAAGATTTCGCCCTCGGTTACTGATCAGCGCCCTGGACGGACGGTTCGCCGTCCGTCTGCTGAACAGGAAGAAGCCCGCCGCAAGGTGGGCTTTTTCGTATCCGAACCCACACAAATCTCCGCAGAAAATGCCATCATTACGCCACTTGCCGATCGACTGACGGCGAGCCCGGCACCCACTCTGCGGAACCCCCTGTGCGACCCACGGCCCCTTACCGGCTCAGCCATTTCCTTACGCCCCTGTTGCTGATTCCGGCCGGCATCGCCGCCGGCTCCCTGGGCGAACTGTCCGACTTCTTCATCTCGCTGTTCAACGTCCTGCCGACCCTGCTGCTCCTGCTCGGCGGCGCGCTGTGCATGGTCTACGGCCGGCAGCGGCAGCTGTTCATGTTGTCGGTGGTCTATATCGCGTACTTCCTGCTCGACAACCAGGTCGACTACTTCCAGGCGCACCGCGTGGTGATGCCGGATGCCGCGCTGGTGTTCCATCTCTGCTGTGTGCTGCTGCCGCTGCTCTACGGCATGTACGGCATCTGGCAGGAGCGCATGCACATGCTGCAGGACCTGCTCGCCCGCAGCGCCGCGCTGATTGCCGTGGCCGGTGTGTCGACAGCCCTGGCCAAGCGCTTCCCGCAGGGCCTGGCGGAGTTGCTCAGCGATACCTACTGGCCGTCGCTGCACGGCCACTGGATGAACCTGGCGCAACTGTCCTACCTCGGTTTTCTGCTGGCTTTCATCGCCCTGGTCGCCGCCTATGTGCGCCAGCCGCGGCCGCTGCACGCGGCGCAACTGCTGGGCCTGCTCGGGTTGCTGTGGATGCTGCCCAAGGTGTTCATCCTGCCCCACGCGCTCACCGTGATGACCAGCCTGGTGATGCTTACCCTGGCCGGCGCCGTGGCCCACGAGGCTTACCAGATGGCCTTCCGCGACGAGCTCACCGGGTTGCCCGGACGCCGCGCGCTGAACGAGCGCTTCCAGCGCCTGGGCCAGCAGTACGTGCTGGCGATGGTCGACGTGGACCACTTCAAGAAATTCAACGACAGCCACGGCCATGACGTCGGCGACCAGGTGCTGCGCATGGTCGCCAGCCAACTGCGCCGCACCGGTGGTGGCGGCAAGGCGTATCGCTATGGCGGCGAGGAGTTCACCCTGGTCTTTGCCGGCAAGACGGTGGAGCAGTGCCTGCCCTACCTCGACGGCGTTCGCCAGGCCATCGAGGGCTACGCCATGCACCTGCGCGACCGCGGCAACCGGCCCAAGGACGATCGCCAGGGCCGCAACAAGCGCGCTGGCAAGGAGGCGCAGACCGTCTCGGTGACCATCAGCGTCGGTGTCGCCGAGCGCGACGGCGAGCGGCGTAGCCCGGAAGAAGTGATCAAGGGCGCAGACGAGGCGCTGTACTCGGCCAAGAGCGGCGGACGCAACCGCGTGGCGGTGCATGGGCAGTCGCGTCGCGGGGCGGTGCGCACCGCCTGAACGGCCTGCGTTATGACCGCGCATTCAGCGCGTGCAGCGTGATTGTCCGAGCGCTCATGGACCGTTAGGTTCGAGGTTTCCGCGCCACTCTGGCGCCCTGAACCGAACGGAGATTCGCGATGCCCGAGTACAAGGCCCCCCTGCGCGACGTGCGCTTCCTCACCGACGAAGTCTTCGACTTCACCGGCCGCTACGAAGCCCTCGGCGCCACCGACGCTACCCCGGACATGTTCGCCGCCATCCTCGAGGAAGGCGCGAAGTTCTGCGAGCAGGTGATCGCCCCGCTGAACCGCTCCGGCGACGAGGAAGGCTGCCACTTCGACAATGGTGTAGTGACCACGCCCAAGGGCTTCAAGGAAGCTTTCGCGCAGTACGTCGAGGCTGGCTGGAACGGCGTCTCCAGCGATCCGGAATTCGGTGGCCAGGGGCTGCCGCCGTCCCTCGGCCTGCTGGTCAGCGAGATGATCGGCGCATCCAACTGCTCCTGGGGCATGTACCCCGGCCTGACCAAGGGCGCCATGGCCGCTATCCACGCCCACGGCACCGCAGAGCAGAAGAGCACCTACCTGCCGCGCATGACCAGTGCGGTCTGGACCGGCACCATGTGCCTCACCGAGCCGCACTGCGGCACGGACCTGGGCATCATCAAGACTCGCGCCGTGCCCAACGCGGATGGCAGCTATGCGATCACCGGCACCAAGATCTTCATCTCCGCCGGCGAGCACGACATGAGCGAGAACATCATCCACCTGGTGCTGGCCAAGCTGCCCGACGCGCCGGCGGGCACCAAGGGCATCTCGCTGTTCATCGTGCCCAAGTTCAATCTCGACGCGAACGGCGAAGCCGGCGAGCGCAACGCCGTCGCCTGCGGCTCCATCGAGCACAAGATGGGCATCAAGGCCTCAGCCACCTGCGTGATGAACTTCGACGGCGCCCGCGGCTTCCTCATCGGTGAAGCCAACAAGGGCCTGGCCTGCATGTTCACCATGATGAACCATGCGCGCCTGGGCACCGGCATGCAGGGCCTCTGCCTCGGCGAGACCAGCTACCAGGGTGCCGTGCGCTACGCCCAGGACCGCCTGCAGATGCGTTCGCTGACCGGTCCGAAGGCGCCGGAAAAGCCCGCCGACCCGATCATCGTCCACCCGGACGTGCGCCGCATGCTGCTGACCATGAAGGCGTTCAACGAAGGCAACCGCGCGCTGGCCTACTTCACCGCGCAATTGCTGGACATCGAACACCTGTCCCAGGATGCCGAGGAGCGCGAGCGCGCCGCCAATCTGCTGGCCTTCCTCACTCCGATCTGCAAGGCCTTCATGACCGAGACCGGCCTGGAGGTCACCAACATCGGCATGCAGGTATTCGGTGGTCACGGCTTCATCCGCGAGTGGGGCATGGAGCAGTTGGTGCGGGACTGCCGCATCGCGCCGATCTACGAAGGCACCAACGGCATCCAGGCGCTGGACCTGCTGGGCCGCAAGGTCCTCGGTAGCCAGGGCAAGCTGCTGATGGGCTTCACCAAGCTCGTGCACCAGCTCTGCCAGCAGCACGCTGAGCACCCGCAGCTGAACGCGCAGGTCGCCCAGTTGGCGACGCTGAACAAGCAGTGGGGCGAGCTGACCCAGAAGGTCGGGATGGCGGCCATGAAGAACCCGGACGAAGTCGGTGCCGCCTCGGTCGACTACCTGATGTTCTCCGGCTACGTCACCCTCGGCTACTTCTGGCTGCGCATGGCGCTCGTCGCCCAGCAGAAGCTGGAGGAGGGCGCCAGCGAGTCGGCCTACTACCAGACCAAGCTGGCCACCGCCGAGTTCTACTTCAGCCGCCTGCTGCCGCGCGCCCTGGCTCACGTGGCGGCGGCGGAAGCCGGTTCCGAGGTGCTGATGCGCCTGTCGGCCGAGCAGTTCGCCCTGTAATCCCCGCGCCGGACGAAGAGGCCCGCATCCCGCGGGCCTCTTCGTTTTTCGCTACATATTGTGACCAATCTGTAGTTGTACGGTCACAACATGACGCTTAAAGTCTGAAAAGTTGTTGGAGTAAACTCCGGCGGCGTACCTTCGTGTACCTCCTATTCTGATACCGCTGGCTGCCTGTTCAGCCGTCGTTTTCGTTCGAGGATCCATCATGGCTGACTACAAAGCTCCCCTGCGCGACATGCAATTCGTCCTCAATGAAGTCTTCGAGGTCGCCAATCTCTGGGCTGAACTGCCCGCCCTGGCCGAGACCGTCGATGTCGAGACCGCCGCAGCGATCCTCGAAGAGGCCGGCAAGGTCACCGGCGGCGTGATTGCCCCGCTGAACCGCAGCGGCGACGAAGAAGGCTGCAGCTGGAGCGCCGAGGGCGTGAAGACCCCAGCTGGCTTCCCCGAGGCTTACCGCACCTACGCCGAAGGCGGCTGGGTGGGCGTGGGCGGCGCGCCGGAATTCGGCGGCATGGGCATGCCCAAGGTGATCGGTGCCCAGGTCGAGGAAATGGTCAACTCGGCCAACCTGTCCTTCGGCCTGTACCCGATGCTGACCGCCGGCGCCTGCCTGTCGCTGCTCAACCACGCCAGCGAAGAACTCAAGGCCAAGTACCTGCCGAACATGTACGCCGGCACCTGGGCTGGCTCCATGTGCCTGACCGAGCCGCACGCCGGCACCGACCTGGGCATCATCCGCACCAAGGCCGAACCGCAGGCCGATGGCAGCTTCAAGATTTCCGGCACCAAGATCTTCATCACCGGCGGCGAGCACGACCTGACCGAGAACATCATCCACCTGGTGCTGGCCAAGCTCCCCGACGCGCCGGCCGGCTCCAAGGGCATCTCACTGTTCCTGGTACCGAAGGTGATGGTCAACGCAGACGGCTCCCTCGCCGAGCGCAACGCCGTGTCCTGTGGCTCCATCGAGCACAAGATGGGCATCAAGGGGTCCGCCACCTGCGTGATGAACTTCGACGGCGCCACCGGCTGGATCGTCGATGCGCCGAACAAGGGCCTGGCCGCCATGTTCACCATGATGAACTACGAGCGCCTGGGCGTTGGCATCCAGGGCCTGGCCACTGGCGAGCGTTCTTACCAGAGCGCCGTGGAATACGCCCGCGAGCGCATCCAGAGCCGCGCGCCGACCGGCCCGGTCGCCAAGGACAAAGCCGCCGACCCGATCATCGTCCACCCGGACGTGCGTCGCATGCTGCTGACCATGAAGGCACTGAACGAAGGCGGTCGTGCCTTCTCCAGCTACGTCGCCATGCAGCTGGACACCGCCAAGTACAGCGAAGAGCCGACCACCCGCAAGCGCGCCGAAGAACTGGTCGCCCTGCTGACCCCGGTGGCCAAGGCCTTCCTCACCGACATGGGCCTGGAAACCACTATCCACGGCCAGCAGATCTTCGGCGGCCACGGCTTCATCCGCGAGTGGGGCCAGGAGCAACTGGTGCGCGATTGCCGCATCACCCAGATCTACGAAGGCACCAACGGCATCCAGGCGCTGGACCTGATGGGCCGCAAGATCGTTGGCAGCGGCGGCGCCTACTGCAAGCTGTTCACCGATGAAATCCGTGCCTTCACCGCTTCGGCGTCGGCCGAGCTGGCCGAGTTCACCGGCCCGCTGAATGCTGCCGTGCAGAACCTGGATGACCTGACCGCCTGGGTCCTTGACCGCGCCAAGGGCAACCCGAACGAGATCGGCGCGGCTTCGGTCGAGTACCTGCATGCTTTCGGCTACACCGCTTATGCGTACATGTGGGCCCTGATGGCTCGCGCGTCGCTGGGCAAGGAAGGCCAGGACGAGTTCTACGCCAGCAAGCTGGGCACCGCGCGTTTCTACTTCGCCCGCCTGCTGCCGCGCATCCACTCCCTGACCGCCTCGGTTAAGGCTGGCAGCGAGTCGCTGTACCTGCTGGACGCCGCGCAGTTCTAAGCGATCGATCCGAAAAGCCCCGCTCCGGCGGGGCTTTTTTATGGGGATATTTCCTTTCCGAAGGGTGCTAGTACGAATCTGTGTAAGCCAAAGCTTACAAACAGCGGTGGTGATCGGCGTCTTTCTGGCAAAGGCTTACGGCGGTAACCTTCTCCTCAGTCAGGACATTGCGCAGGAAGCGCCAACGACAATACGGAAACAAGGGAATCCACCAAGGACGGTGGCTAGCACGGACGTCAGGATATCGGTCTGCAAAACCCCGTCTCGAAAGAGGCGGGGTTTTTTCTTGCCCGCGATTTCGATTGGGCGTTTGCCGGATGGCGCAGGATGGCCCGCTCCTACAGGGGAATTCCGGTCTGGCCTGCGCCCGCAGCGATACCCATCAGCAATGTGGGGCGTCACACCGCCCCATCCAGCAGCGACCGCAGCAGCTCCACCTTCGGCTGCTGCCGCTGCGCATCGCGATACACCAACCCCACGCTCAGCGGAATGCGCGGCTCGCTCAAGGGCTTCCAGAGCAGGTCCTTGTGCGCATGCATCTGCCGCGCGCGGCCGGGAAGCACGGTGGCGAAGCGGCTCTGCGGCAGGCTGTCGAGAATGCCGCCCATGTGGTTCAGCTCCGCCTGCACCCGTGGTCGCCGGCCGATGGCCGCAAGCTGCTCTTGCCAGATCTGCCGGGCGCGGAATTCTTCGCCGAGCAGCAGCATCGGCAGTTCCGCCGCCTGGGCCAGCGAGACCTTCTTGAAGTCCTTGAGCGGATGGTCCGCCGGGATCACCAGTTGCAGTTCGTCCGGGTACAGTTCGACGCCGTGCAGCGCTGGCTGGCGAGGAGGCAGGAAGCCGATACCGATATCCAGGTGACCGGCCAGCAGGCGGCGCTCGATCTCCACGCCGGAGAGTTCGTAGATGCGCACCTGTACATGTGGTTGCGCGGCGTGCAGGCGCTCCACCAGGTGCGGTACCAGGCTCGCGTTGACCGTTTGCAGCACGCCGATGACCAGGCTGCGCGCGCTCTGCCCACGGAAGCCGCGCAACGCCTCGCGGGCACGCTCCAGGCCTTCGAGCAGCGGCACCGCGTGGTTATACAGCGTGTGTGCGGCAGCGGTCGGCAGCAGGCGCTTGCCGCTGCGCTGAAACAGCGCGACGTCGAGGTTCTGCTCCAGCTGACGGATCTGCTGCGACAACGCCGGCTGGGAAATCGCCAGGCGTTCGGCGGCGCGTCCGACATGGCCTTCCTCGTAGAGCGCGACGAAATAGCGGAGCTGGCGGAAATCCATAAGGTCTGCTTATCAACGAAACTGGAAAATCGAAATGGATAGTCACCTATCCAGGCCTCTACTCTAGCGCTTGTCCGCTGTCTCATACGGGTAGACAAAGGTGGAAAGCATCGTCATCCAGGGCGTTTTCATAGGAAAAGTCGAAGAGAGCTGGGGTGGTTTGCTCAGCGAAATCGACAAGCTGGAAGCGCATCAGGAAGTCTGGCTCGGCGCCGAAGGTCTGCCGGGGGACGCACGGTCCGACCTGCGCCGCGATGGCGGTCTGGACCGCGCGCTGCACCACTACCCGGCCGAGCACTATCGCCACTGGCGCAAGCAGCACCCGCAGACGCGCTGGCGACAGCCGGCCTTCGGCGAGAACCTGTCGACCTTCGGCCTCAATGAACACGAGGTGTGCATCGGCGACCTGTTTCGCTGGGGCGACGCGCTGATCGAGATCAGCCAGCCGCGCTCGCCGAGCTACCGCCTGGCGCGGCGCTGGAACCTGCCCGAGCTGCCGCTGGAAGTGCAGGAACAGGGTCGCTGCGGCTGGTTCTACCGGGTGCGCCGGTCCGGCATGGTCGCTGCGGATGCGCCGCTGGAGCTGGTGCAGCGGCACTACCCGCAGCTCACTGTGGCGAGTCTGCTGGACTGGTACTTTGGCCATCCGCTGGAACGTACCGGACTGCGCCTGATGATGGCCTGCGACGCGCTGTCCCTGCGCTGGCGCAAGACCGCCGCGCAACGCCTCACCAGTGGCGTGCTGGAAGACTGGACGGCCCGCCTGGCGGGCCCCGAATGCTCGGAGCAGGGCGGCCTGCACAGCTGAATAGCTGAGCCGCACTGTTTCGCAAATGCCCTCGCGCCCGCCCCCGGACGTCGTCTTGGTCCTGTGGGGCGGCTTTTATTCTCGCCGCCGAGCCTGCCACCAGGCTCGGCGGCGTTGTCATGCCGACGTAACACCCCGTTCCTAACCTTCCGCCGATAGCTTCTACTGACAATCCGAGCCGTCAGACAGGCGGCCGTGCGGAAGGAACCTTCTGATGAGCGAACGTTTCCAGAATTTCCACGACCGATTGGCCGCCTTCGACGATCAATCGATCAACCCCTCCGGCAACGTGCCGATGAGCGAGATCATCGACGCCTCGCGCCGCCGCCTGCTGAAGAACAGCCTGG
>CBIGPF010000051.1:0-33444 GCA_966191535.1 uncultured Pseudomonas sp. | reverse complement strand
GCCTTGGGTATTTCACGGCCCCCATGGGGCCGTTTTTTTTTGGCGAAGCATCAGGCGCGGCAGCGTGGCCAGTGAAGCACAGGGGGGGCAGTAGCGCGTCCATTGTTCGCTTGTGGCTGGGGATTCAACCCGTCAACGCAACACGCCGAACCCTGTGTCGGTAATGGACGTGTTGCAGAGGGAGCAAAGCGCTCGGATCCACGACATCGAACGCCAGAGGGCGTTGATGCGGGATCGCAGGAAGCAGGACGAAAACGGCCCCATTAACGCTGGGGCCATTGCGCTCAATCTCTGGCATCAAGCCTTCGGGCAAGAAATCGTTTGGCCCTTGAAGCGCTTTACCGAGTCACGTCGGGCAGATTGTTCTGCATCTGCCTGCCCTACCTGAGATCGCGCGGAGTTCGAGGAGTGCAGCAGTAGGTATGGACCGTCGCTTGGTTGAAGAGCCTGCTGTCCCTGACAACTCCGGTGTCCAGCCCACAGAGCAATGACATGGCAGAAGTCGTCGTGAAGACCATAAAGCGTGACTGCACCGGCCGCATGTCCAATCAATGATCGGGCGGGGCTCTTCGCAACCTCGCCATCGCTTTTGAGTATTTCAACCAGGAGCATTTGCACAGTGGGCTGAAATACCGAGCGTCTCGGGATTCCAGGCTCTTGGCTGAGGTATTAACGTAATGGGTTGCCGGTGCCGGAAGATGCAGGTCCATCACCTTTAAAACCTGTAGGCTAAACCTAAAAAACCACCTACGTTGCTGTAGTCTTCCTCACCAAACAGTCCGCTGATCGAAGCGCTCACACTAAGGTGACTGGTCAGCGCGCCATCCATTCCCAATCGCACCTCTCCAGTGTTACGCACGCCCTCCATCGACTGCCTTACATCGTCCATTTCCACGCCGTAGATTTTGCTGTTGTAGTGCCAGTTGGCCGCCACGGAGGGGGTCCATCTCGCCCCTGAGCTGTCGTGTGTTACTTCCTTGAAGAGTTTTATTCCCAAGCGTGTGTGAACGTTGTCCTCACCTACCGCGAAGATCTTGCTGCCATTGTCTTCGCGATGATCGTCCGTCTTGATGCCACTCCAGATCACCTGAGCCTGGGGCTGCACAGAAAGGCTGCTCCCTTCTTTTTCGCCAAACTCGAAGGTGTAGCCACTTTCCAACGACGCCTGCAGACCCTTCGAGTTGTAATCCTCTTTCGCAAGCCCTTCGCCATCTACGCGATTGTCAAACCAGGCGTGTTGCAACCACGTATCGACGTATGCGCCTTTTCGAGCACGCTCATCCTGGAACCATGTGCCGTACACACCAACACTGTAGCCATCGACGTTGCCTTTGGAGTCATACCGGCTCAGGGACGATCGTGTATCGCTACTGCTGTTGCCATAGCCCATCATCATCCCCAGGTGCCAGCCGTCTTCCCCCGTGAAACTGCCCTTGGCCAGCTGTCCGCCCAACTGGAGTACATAATGATTTTCGTGATTTTCCAGTTGATCGGACTGATCGCGGCTGTGCTCATGTCCGCCACCAGCACGCAACCACAGGGTGGTTAGCTGCTTCTCGCCAGTGACCTCGTCGATGTACTCCCGTTCGCCAGTGCGATCATCCAGGCGATGCACAAACATTTCATTGGTAGCGGCCAAATTGGTCATATAGCTGCCCGCTTCGGGTCGAACGACCGATGTTGGTGGCTCAGGCAGCACGGGAGGCTCGGGCGGTGCAGGCAACACGGGGATCGGATCCAGCGGATCGATAGGCGGCGACGGATCGATTGGCGGAGGCGGATCGACTGGCTCGACGCCGCTGGTCAGATACCAACTCTTGCTGCTCCCGCCTTGACCTCCCTGCACAAGCCGATAGTCATAGGCGCCGGCAACGATACGTGAGGTCTGGCGAAATTCAGTCCCCGGCGCTATTTGGCCGTCCACCGAAATCAGGCGGATACCTTCGATAGTGTTCGCGCCCTGCCCACCAAGGTTTTTGACGGTGACGTTGGTTCCGCCATCGGCATTGCCTTTGATGTGCAGGCTATCGGTGAGCGAGTCATCTGCGGCCAGAGCGCTATTGAATATCAGGGTCCCGCCCGAACCGTGATAATCGCCGTTGACCGTCAGGCTGGTGCCCGCCGAATTGGAACTCTTATTGAAGTAGATGGTGCCGGCATTATGCAATCCGCCAACGGTCTGGCTGATGCCATTGAGGTCTAGAACGCCACCGGACATCACATAGTGTCTGGAGTTTTGGCTGAAGGCTTCCGAGGAACCTGCTCGAAGCGTACTGTTTTCAACCACCGTGTCACCGCTGTAGCTATTCTGACCGCCCAGTTCGGTCGTGCCTTTCAGGGCGTAAAGCGAGCCTTGGCCGGTGATGTTCCAGGCGGCGCTGTAGTTTTCATCCAAATGACTTAGAACAAGATATGACTCAGGTGATCCCAATTTAATGTCGTTGACATCAAGCTGCCCGGCAGACGTAGGTCTTCGATAATCGCCAATAACAATCCAGGCCGAGTTATTATCAAAGGTTTCTATTAGGCTTGCCCTGAATATGGCTTTGTCTGACACTTTCAGAACGGAGCTGGAGCCTTCTCCTCCTGCGCCCAATTGGACGTTATCGGTGCTCGTCCAGAGCGTTCCGCTGCCCATTACATACAGCATCCCACTTCCGCCTGCAGAGCCTATCGAAACATCGGAAAAGCCATTTACGCTACCCTTGTTTAAAACCTCCATGTAGCCTGCTGACTCGCTTCCAACTCCGATGGTAAGACCACCATTCGCGATCAGTTTGCTTTTTTCACCCGTAACCTGCAGGGCAGCTACGTTTTCCCCTCCTGCGTCGGGTGCAACATAAACGGGACCATCCGCCTGTATAGCAGATCCATTTATAATTCTTACAATTCCCGGAGTTTCCCTGCTTCCTAGTATGTTTAAGGGAGCGTAGGTGTATAATCTGGCTCCAGCATCGACGATCAACTCTCCTCTTATAATTCGCAACTCGTCATGAATTTGTTCCGTCGACGTGAAAGTAAAACTTTCATCTTCAAGGATGATGGGGGCGGCGAGTGCCTTGGGCTCCAGCGAAGAGAGTGCGATTATAGAAGCTATCGGAATGGTCTTTTTCAACCGGGTGGCAAGAGCTTTTCTAACAGCCTGAGTGAGGGGGGCTGCCTCGTCGATAATACCTTGGGGGTTGGGTGTTAAGTAGGGCCTAACTCCGGCGTGCAAGGTTTTAGAACGGTTTTTGATCGCGAATAAAGTGATGGGTTTTGATCGCATCTGGAATCTCTCCCTGACAGTTGTTTGAGTTCTAGTCGATAGGAGGTTCCCCGCAAGCGTCACTCATCGGATTAAGAAGATGGTCACAGATCCAGATCAAGTTCTAGCTTTGGTAAATCGCTTATGGTTGTGAGCTCAATCAGCGAATGCAACATACTTAGGTGTAAGCTTGAGTGGCTCCTTCTCCCTCGCTCTTGGCGTGCATAGGAAGAAAGTGTGCCCCGCATTAATTCACCGTCATCGCCGGCGATGGGGCGAATCCGAGCCAATCGCGAGAAAAAGCCCGCCCATCGGCGGGCTTTTTTGCGGACGCTGGGCAGTTACGCCAGGAACGAAAGCACACGGCAATACATCAAGGAGTTGCAGATGGCTGGATGCTCGACCAGAAGCTCCCGTGCAGCGCCCGTAGTCCGATACTTGCAACACCAGTCAGTGCGGAGCGAGTCGGTTGCAGGCGTTAAGGCCGATAATAAGAAGCCATCGCATCGCAAAGCGATTGGAAGTGCTCCAATCCGGGTGAGCTTCGACATCCGTCGCAGCCGTCATTGACGGCCCACGATCCAGCGAGCGCTGTGATCGTGGGATTGTCTTCAGGTTTACAGGCTACTGACCAGATGGCCACCATCCACGGCTAATACTTCGCCAGTCATGAACGAGCCGGCTTCGCTAGCGAGTAGCAGAAAGGGACCTTCCAGCTCTTGTAGCAAACCCAGGCGACGCATCGGCACAGTATTACGGATATAGGTTTGGCCTTTTTCGCTGTCGAAGTAAGCGTCATTCATTTCCGTCTTGAAGTAGCCCGGGGCGATTGCGTTGACGCGGATATTGTTGCGCGCCAGTTCCAGCGCCAGCGACTTGGTCAACTGGACCACGCCGGCCTTGGCCGCACAGTAGTGGCTGTAGCCGGTGCCGACGCGCAGGCCGAGGATCGAGGCCACGTTGATGATGCTCCCGCCGCGGCCGGCTTTGGCCAGGCGTTGCGCTGCGCACTGGGCCACGCGCCAGACGCCGTCGAGGTTCGTCGACAGCATGGTGCGCCATTCGTCTTCGCCGAGCTCCAGGGCGCGCAGGCTGTTGCCGATGCCGGCGTTGTTGAGCACCACATCGACCACGCCGAAACGCGTTTCGGCGGCATCGAAGGCGGCTTCGACGCTGGCTCGGTCGGTAACGTCCAACGCCACCGGCAGGGCTTCACCGCCCAGCCACTGGATGTCCTTGGCGACCTGCTCGAGGCGTTCAACACGCCGCGCGGCCAGCACTACGCTGGCGCCGGCACGCCCGGCGAGGCGTGCCAGGTGGGCACCGATACCGCTGGAGGCACCCGTGATCAGGACGGTTTTGCCTGCCAGGGAAAACATGTGCAGAGCATCCATCAGAACACCTCGAAGAGACCGGCCGCACCCATGCCGCCACCGACGCACATGGTGATCACCACGTACTTCACGCCGCGACGTTTACCTTCCAGCAGCACGTGGCCGACCATACGCGCACCACTCATGCCGTAGGGGTGGCCGATCGCGATGGCGCCGCCGTTGACGTTGAGCTTTGCCGGGTCGATGCGCAGCTTTTCGGCGCAGTACAGCACCTGGCAGGCGAACGCTTCGTTGAGTTCCCACAGGCCGATGTCGTCGACGCTCAGGCCGTGTTGCTTTAGCAGCTTGGGTACGGCGAAGACCGGGCCGATCCCCATTTCTTCCGGGGCCAGACCGGCGACGGCCACGCCGCGGTAGGCGCCCAGGGGGGTGAGGTTGCGCTGTTCGGCCAGGCGCGCATCCATCATCACGCAGGCGCTGGCGCCGTCGGATAGCTGGCTGGCGTTGCCGGCGGTGATGCAGCCGCCTTCGATTACCGGTTGGAGCTTGGCCAGGTCGTCCAGCACGGTTTGTGGGCGATTGCCTTCATCCAGGCTGAGGGTCACGTCTTCATAGACGACCGCACCGCTGGCCTTGTCCATCAGCTTCTTGCGTGCAGTCACCGGGACGATTTCATCGGCGAACAGGCCGGCGGCCTGGGCCGCGGCGGTGCGCTGCTGCGATTGCAGGGAGTAGGTGTCCTGAGCTTCGCGGCTGATGTTGTAGCGCCGGGCGACGATCTCGGCGGTCTGCAACATTGGCATGTAGGCGTGTGCGGCATGCCGGATGACCTCCTCGTCGCGCTCCGCCATCGCCCACTCCAGATGACGACTCTGTACCAGGCTGATGTGCTCCTGGCCGGCGCCGATGGTGACGGCCATGCCATCGAACATGATTTGCTTGGCGGCGGTGGCGATGGCCATCAGGCCGGAGGCGCACTGGCGGTCAAGGGTCTGGCCGCTGACGGTCTGCGGCAGGCCGGCGGCCAGGGCCGCCATGCGACCGAGGTTCCAGCCAGCGGTGCCGCCCGGCATGCCGGTACCCATGACCAGGTCTTCGATTTCCCCAGCTTCGATGCCGGCGCGCTCGACGGCGGCGCGGATTGCGTAGCCGGCCATGCTGGGCGATTTGAGGTCGTTGAAGGCGCCGCGAAACGCTTTGGCGATTGGCGTACGGGCAGTGGAGAGGATGACGGCTTCGTTCATGGTAAGGGGGCCCTGTGCGGGTGTATTAAGCGCCCTCCATCCGTTCGGACGGGGCAGATGTCGGTCAGATCTTCTCGATGCGGTCGTGGCCGGCGGCGACCAGACGTTCCAACAGCGGCGCCGGCTGGAACCAGGTCTCGCCGTGCTGGCCGAGGGCGTGGCGGTAGTGCTGCAGGCGTGCCAGCAGATGGTCCAGACCGAGGCTTTGGGCCTCGTGCATGGGGCCGCCGCGCCAGGCCGGGAAGCCGTAGCCGTTGATGAACACCAGGTCGATATCGCCGCTGCGCAGGGCGATGCCTTCGTCGAGCAATTGGATGCCCTCGTTGATCAGGCCGAACAGGCAGCGTTCGAGAATTTCCTGATCGCCGATGGTGCGGCGACTGATGCCGAGCTGGTCGGCGATGCGCGCGGCGAGTGCGGTGACCTCTACATCTTCCAGGCGCTCGCGGCCTTCGTAGCGGTAGAACCCGGCCTTGGTCTTCTGGCCATGGCGGCCGAGGGCGTACAACTCATCGCCCAGCTTGCAGTAACTGGCGTCGTGGCCGATCACCTCGCGGCGCGACTCGCGGATCATATAGCCGACATCGATGCCGGCCAGGTCCTGCACGGCCAGCATGCCCATGGCCAGGCCGTGGTCGGTGAGTACCTTGTCGATCTGCGCCGGCGTGGCGCCTTCCAGCAGCAGGCGGTGGGTTTCGCGGGAGTAGGGCTCGAACATGCGGTTGCCGATGAAGCCGAAGCACACGCCGGAGACCACGGCGATCTTGCCGATCTGGCGCGCCAGCTTGAGGGTGCTGGCAAGCACGTCGGGCGCTGTCTCGCGGGCCCGTACCACTTCCAGCAGGCGCATCACGTTGGCCGGGCTGAAGAAGTGCAGTCCGATCACGTCTTGCGGCCGACTGGTAGCGGCGGCGATGGCATCGACATCCAGGGTCGACGTGTTGCTGGCGAGGATGGCGCCGGGCTTGCAGATCTTGTCCAGGGTGCGGAACACGCTCTGCTTGATCTCCAGGTTCTCGAACACTGCTTCGATGACCAGGTCGGCATCGGCCAGGTCGGCGTAATCGAGGGTGCCCCGCAGCCGCTCCATACGCTGCTCCAGTTGGGCCTGGGTCAGCTTGCCGCGTTGCACGCTGATCTCGTAGTTCTTGCGGATCTGGGTGAGGCCGCGGTCCAGGGCTTCCGCCTTGAGTTCCAGCAGTGTCACCGGGATGCCTGCGTTGGCGAAGTTCATGGCGATGCCGCCGCCCATGGTGCCGGCGCCGATCACCGCGACCTTGGTGATGGGGCGCAGCCTGGTGCCGGCGTCGACACCAGGCACCTTGCCGGCTTCGCGTTCGGCAAAGAAAACGTGGCGCAGGGCCGCCGACTCTGCGGAGGCCTCGGCTTCGCGGAACAGTTCGCCTTCACGTTGCAAGCCTTCGGCCAGGGGTAGTTGGCAGGCCGCTTGAACGGCGGAGAGCACCCGCAGCGGAGCCTGCTGGCCTTTCCAGCGCGCGACGTGCTTGGCGCGGTAGCTGGCGAAGAAGTCGGGCGGCAGGTCGGCTCCGGGGGCGGCGAATGGGGTGCTCGGGTGTGCCGGTGCGCCGTTGGCGAGCAGTGTGCGGGCCAGGGCGCAGGCCTCGTCCAGCAGGCTGGCGCTGCCTTGTGCGAGTTGGTCGATCAGGCCCAGCTCGCGGGCGCGCTCGGCTGGCAGCGGGGTGCCGGCGATCATCAGGTCGAGCGCCGCAGTGGCTCCGATCAGGCGCGGCAGGCGCTGGGTGCCGCCAGCGCCCGGGAGCAGGCCGAGGTTGATTTCCGGCAGGCCGACGCGGGCGCTCGCTGTGGCGATGCGGTAGCCGCAGGCCAGGGCCAGTTCCAGGCCACCGCCGAGGGCCAGGCCGTCGATGGCGGCGACCAGTGGTTTCTCCAGTGCGCTCAGGCGCTCCAGCAGGTCTGGCAGGCCGGGCTCGGCATGGCTGGCGGCGCTGCCGAATTCGTTGATGTCAGCACCGGCGCTGAAGGGCGAGCCGTGCAGGACGATCGCACGCACTGTCGGATCGGCGGCGGCGCGCTCGACAGCTTCGTTCAACGCGGCGCGCAGTGCCTGGCCGAGGGCGTTGACCGGCGGACGGGCTAGGCCGACCAGCGCCAGCTCGTTATCGAGACGGTAGTGGATCAGGTCGCTCATGGGGGCTCCTTTTAGCTGATAGTGGGGCGGCAGGGTCTGCCTGAAGGGGCGTTCCTTCGCACTCGACGGTCTGGTGTGACAGCCGGCCGCGCTCCTCCCCGGACAGGGAGGAGGCAAAATGGAGTGGCTCAGAACCAGGCGTTCTGCATGTCGAAGCAGACGCGGTTACCGGCCCTGAGCAGGCGGGCCTGGCCTTCCAGTCCAGCCAGCTCCCAGTCCATGTAGTAGCGAGCGGCGTGCAGCTTGCCCTGGTAGAAGTCTGCCTCGTCGCCGCTGGCGCCGGCTGCCAGGCCGCGGCTGGCGGCGAGGGCCTGGCGTAGCCAGATCCAACCGACCACGAGCTTGCCGAAGACATCGAGATAAGCTGTGGCATTGCTGAGACCGAGGTCGGCGTTGGTGGCGACCTGGAGCTGCAGGTCTTTGGTGACGGCCTCGACGACGCCCAGGGCATCATCCAGCTGGAGCGCCAGCGCTGCGCAGCGCTCGTCGTTGAAGGCAGCTTTCAGGCTGGCGCGCATCGTTTTGCGGAAGAGTGCGTAGCCTTCGCCGCCGCGCGGGCCCAGCTTGCGGCCCAGCAGGTCGAGGCCCTGGATGCCCTCGGTGCCTTCATGGATGGGGTTCAGGCGGTTGTCCCGGTAGAGCTGCTCCAGCGGGTATTCGCGGATGTAGCCGGAGCCGCCGAGCACCTGCACGCCGATTTCCGAGGCCAACAGGGCGTAACGCGAAGGCCAGGACTTGACCACCGGGGTGAGCAGGTCGAGCAGTTCGGCGGCCTGGTGGCGTTGTTCGGCATCCTGCGCGGTGTGGCTGTCTTCGACCAGGCTGCTGGCGTACAGACAGAGAGACAGACTGCCTTCGGCGTAGACTTTTTGTTGCAGCAACAGGCGCCGTACATCGGCGTGCTCGACGATGCGCACCTGCGGCGACAGCGGGTCCTTGCTGCCCGGCAGACGTCCCTGGGGTCGCTCGCGGGCATAGTCGAGTGCGTGCAGGTAGCTCTGATAGCCGAGGCTGGCTGCACCCAGGCCTACGCCGACGCGCGCCTCGTTCATCATCTGGAACATGTAGGTCAGGCCCTTGTGGGGCTCGCCCACCAGGTAGCCGATCGCGCCGTCTTTCTCGCCGAAATTCAGCACGGTGGAGGTGGTGTTGCGATAGCCCATCTTGTGGAGCAGGCCGGCCAGAGCCACGTCGTTGCGTGCGCCGACCTGGCCGTCGTCGTTGACCAGGAACTTCGGCACGAGGAACAGCGAGATGCCCTTGACTCCAGCCGGCGCGCCTTCGATACGGGCCAGGACCATGTGCACGATGTTCTCGGTCAGCTCGTGGTCCCCGCCGGAAATGAACATCTTCTGGCCGAACAGACGGTAGCTGCCGTTGTCGAGCTGGCGAGCGCTGGTGCGCAGGTCGCCCAGGGCCGAGCCTTGACCCGGTTCGGTGAGCGCCATGGTGCCGCTGAAGCGGCCGTCGAGCATTGGCGGCAGGAAGCGCTCGCGCAGCTCGGCGCAGGCGAAGCTTTTCAAGAGGTTGGCAGCGCCGATGCTGAGAAAGGAGTAACCCACCGTGGCGATGTTGGCTGCGTTGAAGTAGGCCATGCAGGCGCGCAATACCACTTCCGGCAATTGCAGACCGCCATCCTCGTAATCGTGGTGGGCGGCCATGAAGCCGGCGGCGGCGAAGGCGTCCCAGGCGTCCTTGGTTTCCGGAATCAGGGTGACTTTCTCGCCATCGAAGGTCGGCTCGTTGGCGTCGCCCTTCTGGTTGTGCGGGGCGAAGTACTGTGCAGCGAGGGTGTGCGCGGTCTTGAGCGTGGCGTCGAAGACCGCCAGGTCGTGTTCTGCGTAGCGCGGCCGTTGCAGCAGGGACTCGGTATCGAGCATCTCGTAGAGCTGGAAGTGCAGGTCGCGCTCGCTGAGCAGTTGGTCGGTCATGGCTGTCTCGTTCGTCGGAAGGTCACGAGGCGGCTTTGTAGCAAAGGCGGGGCGCTGCGCGCGTCCAACTCCGGGTGGAAATTGGGGAGGATGCAGGTGGAGACGGGGTGGATTGTCGGTGGCTCAGTCCAACAGTTTCAGTTTCCGAGCCGCTTGCAGCGCACCTTCTCGGTCGGTCGCGTCAAGCTTACGGAAGAGGTTGTTGATGTGGGTCTTAACCGTACTGAGACTGATGTAAAGGCCGTCGGAGATTTGCTGGTTAGCCTGGCCGCTGGCCATGCGTCGCAGCACGTCTTGTTCACGGCGTGTCAGAGGCTCGGGCAGGGGCTGAGCGGAGGGGCTGTGGACGGCGAGGCCGCGCAGCAGTTCGGTGATCTGTTCGCGTGGTGGCAGGGGCAGTTCCAGACCAAATTGGCGGCGTACCGGAGGCGAGATCAGTTGGCGGAACAGTTCGCTTAGCTCACGACCTTCCAGTTGCAGCAATTGCCCCGGACCATGCCGGGCAGCCAGGCGCAGGGCTGCGTCCAGGCTATGTAGCGCAGCTTTGCGGTCTGCTTCGTCGAGGTACAGGGTGGCTTCGAGCAGGTGGAGGTCGATGCTGAGCTGCTGGTTGTCTTCGGCCGTCGCCTGTACTCGCAGCTCGCCGGCGATCCGCCGCGTCGTGGCGTACTGGCCTAGGTGGCGTTGTACCCAGGCGTAGGCCAGCCATTCATCTGGCGACAGGCGTCCGTCGTAACGACGGTTGCACCAATGCCATTCCTGGAGCCAGCCGAGGATGAAGTCCTGATCGCGCTCGCTCACCGCCAGCCGCGCGCGCCAGGCACTGGCCTGGCGGTAAAGAGCGAATAGCTTGAAGGTTCGGGCCAGCCGGCGCGTTTCTTCCCAGCGTGCCCGTGCGCCTGGAAGGTCGCCCTGCGCGGACAGGCAGAGGGCCTGGTAATGCAGGACCCAGGGCAGCCCGGAGCAGTGGGGAAAGCCCAGGGCTATGGCCTCGGCTTGGGCCAGCCGGCGGGCGGCCTGGGGCAGTTGATGTTGCTGCAGCAGCACGATGCCCTTGCCCAAGTGCTCGAACAGGTCGTAGAAGTCGTGTGAGATGCCCGTGGGGACGACCTGGGCCAGTGCGGCAAAGCGCTCATCGGCCCTGATGAGTTCGCCTTGGGCCAGTTCGATAAGGCCGAGGTGGAGGTGGAGCAGATTGATGTAGCCGCTGAAGTTCAGGGCCTCTATCTCGGCAAGTGCCTGTTCGGCATCACGCCGGGCTTCGTGCAACCGACCGAGGGCATATTGGCAGCAGGCGCGGTTGAACAGCAGTACGGCCGTAGCCGCGTTGACCTTGGCGTAATGCTGCAACGTCTGGTCAACCAGGGCGATACCGTGAGCGAAGTTGCCGCCGAGAAACGCCAGGCGGCTGCGCAGAAATCCCAGGGTCTGGTGCGCGCGCTCTGCTCGCCGTGGGGGGATGGCCTGGTTGCGTAGCAGGCGTTGCAGGCGTACCAGGCATTGGGCGGCCCGCTTGATGTCGTTGGTGACGATCAGCGTGCTGGCCTCAGTGATCGCCAGGGTGAAGTGATCCTCGATGTTCTGTCCCGGAACGTCTGTGAGGAGGTCGACCATGGCGTCGATTTTGCCTTCCCGCAGCAGGTCGAAACTGTGCCGGTCGATGGCGGCAAGCAGAGCGTTGAAGTCGCGCGCGCGCCCCAGCTGATAGGTCGCCTCGGCATAGCAGTGCTGTTGTAGCAGCCAGTCAGCGGCTTGCCGATGCAGTTGCTCCAGCTTTTCCGGCGCGCGTCGCTGCAGGCCGTGGTAGAGCGTTTGACGCAGCTGTGGGTGGAGGCGGTACTGCAGGCCGTCAACGCCGCACTGCTGGATGAACAGACCCTGGCGCAGCATTCGGCGCAGCAGTTCCTCGCAGTCGGTGCGGCCGCTGAGGCAGGCTGCGAGTCGGGCGTCGCAGGCGTTGACCACCGACAGACTTTCCAGAAAACGCCGCAAGTCGGGGGGGAGCGGGCGTAATACTTCCTCTTCGAAGAATTGCGCGACCAAGGCTTGGTCGGTTCGCAACGCGGCGGATTGTAGCTGTGCTTGGGGGCGCTCCTCATGAGCGGCGAGCTCCAGCAGCACCCCGCTGATCCAGCCTTCGCTGTTGGCGCGCAGGCAGTAGGGCATGTTATTGCCGAGGGCTTGACCGCGGGCGGCGGCGAGCGCCTGGATTTCGTTGCTTTCCAGTGCCAGGTGGCGAGTGTCTAGTACTTGCAGACGTCGGTCGCGGCGCAGGTGCCCCAGCGCGAGGTGCGGCAGGCCCTCACTGGCGGCGAGTAGGTGCAGGCCGGCAGGCGGGTGGCGCAGCAGGGTTTCCAGGTAGCGACAGGCGGAGCCAGCGCGCAGTTGGTGCAGGTCGTCCAGGATCAGGGTGAAGCCGGCGCTGTGCTGTTCTAGGCGCGCGACAATGGACGCCCACAGGCGCTCTTCGTCGCCCGGTGCCAAGGCTCGCTCCGGTTGGGCGAGGCCCACGGCCTGATGCAGGTGCAGAAGCAGGGCAAGCGGCCGGTTGTCGCCTGCATCGCAGCGCAGCCAGCCCCAGGGTGTGTTCAGGCCGGCGACATAGTGAGCCAGCAGGGTGCTTTTCCCGTAGCCCAACGGCGCGCTCAGCAGGCTCAGCAAACAGTCCTGCTCGGCGGCCTCGCGCAGCAGCTGCAACAATTGTGGCCGGGCGATAGTGGTACCCGGTAGGACGGGTGGGCGCAGCTTGCTGGGGCTGAGCGTCGGACTAGGCATGTGTGATCAAGGTCGGCGGCGGAATGGAATTGGAGCGGCGGGGCAGGGCGCACACGGTGTTCGGCGTGGCTCCCGGCGGCCGGAACTGGGTCGTTTCGACATACCAGCATCATGCCCGTATCAAGGGTAATTGGCTGGTAACTTTTAGTTAATACGGGTTGATTTTATTGAACTGTTCACTGGGTATTTCTTGGGCCTAGGCTGCGATCCAGCAGACAGTGCGATGGGGGCTGGAGCCGCCGCAGAGGTGGCCGCTCCAGACCTCGCGGCTCTATCTGCCAGGGCCGGTTGCCACTGCATTCGGCTGTGTCTTTACCACCTGCACGTGGGGGCATGGTCGAACGGCGCTGGTGCAGATGACGTTCGAATAAGAGAATCGCTATGCAAGTACCTTGGCTTCATTCCTATCCCATCGGCTTGCGGTGGGACCTAGAGCTGCCCCAAACCAACCTGCTCGATATCCTGGACGCGTCGGTTCGCAACTGGCCGGAGCGCCCAGCCCTGGCCTTCATGGGGCGCCAGATCAGCTACCGCGAACTGTCTGAGCTGGTTGATCGGGCTGCTGCGGGTCTACAGCGACTGGGAGTGCAACCGGGTGTCCACGTGGGCCTGTTCCTGCCGAATGTGCCCCACTATGTGATCTGCTTCTTCGCCATCCTGCGGGCCGGCGGCTGTGTGGTGAACTACTCGCCTCTGGATGCCGGGAAAGTGCTGGAGCACAAGGTTGAAGACAGCCGCACCGATATCCTGATAACCCTGGACCTGATCTCTCTGTACCCGCAGATGGCCCTGCTGCTGGAGCGCACCCGCCTACGTGCTTTGGTGGTCGGTTCCCTGGGTGAATTTTCCGCTGCACCGGCGCAGATTCAAGGCGAGTTGGAACAGCAGCAACAGACATGCACCGTCGCCTATGGCCAGGACTGCCTGTCCTTCTCTGCGTTGCTGGACAACGCCGGTGAGTACCGGCAGTACCCGCTGGGCGAGCCGACCCAGGCCCTGGCCGTACTGCAGTACACCGGCGGCACTACCGGACTGCCCAAGGGTGCCATGCTCACCCATGCCAACCTCAGCGCCGCCGCTGCGATATTCGACGCAGTAACCGTGGATGATGACCGCTTATTGCACCGTGGACGGGAGCGAGTGCTGACCGCGCTGCCGTTGTTCCATGTCTATGCGATGGTGGTCGAGATGCTGCTCTCCATGCGCATGGGGGGTGAGTTGGTGCTGATGGTCAAGTTCGATCCGGAGGCTGTGCTGAAGGAGATATCCAAAGGCAAGATCAGCGTATTCCCCGGAGTACCGACCATGTTCACCGCCCTCAGCGGCCATCCGCGGGTGGATGACTACGACCTGGGCTCGCTGAAAATCTGTACTTCTGGCGGAGCCCCGTTGCCAGTGGAGCTGATCGCTCGCTTCAAGGAGCAAACCGGGTGCCTACTGACTGAAGGTTGGGGCATGACCGAGACCTGCTCTGGTGGCACCTTCACACCCGTGCTGGGCATTCAGAAGCCGGGCTCCTGCGGTATACCTGCGCCGGGCGTGACTATTTCGCTGCGTGATCTGAACGATCCGTCGCGCAAGGTAGAGCCTGGTGCCCGCGGGGAAATATGCATTTCTGGCCCCTGCGTGATGGCCGGGTACTGGAACAACCCACAGGCTACCCGCGAAAGCTTTACCGATGACGGGTTCTTCCGGACTGGCGATGTCGGCCTGATGGATGAAGACGGCTACCTGTTCATCGTCGATCGCACGAAGGACATGCTGCTATGCAGCGGTTTCAACGTTTATCCGCGAGTGATCGAAGAAGCTATCTACGCCCATCCAGCGGTCGAAGAAGTGATGGTCATCGGCATTCCCGACGCCTATCGCGGTCAGACGCCGAAGGCCTACGTGAAGCTGCGCGCCGGGCATTCGCGGTTCGATCTGGAGGCGCTCAAGGTGTTTCTGCAAGACCGCCTGGGCAAACACGAGATGGTGCAGGCCCTGGAGTTCCGCGATGCGCTGCCCAAGACTGCCGTGGGCAAGCTCTCGAAGAAAATGCTGGTGGACGAAGTCAGCGCCTAGGCCTGGTGCCTGGCGCTCTGAATCCCATTCCAGGAATGAAGGAGCCCGTATGACTGCCTTGCCGCGCTGTAGATCGCGCTCGTCTCCAAAACGGCCACCAGCAGAGTCCTTTTGTCCTTCCAGGCTGCTGCTGGCTCTTGAGGGGCGCGCGTTGCTTGAACTGGCTTCTGTACCCTGGGCCTTGCCCTGGCTGCGCCGCCGTGTGCCACGTGGCGATGGTCATGCGGTGCTGGTGCTTCCAGGGTTCATGGCTAGCGACGTGTCCACCGTGCCGCTGCGGCGGTTCTTGCGTAACCGGGGCTACGCCGTCTCCGGCTGGGGCTTGGGATGCAACCGCGGCCCGCGCCCAGGGGTGCTGGACAGCCTGATTGACCAACTCGAGGCTCTGCATGCCAGCTCGGGCGGCACCGTCAGCCTTATCGGCTGGAGCCTGGGCGGCATCTTTGCCCGGGAGGTCGCGCGCGCCAGGCCGCATCTGGTGCGCCAGGTGATTACCCTGGGCAGCCCGCTTTATGGCGCTCCGGAATCCAGCACCAATGTCTGGCACCTCTACCAGCGGATGATGCGCGGTCACGGGGACGTCGCCGCAGACGCAGTACGCGGCGACCAGGCGCCGCCGGTGCCGACTACCTCCATCTTCTCGCGGGGCGACGGCATTGTTGGCTGGGCGGGCAGTGTCGAGTCGCACGGGCGCCAGATCGATAACGTCGCGGTGAACAGTGCCAGCCACCTTGGCCTCGGCGTCAATCCAGTGGTCTGGTTCGTGCTGGGCAATCGCCTGGCGCAAAGCGAGCAGACGTGGAAGCCCTTCCAGGCGCGTGGGCTGTTGCGCTTACTCATCTCATCTCCCAAGCCTTAGCAGCACCTGATGGACGCCATGAGCGCGCCCGTCATGCCGCATGCGTGGCCACATGACGTCCCCTGCCTACCGTTGTGTCGCAACCGAGGACCGATCCGTAACTGAACACTTCCGACTGTGCGGTGCTGCTGTGGACTGACGGCTGGGCTGCAAGTCTTCTCTGTATGGAGCATGACGCGATGAATCATCTGAGCGGTATGGATGCAATGTTTCTTCACCTGGAGTCGGCGGAAATGCCAATGCATGTTGGTGGGCTTCACGTGCTGGAGTTGCCGGAGGAACGTAAGGAGACGTTTTTCGAGGAGGTGAAGGCCCTTATTGCAGAGCGCATGCACCTGGCAGTGGTGTTCAATCGCAAGCTGGCCAACATGCCGTTCGATCTGTCCAATCCGGTCTGGGTGGACGATGAGGACGTCGACCTGGAACATCACGTTCGCCACATCACCCTGCCTGCGCCCGGTAGCAATCGTCTGCTGCAACAGACGGTGGCGCGTCTGCATTCAAGCCTGCTGGACCGCAGCCGCCCGTTGTGGGAGCTGTACATCATTGATGGGCTGAAAAGTGGCGAAGTGGCGTTTTACTCGAAGCTCCACCACGCGGCCATCGATGGTCAGGCCGGCATCGAGGTGGGTAAGGCCCTGTTCGATGCAGAGCCGAGCGGACGCAGGATCAAGCCACCGCGCCCCAAGCTGCGGCGCAATCAGTACCAGTTGGGCGTGGCGGAGCTGGCCGGCGCGGCCCTGCTGAATAGCAGCCAGCAACTTCTCAAGATCACCCGTATGTTGCCCGAGATAGGGCGTGTCGCGATGGGCCTGGCGTGCGACAAGGAGCGTGCATGGAAGCGCCGCTTGGGTAGCCTGCTCAAGCCCGGGCAGTGGGTGGCGCCGCGAACGCCGCTCAATGTGGCGATTACCAACCAGCGCAGCTTTGTCGGTCGCACCGTTGCGCAGGCGGAGATCAAGCAGATTGCCAAGGCCTTTGGGGTGTCCTTCAACGACGTGGTGATGGCGACGGTTGCTGGCACCTTGCGGCGCTACCTGGCAGAGAGCTGGGACCTGCCAGCGCGCTCGATGAGTGCGGCGATGCCCGCAAGCTTGCGCGAAGCGGGCGACGACACGGCGAACAATCAGGTCAGCCTGGTGGTCGTGGACCTGGCCACCAATGAGGCCGATCCGCTGGTCCGCTTGCGCCGGATCAGCGAGGCGGCAAACCGGCGAAAGGGCGCGCTGAACACCTACAAATCGGTAATCCCCAGCGATTTCCCGGTCATCGCCGCGCCTTGGCTGATCTCTGGAGCGGCTTCCCTGTATGGTCGCTCACGCATGGCCAACTGGGTGCCGCCGCTGGCCAACCTGATCATTTCCAATGTGGTGGGCATCCCGGTGCCGCTGTATTTCGCCGGGGTCAAGGTGCTCAGTTACTACCCGGTCTCCATTCCCTGCCATGGCATGGCACTTAATGTCACGGTGGCGAGCTACAACGGGCGGATGGACTACGGCTTGATCGCTTGTCGTCGGGCGCTGCCGGACCTCAACGAGCTGGGTGACTACTTGCTGGCCGAGCATCGCCTTTTGCTGGAGCTGGCGCAGCGGAGTGCGCCGCCGGGCTGCGAAGCAACGGACTCGCTAGTGGCGAAAGGCAAGGCTGCACGCAAGCGCTCTCCTTCCAGGGCTGGCAGCTGAGGGGCGGCGCGTCAGGCGTTTATCTGGGTAAGAGATGGGTTTACCACTGCTCCCGGCGTTCGAGGCAGAGTTCGATCAGGCGCTCGGCAGCTGGCGAGCGTGATCGGCCATCCAGTTCGATAGCGCTGATGTCGGCATCGCATTTCCAGCTGGGCACGTTCAGGACGTGCAGCTCCTGCTCCGCTAGTTCGGTAGCGAACTGCGACAGCGGGGCTGGCATCCAGGCATCGGTGCGCAGGAGAATCTGTTTGAGCAACTGATAATCGCTGCACAACACGTGGGGTTCTGGCACGGTCCCGACTTGCTGGTCGAGAAAACGCCGCAGCGGATGCGAGGATATCAACTGGGTGGCGGTGACCATGGGGTAGGCGAGCAACTCGGCGAGGGCGACCATGCTGCGTCGGGCCAGGGGATGAGCGCGACGGGTGAAGATGGGCGCCGGTATGGATTTCATGGGCTGGAACCTGAGTGCATCGATATCCAGCAGACCACTGGTGCCTGCGATGACCAGGTCGAACTGGCGGTTCTTCAGGCCGTAGATGAGCTCTTCGGGAGTGCCTTCGCTTATGTGCACCTGCACTTTGGGGTAGCGCATCACGAAGTCGGGGATCACCGAGCGCAGCACGGTTTCCCGGGTTGCTCTGCCCACGCCGAGGCTCAGTTTGCCGGAGTCCACCCTGGCGTAGATTTTGGCTTCGTACAGCAACTCGTCGGTATCGCAAAGCAACTGCGCGCAGCGCTCCTGGATGTGCAGGCAGAACGCGGTCGCTTGCATACCGTTTTTGCTCCGGTCGAACAGTTGGATGCCCAGGTCATTTTCAAGCGCCCCCAGACTGCGGGTTAGCGCTGGCGGGGTGACGTACAGCACTTCGGCTGCGCGGTGAATGCTGCCGTGGCGAATGATCGCCTGCAGGTGCCTGAGTTGCTTCAAGGTGATCATGGCGTTTCCGGAGCCAGGGAAGCGAAGCTGCGTAACGGCAGCGAGTTGGTTGAGTGCGGTGAGGTTTGTAGCAAACGAGCGGCATGGATGCGCCCAACCGCGGGTGGATTCCAGGGTGGAATCAGTGGGGCTAGGGTGGAGCAGGTTGGGGGGCGTGCACCGTCTCTTTGCGCCTCGCGCCTACTGCTGCGAGCTGATGGCCAGTCGGGAATTGATCAGCCTGTGGCGCGTACAGTCAAATTTGATGTTGGAAGCGGGGCTTATAGTGGGCGTGAGCCTGCTCTGTCGGAGACCCCTGTCGATGCCGCTCCCCAACCACAATAAGCTGCAGTCCGCGAGCGTCCTGCCCATCTTCGAAGACGCCATGGCGCCCTATTTCTCTGGCGTCGACGTTCAGCCCTTGTTCTTCGATGCTCGGATGGGCATATGGGTGCTTCGGGTGCTCTTTCATCCAGGTGTCCTCTTGTCCTGCCACGACCACGCCAGTAGCGTGTTCCTGTCCACTACCTCTGGTACATGGCGCTACGTAGAGCGCCCGCAGCTACCTTTGGATTCTGATCACTGCCAGGCAACTGGCGAGGGTGCGAGACGCCTGTTCATGACTCCGGCCGACCACCGCGAACCGACCGAGACAACCATGGTGGTCTATGGCGCCAATGCGAGTGTCGACGAGAGCAACCCCGTCGATATCTGGGATGCCGGCACCATCGTTCGGGCGATTGGCCGGTTGGTCGATGAGCGTGGCATGGAGCCAAGCCGATATATCCGGCAGGGGCCGGCGGGTTTTTCTATTGGCTAGCGAGAGGCCGTCGGCTTGGGTTTGCTCTGTTTTCCTGGTTTGCAACCCACGGGCCAGTTCTATCGAGCACTTGCTGTTGGTCGATTGCTACCGCTGTTGAGAGGAGGCTTACGACCCATGATCGGCGTTCAATGATTGCCTCATCGCGCCAGAAGCAGCAGGGCACTCGTTGTAGGCGTTGATTTGCCGCCGCTCACCTGCGCACCGCGTGCCTGTCGTTGGCGGCACAGGTAGGCCGGTACTATGATTTTCACGTTCCTTCCCCGCCGCGGCCTCGCGCATTCACTTCCCCTAAGCGAACCACGTGAAACCTTCGACCATCAGCGCAGCGTTGCTTTGTTCAGTACTCAATACCTGGGCCTGGGCAGGGGACTATCGAGTCGTCACCGAAGAGTGGGCGCCTTACAACTACGTCGAGGACAATCAGATCACCGGGATGGCGACGGATATCGTCAAAGCCATCATGAAGCTGACCGGCGATGATTTCGAGATCACGCTGTTGCCCAGTATGCGCACCAGCCGTGCGCTGCAATCCCAGCCCCGGACCATCATGTTTTCCTTGTTCCGCACGCCAGCGCGGGAGGCCCTGTACAAGTGGGTCGGGCCCATCGTTGAGGAGTCGATCCACCCTTACCAGTTGGCCGATACCCGGCAACCGGCCACTTCCCTGAGTGACTTGCGCGGCGCAGCTCGCATCACGACACGGCATGCCGGGCTGGTGCCGGAGACGCTGCAATCCATGGGGTTCGACAATCTCGACAAGCGCGCCACCGGAAGCCAGCAGCTCTACCTCATGCTGCTGGCTGGGCGCACCAACATCATCGTCGGCGATACCGATGCCGGCGTCGCGTATTACAGCCGTCAACTGGGCCTGGCTCCTGGTACGTTGCGACAGGTGCCAGTCGAGTTGCTCCGCTCCTCTCTCTACATCGCCTTCAGCCGGGACAGCGACGATGACCGGGTCGCTGCCTGGAGCCGCGCACTGGAGCAACTGCGCGAGTCGGGCGAGTTGGGCCGCATTCAGCGTCAGTACGAACGTCCGGGCCTGTAGCGATTCGGTCGACGCCGTGTTGATAACGGGCCTGGGCTGACCAGGAACCGACGTGTCTGCTCGTCCGACGATGGCCTGCTCATCGAGAAGGACGCCCTGGCGCTGCCGCCTACCGCCGACTCGATGCTCGCTGTTGGCCGGTGCCTGTCTGCCTGCCCTGATTCCTGGCAACCGCCATGCCTTGCGCTGCCCTGGCGCGTCATCACGGACGTTACCGGGCCCTCGCTCTGCGATCCCGACCATTTCCTCCCGCTCGCCCCCCGGTCCATTCGGAGCGGAGGGTTCTGCTGTCTTGGCAAAATCAATTGACGTAAATCAATATCGACCATATCGTACATGCAAAAGCGAACAACAAATATCGCACAGCGATACAGAGGTGCAAATTGTACGATCCGCTCGTTGATTCGAACCCTGGCCGTTCACAGCCGCATACTCCCTCCTACTGGGTCGATACGGCGGGTTCGCCGCCGCCGGACGACGGTCCCATCCAGGGCAACCTGGAGGTCGATGTGGCAATCATCGGGGGTGGATACACCGGCCTCAGCTGCGCCTATCACCTGGCCCGGGAGCACGGGGTCAAGGCCGTGGTGCTGGAAGCGAACCAGACGGCGTGGGGGTGCAGCGGGCGCAACGGCAGCTTCGCGCGGATTTCCGGTGGGCGCGTGCCGTTGGCGACGCTGGTGGAGAAATATGGCCGCGACGCCGCCAAGGCCTACTTCAACGAGATGCACCAGGCGCTGCAGACGACGCGCGACCTGATTCGCATGGGTGGCATCGACTGCGACAAGCAGGCGGACGGCGTATTCAAGGTGGCCAGCAAGGCCGAGCACGTCGCGGCGCTCAAGCGTGAAGTCGGCCTGTACAACAGCCTGCTCGATTACCCGGCGCGCTTCGTCGAAGCCAGGGAGGTGCAGGGTGTGCATGCCGGGGCGGAGTCCTTCGGCGCACTGAACATGCCCGACGGTTTCAGCATGCATCCGCTGAAGCTGGCCTGGGGTATCCAGCGCCTGGCCCGCGAAGCGGGAGCGAAGGTGCATCCCGGCAGCCCGGTGACGGACTGGGCCAGCAGTGCTGGCGGGCATCGCCTGGTAACGCCGGGAGGGGTGGTCACCGCACGGCGCGTAGTGGTCGCCACCAATGGCTATACCTCGCGTGAGCTGAATCCGTCGCTCACCGGCCGCGTCCTGCCGGTGCACTCGCAGATCATCGTCACTCGTCCGCTCAGCGCGCAGGAGAAGGCCGCCAGCCTGCCGGGCAGCGACTGCATGTTCGATACCCGCAACCTGCTGTTCTATTACCGCCGCTTGCCCGACGACCGCATCCTGTTCGGTGGTCGCAGCGCAGTGAATGGCCGCGACGCGGAGAATCCGATTCACCGCCAGCGCCTGCTGGATGCGCTGTGCCGCAAGTTCCCTGTGCTGAACGGCATACAGGTCGACTACAACTGGGGCGGCTGGGTGGCGGTGACCAACAACTCTCTGCCGCACTGCTACCAGGTGCCCGGCCTGCAGAATGTCTACACCGGCGGCGGCTACGCGGGCAGCGGCGTCTCGTTCTCGGTGCAGACCGGCAAGCGCCTGGCCCAGATGCTCAGTGGCGATTCCCGACCCACGCCCGTGCCGTTCCTTCACGAGGCGCCAAAACCCTTCCCGTTCCAATCCTTCCTGCGTGTAGGCCAGCGAATGGCATACGCCTGGTATCGCTTCAAGGACGCCGAATAAGGCGCACGCCCCATCTGGAGAAAGTGATGATCTACAGCGAATACCTCATCGACGGTGAACTGGTCCGCGGCCAGGGTGATGTCGAACGAATCCTGGCACCCGCCGATGAAAGCGTGATTCACGAACTGGCCGATGCATCGCCGGCGCAGCTCGACGCCGCTGTCGACGCGGCCGAGCGTGCCTTCCCGGGCTGGGCGCGCACGCCTCCGCGTCAACGGGGCTACCTGCTGCTCAAGCTGGCCGATCGCATCGAGGCGGCGGCGACTGAGCTGGGCACGCTGGAAAGCCGCAACTGTGGCAAGCCGCTGCAGAAGGCCATCGGCCACGAAGTACCGGCGGTGGCTGACGTGTTCCGCTTCTTCGCTGGTGCTGCGCGTTGCCTGCCGGGCAGTGCGGCGGGTGAGTACGTCGCTGGCAGTACCAGCATGATCCGTCGTGACCCGCTGGGCGTGGTCGGTCTGATCGCGCCGTGGAACTACCCGCTGCTGATGGCTGCGTGGAAGCTTGCACCGGCGCTGGCAGCAGGCAATACCGTGGTGTTCAAACCGTCCGAACTCACCCCGCTGAGCGCGCTGTACCTGGCCCGCCTGTGTGCGGAAATCTTCCCGCGTGGCGTCGTCAACATTCTCTCCGGGCGTGGCGCCACCCTGGGTGCCCAGCTCTCCGGCCATCCCAAGGTGCGCATGGTCTCGGTGACCGGTGACATCGCCACCGGCCAGGCCGTGGTTCGCGCCGCTGCCGGCAACCTCAAGCGCACCCACCTGGAGCTGGGCGGCAAGGCTCCGGTGCTGGTGTTCGCCGATGCGGACATCCCTGCGGCGGCGAGCATGCTGCGCACGGGTGGCTACTACAACGCGGGCCAGGATTGCACCGCGGCCTGTCGTGTGTACGTCGCCGAGTCGGTCCGCGAGCAGTTCCTCGACGCGCTGGTGCAGCAGGTATCCACCTTGCACACCGGTCATCCCGAGGATGAGCGCAGCGACTTCGGTCCGCTGATCAGCCGCCGCCAGCAGGAGCGCGTGCAGGGCTTCGTCCAGCGCGCCGCTGCCTTGCCGCACAGCGAGGTGCTGGCAGGTGGAGCGATTCCCGACGGCCCCGGCTTCTTCTTCCAGCCCACCGTCATCGCCGGTGTCCACCAGGAGGACGAGATCGTCCAGAAAGAGGTCTTCGGGCCGGTGGTGTCCGTCACCTCGTTCGACGACGAGGAGCAGGTGCTGGCCTGGGCCAATGACAGCGAGTACGGTCTGTCCGCTTCGGTATGGACCCGCGACGTGAAGAAGGCGCTGCGCACTTCCGCCCAGCTGCAGTACGGCTGCGTCTGGGTGAACCAGCACATGACCCTGGCCACCGAGATGCCCCATGGCGGGCTGCGTCAGTCCGGCTACGGCAAGGATCTCAGCCTGTACGGACTGGAGGACTACACCAGCGTGCGCCACATCATGATCAACATCGCCTGAGGCACGGCAACAACCTCACAAGAGTGCAGGGAAGGCAATGGGGACAGGAGGTCCCGAGCGTTTCGCATCAACTGTCTAACTACAACAATCCAGGAGTTGAAAATGAAGCGAATCCAATGGCGCGTGCGTGCGCTGACAGTGGCACTGGGGTTGCTCGGCATGCATGCCCAGGCCGCGGAAACCGTCACTTTCGCCGGCTGGGGCGGCGCCTTGCAGGACGCTGAACGCAAGGCGTACTTCGAACTGGCGGCCAAGCACCAGGGCCTGACAGTCAAGGAAGACACCATGGACGGCCTGGCAGCGGTACGTGCCCAGGTGATGTCCGGCAAGCCCAAGTGGGATGTGGTTGAGCTGGCGTCCAACGATTGCGTGATGGCCGAGGCGCAGGGGCTGACCGAGCCGCTGGATTACTCGGTGATCAACAAGGATGGCGTGGCCGAGAACCTGTACGGCAAGAACTGGATCGCCAGCAACGCGTACTCCACCGTGCTGGCCTGGACCACCGAAGAAGACGCCGCCAAACCGCGCACCTGGACCGACTTCTTCAACCCCGAGATAAAAGGCCCGCGCGCACTCTACCGCCAGCCTTACACCACCCTGGAGCTGGCGCTGATCGCCGATGGCGTATCGCCCAAGGCGCTCTATCCGCTGGATGCCGACCGCGCTTTCAAGGTACTGCAGCGTATCAAGCCGCAGGTGGTGAACTGGTGGAGCAGCGGCAGCGACTCGGCCCAGTTGCTGCGCAGCCGGGAAGTGGATTTCCTGTCGATCTGGGCATCGCGCGCCGATGAGCTGAAACACTCCGGCGCCAAGGTCGATTACACCTACGACCAGGCGCTGCTCGACTATGACTGCGTGGTGGTGCCAAAGGGTGCCCCGAACAAGGCACAGGCCATGAAGCTGATTGCCCAGATCATGTCCCCGGAAAGCCAGGCCACGCTGGTTACCCTGATTCCCAACCCGCCGATCAACAGCAAGGCCTACGACACCGGCATCATCCCGGCGGACATGGCAGCACGCCTGCCCACCGCGCCGGCCAACGTCGACAAGGTCGCGTTCTTCGATCCGCGCTGGTGGCAGGACCACCAGGCCGAACTGCAGCAGCGATTCGATTTGTTCATTCAGAACTGATCAGGGGAGGGGAAGCATGCACACGATGATCCGAACCACCCTTGCCGGTGCGGTGCTGGCGAGTCTTTCCGTCATGGCACAGGCCGAGACGGTGACATTTGCCGGCTGGGGCGGCGCCCTGCAGGACGCCGAACGCAAGGCCTATCTGGAGCCGGCAGCGAGCGCGCTGGGCATCGAGATTCGCGAGGACAACATGTCCGGCCTGTCGGCCGTGCGTGCCCAGGTGATGTCCGGCAAGCCCAAGTGGGACATCGTCGAGCTGGGCAGCAGCGAGTGCGCCCAGGCGGAAGAGGAGGGCCTGTCCGAGCCGCTGGACTATGCGGTGATCGACAAGGCCAGCGTCGACCCGGCGGTGGTCAGCAAGAACTGGGTCGGCAGCCATGCCTACGCCACCGTGGTGGCCTGGGCCAAGGACACCGGGCACCCGACAGCGCATAACTGGCAGCAGTTCTTCGACCCACAGGTGAAAGGCGCGCGCGCGCTCTACCGGCAGCCCTGGCTGACCCTGGAGGCGGCGTTGCTCGGCGATGGCGTGGCGCCGAAGGATCTGTACCCGCTGGATGTCGACCGTGCCTTCAAGGTGCTGGAGCGCATCAAGCCGCAGGTGGCCAACTGGTGGAGTGCCGGAGCAGATTCGGCGCAGCTGCTGCGTAGCCGTGAAGTGGACTTCCTGGCCATCTGGAATGGCCGAGTGGCGGACGTCAAGAGCCATGATGACCAGGTCGACTACAGCTTCGACGGCGCGATCCTCAGCCATGATTGCCTGATCGTGCCCAAGGGCGCGGCCAACAAGGCACTGGCGATGAAGGTGATCGGCCAGATTCTCAAGCCGGAGAGCCAGGCGCGCCTGGCCACGCTGATCCCCTATGCGCCGGTCAACAGCCAGGCCTACGCCACCGGCATCATCAGTGCGGAACAGGCGCGCCGGTTGCCGACCTCGCCGGAGAACGTCGACAAGGTGGTGACGATCGACCCGCACTGGTGGGTGAAGAACCAGACCGCCCTGCAGCAGCGCTTCGATCTGTTCATTACCGAGTAGGACGATGGGGCGCCCGCGGGCGCCCCGTCATAACAAGAAGTTTTGCGCCTTACGGCATCGAGTCCGAGCATGTCCGATACCAAGCTTTCGACCTCCATCGATATCGAGAACGTCACCAAGACCTACGGCAGCTTCGCCGCCCTGGACAACGTGTCCCTGAACATCCGCAGCGGCGAGTTCCTCTCGCTGCTGGGGTCATCCGGGTCCGGCAAGACGACGTTGCTCATGGCCCTGGCCGGCTTCGTCCGTCCCGACGCGGGGAGCGTGCGCTTCGGCGGTCGCGAGATGGTCTTCGAGCCGCCGCACAAGCGCGACCTGGGCATGATGTTCCAGAACTACGCGCTGTTCCCGCACATGAACGTGTTCCAGAACGTTGCCTATCCGCTGAAACTGCGTGGCTACAGCCGCGACGAAATCCGCAAGCGGGTTGGTGAAGCGCTGGCCATGGTCGAACTGGACAAGCTGGTGGAGCGGCGCATCGACGAGATGTCCGGCGGCCAGCGGCAGCGCATTGCCCTGGCTCGTGCGATCGTCTTCGAGCCGAAGATCCTGCTGATGGACGAGCCGCTCTCGGCACTGGACAAGCGCCTGCGCGAAACCATGCAGCTGGAGATCCGTCGTCTGCACGAACGCCTGGGCATGACCGTGGTGTACGTCACCCACGACCAGCGCGAGGCGCTGACCATGTCCGACCGTATCGCGGTGATGAGCCAGGGCCGCATCCAGCAGGTCGATACGCCGGAGAACCTCTACGAGCGTCCGGCCAACCGTTTCATCGCCGAGTTCGTCGGCGAGTCGTCCTTCCTCCCGGTGTCGTTGCGCGAGGGCAAGGCCTGGTACCGCGACCAGCCGCTCAACGCGGTGTTCAGCAACGGCAAGCTGGGCAACCCGAACGTGGTGATCCGCCCCGAGAAGCTGCAGTTCGTCGATGAAGGTGCGCAAGGTTTCAACCTGTTCCGGGGCCAGGTGCAGGACGTGATCTACCAGGGCGAGAGCCAGTTGCTGCAGATCGACCTGGGGCAAGGCGAGCAGGTGTCGATCCGCCGTCCTTCGCGCAGCTCCTCCGGTGGCCTGCCTTCGCGCGGGGATGCCGTGGTGCTGGGCCTGCACCCGCAGGACTGCCTCATCGTAGGGGAATCGGCATGACCACCCTGAACCTCGACACGGCGCTGCACGGCAGTGCGCTGCGCCGCGCGACTCAGCGCCATGCGTGGCTGCTGCTGTCGCCGATGGTCCCTGCGCTGCTGCTGGTGCTGGTGACCTTCGTGATCCCCATCGGCTGGCTGTTCGGCCTGTCGCTGTTCGACGCGCAGGGCCAGCTGACCGTGGAAAACTACACGCGCCTGCTGCAGCCGATCTACGTGCTGGCCTTTACCCAGACCTTCAAGGTCAGCCTGATCGTCACGCTCGCCTGTGTGCTGATCGGCTACCCCTATGCCTACTTCATGGTGCATGGCCCGCGCCGGCTGGCTGGCCTGGCCATGGCGCTGCTGCTGGTGTCGCTGTGGACGTCGCTGCTGGTGCGGACCTACGCATGGCTGGTGCTGCTGCAGCGCCGGGGCGTGGTCAACGACCTGCTGATGTCGCTGGGCATCGTCGATTCGCCACTGGCGCTGGTGCACAACCTGACCGGTACGGTGATCGGCATGACCCACATCATGTTGCCGTACATGATTCTGCCGCTGTTCGCCGCGATGAAGAGCATCAACCCGATTTACCTGCAGGCCGCCTCGACCTTTGGTGCCTCGCCCAGCCGGGCATTCCGCGATGTGTTCCTGCCGCTGTCGCTGCCGGGCCTGGCCGCTGGCGCGACGCTGGTCTTCGTTCTCAGCCTGGGCTTCTACGTGACCCCGGCGCTGCTGGGGGGCGGCAAGGTACAGATGCTGTCGATGCGCATCGAGAGTGACGTGTCGATGTACGCCAACTGGGGGGCCGCCTCGTCCCTGGGGGTAGTGTTGCTGGCGGCGACATTGCTGATCCTGTTCATCGTCAAGAAGATCGCCGGCCTGGGCCGGCGCAGCGAGTGAAGTCATGAATCGATCCTTCTCGCACCTGGGTGGCCTGCTGGCGCGCCGCGCCTGGCTCTACCTGCTGGTGGCAGCGACCATGCTGTTCCTGCTCACGCCAACCCTGATCGTGCTGCCCATGTCGCTGTCGGACGCTCGCTACCTGAGCTTCCCGCCCAAATCGCTGAGCCTTCAGCCGTTCTTCAACTACCTCGCCTCGGTGGAGTGGCGTGCCGCTACGCAGGTTTCGCTGATCACCGCCACCCTGACGATGCTGCTGGCGACCACGCTGGGCACGGCGGCGGCCTATGCGCTGCACAACAGCCAGCAGCGCTACCTGGGTGTGCTGCGCGGCCTGATGATGGCGCCAATGATCGTGCCGTCGATCTTCACCGCCATCGGTCTGTTCTTCATCTATGCCCGGCTGGACCTGAACAACAGCATCCCCGGTCTGGTACTGGCGCATACGCTGCTGGCGCTGCCCTACGTGATCATCAACGTGGGCGCCGGCCTGAAGAGCTACGACATGACCCAGGAGCACGCCGCCTGCATCCTCGGCGCCAGTCGCCTGCGCGCCTTCGTCGACGTGACCCTGCCGCAGATTCGTTTCTCGGTGATCGCCGCGGCGATGTTTGCCTTTGCCGTGTCCCTGGACGAGGCCGTTATCTCGCTGTTCATCAGCGGTGGTGACAGCGCGACGCTGACCAAGCGCATGTTCAGCTCGCTGCGTTCGGAGATCGACCCGCTGATCGCCGTGGTCGCGACGCTGATGACCCTGCTGTCGATCGTCATGCTCGCCATTAGCCTCACGGCGCAGCGTCGCGCCCAGAAGAGGGCGCGCGCATGAGTGCCGGCGTGCTCCGTCTGCCGGGCGCGACCGGGCGTGCGCTGTCGTTCAGTTGGAACGGACGGAAACTGTCCGGACTGGAGGGAGACAGCGTGGCCGAAGCGCTGCTGGCCAACGGCATTCGCGGCCTGGCGTTTACCCGCAAGGCGCATCGCCCCATGGGGCTCTCCGGCTTCTATGCCACCGGCGTATTGGCTCGGGTCGATGGCGTGCCGAATGTTCGACTGGACCAGTGCTGCTTGCGCGAAGGCATGCAGGTGTCCATGCAGAACTGCTGGCCGCGGCCGGGATTCGACCTGCTGCGCCTGGCGCGGTTGGTGCCATCGGGCTGGATCCAGGGTGGCTTCGAGCACACCAACCTGGTGCCCAGTGGAGGTCGTCTGTTCCAGCGCTGGGAAGCCTTGCTGGCATTTCTCGCCGGGGTGGCGGAGCCTGCGTCCTCGCGGGCCCAGGTGGCTGTGCCTGAAGGTCGTCGCCTGTTTGCCGAGGTACTGGTGATTGGCGCCGGGCCGGCCGGCTGTGCGGCTGCCAATGCCGCTGCCGCCCAGGGCCGGCACGTGCTGCTGGTGTCCCGCGGGCAGGCAGCTGGCGGGCTCGCCCGGCATGCCGGTGTCGAGGTGCCCCGGCTGGACCCGCGCGTGGAGTGCCTGTTTGGCGTCGATGTCTTCGGAGCCTACCGGGAAGGGCAACTGCTGCTCGCCGCGCCGCTGGATGGCAGCGAGGGCGCGCTGGCTCTGGAAGCTGGCGAAGTGATTGTGGCCACCGGACGTCGTCCGGTACCGCCCCTCGTACCCGGTACATGGCTGCCCGGTGTGATGGATGCGCGCACCGCGCTGACGCTGGCCGCGGGCCGGCGTATTGCGCCTGGTGCCTCGGTCGCGGTGCTGGGTACTGGCGAGCAGGATGCGCTGGCCGCACGTCTGCGTGCCCTGGGGGTGAACGTGGTTGTGGTGGCGCCGATGGAGCGATTGCAGCGGATATGCGGTTTCAACGGCGTGCGCGGCATCGAGCTGGAAGATGAGCGTGTCTGCGATGCCGTGGTCCTGGGCGGTACCGGCGCCTTCGATGACAGCCTGAGTTTCCAGGGTTCCGCCCGGGGGCGCCTGCAACTGGTCGGTGGTTCCAGCGCCTATCGGCGTGTCGGTGCTGCTGCCGAGGCCGATTCGGCGTTGCCGGCCCGGCATCCCGCGGTGCTGCTGTGCCCATGCTTCGACGTGTCCGGCGCAGAGGTCGATCACCTGCTGGAGCAGGGCATCCAGGATCTGGAAGTGATCAAGCGTCTGACCTCCTGCGGCATGGGCCCGTGCCAGGGGCAGCCCTGCTGGAACTCTCTGCGCGATTACGTCGCCGCGCGCCTGGGCGTGCCGCCGGCAAGCCTGAACAAACCCACCCTGCGCCCGCCGCGCAGGGCGCTGACCGTCGCCCAGGCTGCAGGCCTGGCGGATGTGGTGGAGCCGCTGCAATGATCGACCATCTTCCACTGCCACCGCGCTGCTCGGTGCTGATCGTCGGTGCCGGTATCCAGGGGCTGTCGCTGGCCTTCAGCCTCGCCGAGCGCGGTGTCCGCGACATCCTGGTGCTGGATGCCGGGTATTGGCAGGGCGGTGCATCGGGGCGCAATGGAACGCTCATTCGCGGAGCGTTCAGCTCGCCGGAGTGGACGCGTTTCTTCGCCCATTCCAACCGCCTGTGGCTGGGCCTGTCGCGGCGCCTCGGCGAGAACGTGATGTACTCGCGGCGTGGCTACAGCATGATCGGTGAGCGCGACAGCACGGCCGAGCTACTGCAGCGTACCCGTGAGGTCCACCGCGAATGCGGCATCGACTCGCAACTGCTCGATCCGACGCAACTGCGCCGCGTGCTGCCGGCCCTGGCCCATGAGCGTGTCAGTGCGGCACTGCACCTGCCCGACAGTGGCGTGGCGCCGCACCATGCGGCGATGTACGCCTTTCGCAAGGCCTGCGAGCGGCTCGGCGTGCGGATCGAGTACCGTACCCGTGTGGATGCCGTCGACCACAGCGCCGGGCGCGTGAGCGGTGTGCGTGTCGGGCAGCAGCGCATCCAGGCCGACACCGTGGTCCTGGCCGGCGGTGCGGACAGCAACGCGCTGGCGCAAATGGCCGGTGTGCCCCTGGAGGGCTACCCGATGCGCCTGGAGGCCATGGCGCTGGAGCCCACGCGGCCATTGATTGGCCCTGCGGTCGCCTTGCTCGACCGGCTCTGCTACATGCACCAGACTGCGCGTGGCGAAGTGGTGGGCGGTGCCGAGGTGGCCGAGCGGCCACAGGATAGCCTCGCCGCGGATGTCCCGGTGATGGCCGCTACGGCCAGGGCCTACCTGGAAATGTTTCCGCAACTCGGCCAGGCCCGTATCCTTCGCCAATGGGCGGGATTGGTGCATATTTCCCCGGATTTCGGTCCGATGCTGGGTGCCCACCCGCGCGTGCCGGGGTTGTTCATCAGCGCCGGCTGGTGCTACGGCCACGCTGGTGCGCCCGCCGCTGGCGACCTGTTGGCACGCGCCATCGTCGAGGGGGGCGTGGACGAACGCATGAAGCCTTTCGCGGTCGATCGTTTCGAACGCGGCTGCCCGGTGGTCGAGCCGGGCATCGTACTGAGTCATTTTGAATGAATAACCGTGAACCGGAGCGTTGGTCCGGACTGGCCGAACGAGCCAGGAGAAACGCTCCTTCTGCTGCCTTTCAAGGAACCCCGTCATGAGCGCCGTCGAAGATTCGCCTCTGTTTGTCACCGCGCTGTCCAAGGGCCTGTCGATCATTACTGCCTTCCGCAGCGGTCGGCCGAGCATGAACCTGGTCGAGCTGGCCGAGGCCACCGGGCTGAACAAGAGCACGGTGCAGCGGTCGGTGTTCACCCTCGAAGCCCTGGGCTATGTGGGCAAGGACCCCGACACCAAGCGCTATCGGCTGACGCCGCGCTCGCTGGACCTTGGGTCGGGCTACCTGCAGACCAGCGACCTGGTGGAGCGCTCCAACCCGTACCTGCATGAGCTCAACCGCGGGACCGAGGAGAGCTGCAACCTGCTCGAGCCTTGCGGCCTGGACATGCTCTATGTCGCGCGCTTTCCCAGTCATCGGCAGATTTCCATTCATGTGCCGCTGGGCCGGCACCTGCCGATGTACTGCACGGCGGCCGGGCGTGCCTACCTCGCCGCGCTGCCGCCGGCGGAGTGCGACGCCATCCTCGACGCCTCGGAGCTGGTCGCCCATACCGCCAGCACCATCGTTGATCGCCAGCGCCTGGGCGAGGTGATCGAACAGGCACGGCGCGACGGCTATGCCTTCGCCAATGAGGAGTTCTATGTCGGCGACATCAGCGTCGCAGCCGCCGTGGTGAACGCCAATGGCTATCCCCTCGGTGCGGTGAACGTCGCCGTGCCGTTCAGTCGCTGGTCGCTGGACGATGCACGACGTGACCTGGCACCCAAGGTGATCAACACAGCCCGGTCGATTTCCAGCGCTGCGCGCAGCCTGCGTCCGATGACCTGACGCCCGGGCGGCAGCGCCGCCCGTTACCTCGACTCACCCGCACTGTGCGCCTCCGGGCGCGCAACGGGAGCCTTTTTGCTCCGCGAAAGTGGAGCGCCAAACCTGGGAGAAAGGATATGCGTGAAACCATGAAAGCCGCCGTGCTGCACCGTATCGGCGAGGCGTTGAGTGTGGAGTCGGTCCCGGTGCCACAGCCGGGGCCGGGTGAAGTGCTGATCAAGATCACCGCGTGCGGCGTCTGCCATAGCGACCTGCATGCCATCGATGGTGACTGGTCCTCATTGCCGAGCCTGCCGCTGATTCCCGGGCATGAGATTACCGGCCACGTGGTGGCGCAGGGGGCCGGAGTCAGCGAGCCGGCCATCGGCGCGGCAGTGGGCGTCCCCTGGATGTACAGCGCCTGTGGTACCTGCGAATTCTGCCTGGGCGGCATGGAAACCATCTGCTCGAAGCGCGAGTCCACCGGCTACAGCCGCCCCGGTGGCTACGCCGAGTACATGGTCGCGCCGGCGGCCTTTGTCGCCAACATTCCCGACGGGGCGGACCTCTACGAGTTGGCGCCAATCCTCTGCGCCGGCGTGACGACCTATCGCGGCCTTAAGCGTTCAGGCGCGCGTCCCGGCCAGTGGGTCGCGGTACTCGGGATCGGCGGTCTGGGCCACGTGGCCGTGCAGTACGCGGTGGCCATGGGGCTGCGCGTTGCCGCCGTGGATGTCTCGGTCGACAAGCTCGAACTGGCTCGCAGCTACGGCGCGGAGTGCCTGGTCGACGCCCGCAACAACCCGGTGGAGACGCTGCGTGAGCGGATTCCCGGTGGCGTACATGCTGCGTTGGTGACGGCTGTGGCGAACGCTGCCTTCGAGCAATCGGTCGGCATGCTGCGACCGGGCGGCACGGCAGTGTTCATCGGCCTGCCTGGTGGTTCGGGCGACACCGTACGGGCGTCCATCTCGGCCATCGCCGGCTGGGAGCTGAGCATCACCGGCTCGAACATCGGCACCCGTCAGGACCTCAACGAAGCCGTGGCCTTTGCCGCCGCTGGCAAGGTACGCGCGCAGATCGTCCGTGAGCCACTGGAGCAGATCAACGACATCTTCGAGCGGATGCGCCAAGGCAGCCTGGTCGGCCGCACCGTGCTCGAAATCGCCTGAAAACTGATGACCCACTGAAGGAATCCATCCATGAGCATTTCCCGCTTCCAGCCCAACAACGGCCGCCTCAGCCATGCGCTGGTGCACAACGGTATCGTCTACGTCACCGGCCAGGTGCCTGCCGATCGCACCCAGGATGTACGCGGCCAGACTGCCCAGGTGCTGGCGCGCATTGACGAACTGCTGGCAGAAGCCGGCTCCGACAAGGCGCACATCCTCTTCGCCCAGGTATGGCTCAAGCACGCGGTGAAGGACTTCGCCGACATGAATGCCGCCTGGGACGCCTGGGTACCCAAGGATGCGCTGCCGGCGCGCGCAACGGTCGAGGCCAACCTGGCCGCGGAGAACATTCTGGTCGAGATCGCCGTCCAGGCGGCGGTGCGGAGCTGATTCATGACCACGGTCCATCACTTCATCAACGGCCAGCAAGTGGCCGACACCGGCCGCACCGCCGACGTCTTCAACCCGTCCACCGGCGAAGCCATCC
>CBIGPF010000050.1:0-33715 GCA_966191535.1 uncultured Pseudomonas sp. | reverse complement strand
CAATCAGATCGACAACCAGGCGGGGGCGGTGCGTGCGGATGAGACCCTCACCCTCAACAGCAGCGGCCAGCTCGACAACAGCGGCGGCCTGATCAGCTCCAGCAAGGACCTGAACATCCTCGATGGCGCGGCCAGCAAGTCCCTCGCCGTCCTCAACCACGACGGCAAGCTGATCGCCGGGCAGAAGCTGAGCATCGACAGCAAGAGCCTGGGCGGCGACGGCAAGACCCTGAGCCTGGGCGACATCAGCCTGAAACTGCGTGACAGCTACGTAAACAGCGGGCAGCTGCAGGCCAACGGCACCATCGACTTGCAGACCGCCGGCAACCTGGACAACCAGGCCCGGCTGGTCGCCGGCCAGGCACTGAACGTCCATGCCGGCGACGTGAACAACAGCGCCAACGGTGAGCTCAGCGCCACCAACCTGACCGTCGACGCCAGCGGCACCCTGAACAACCGTGGCCTGCTCGACGGCCAGACCACCCGCGTCAACGCCGGTACCCTGAACAACCTGGGCACCGGGCGCATCTATGGCGACCAACTGTCGGTCTCCGCCGGCACCCTGCGCAACGACGTGGAAGACGGCAAGGCCGCGGTGATCGCCGCGCGTAACCGCCTGGACATCGGTGTCGGCTCGCTGCTCAACCGCGAACATGCCCTGCTCTTCAGCGCCGGCGATCTCTACATCGGTGGCGCGCTGGACGCCAATGGCCACGCCACCGGCAGCGCCGGTGAAATCCGCAACGCCAGTGCCACCATCGAAGCCCTGGGCGAGATGGGCCTGGCCAGCGCCGTACTGCGCAACACCAACGAGCACTTCAGCACCCAGGAAGTGGAAGTCAGCCGCGAGAGCGTCCTCGAGTACCAGCTCACCGGCTCCACCGCCCGTTACAAGCCGGAGCAGATTTCCATCTACAACTCCGAGGTCGATCACCTGGTCACCCCGGAAGGCATCCGCGACGACTGGAACCTCTACAGCTACACCCGGGTGACCCGCGAAACCCAGATCCTCAGCTCCGATCCGGCGCAGATCCTCGCCGGCGGCAACCTGCGCCTGGACGTCGCCGACGCGCTCAACGACAAGAGCCGGATCATCGCCGGCGGCACCATCAGCGGTAACCTGGGCCGACTGGAGAACACCGAGGTGCCCGGCGCGCGCACCACCACCGAAAGCGGCCTCGTCACCCACTTCTACCGCATCCAGAAGAAGGGCCGGGACAAGCAGGGTGCCGACGGTGCGGCGTACAACCCCGCCGCCAGCATCGTCGACATCTTCCTCAAGCCCAGCGCCTACCAGCAGAACACCGCCCATGCCGGCAGCGGCACCCAGGTCGGCGACCTCAACCTGGGCCGCGTCGACCAGCCGGCCTCCGGCGCCAGCGGCGCCCAGGTCAACGTCGGCAACGGCCGGGTGATCAGCCCGGTACTGGAAGTCACCGCGGTGCAGACCAAGAACAACGCCGGCGTCACCGAGAGCATCCGTACCGGCGGCATCGACACCCGCGTGCCGGACAACAGCCTGTTCCACGTCAACCCGCAGGCCACCAGCGGCTACCTGATCGAAAGCGACCCGCGCTTCACCAACTACCGCGCCTGGCTCTCCTCGGACTATATGCTCGACCGCCTGAGCCTGAACCCCGGCCTGACCCTGACGCGCCTGGGCGATGGTTTCTACGAGCAGAAGCTGATCCGCGAGCAGATCGCCCAGCTCACCGGCCGGCGCTTCCTCGACGGCTACGGCAACGACGAAACCCAGTACCAGGCCCTGCTCGACAACGGCCTGACCTACGCCCAGGCGTGGAACCTGGTGCCCGGCGTCGCCCTCACCTCCGAGCAGATGGCGCAACTGACCAGCGATATCGTCTGGCTGGTGGCCAAGGACGTCACCCTGCCCGACGGCAGCGTGACCCGTGCGCTGGTACCGCAGGTTTACGTACGCGTTCGACAGGGTGACATTGACGGCTCCGGCGCACTGATGGCCGGCCAGAACGTCGACCTGAATATCCAGCACGACCTGGTCAACAGCGGCACCCTCGCCGGTCGCAACGTGCTGTCGATCACCTCGGAGAACATCCAGAACCTGGGTGGCCGCCTGACCGGCACCGACGTGGCCGTGAAGGCCAGCGGCGACCTGAACAACCTCGGCGGCCTGATCGACGCCAGCCACAGCCTCACCGCCGTGGCCGGCCGCGACATCAACCTGACCTCCAGCACCCAGGACACCCAGAGTGCCCAGGGCAGCGCCACGCGCGTGTCGCGGGTCGCCGGGCTGTTCGTCTCCGACCCGGCCGGCGAGCTCATCGCCACTGCCGGCCGTGACCTCAATCTCAACGCCGCGCAGGTGGTCAACAACGGCGAAGGCGGCAAGACCACGCTCGGCGCCGGCAACGACATCAACCTGGGCACCGTGGCCGTCCAGGACCAGCAGAGCATGACCTGGAACTCCAGCAACTGGCGCAAAGAGTCCAGCGCCGGCGAAGTGGGCAGCAGCGTGCAGGGCCAGGGCGACGTGCGCCTGATCGCCGGCCACGACCTCAATGCCCGTGGCGCCAGCGTGACCAGCGAACAGGGCGCGGTTCAGGCCTCCGCCGACCACGACGTCAACCTCACCGCCAGCCAGAACAGCGCCATGGCCGACGAGGCGCACAAGGTCAAGAGCAAGACCGGCTGGTTCTCGTCCAAGACCATCGTGACCCGCGACACGGTCAACGAGACCCTGTCCCAGGGCAGCACCTTCAGCGGCGAGACGACCTACGTCAGCGCCGGCAACGACCTCAAGGTGGAAGGCAGCAACGTGGTCTCCAACGGCGACACCACGCTGGTGGCCGGGCGCAACGTGACCATCGCCTCCGCCACCGACCACCTCAACGAAGAGCACAGCCGCGACGAGAAGAAGAGCGGCCTGTTCAGCGGCGGCGGGATCGGCTTCACCATCGGCAGCCAGCAGCAATCGGTGAAGAACACCGACGACGGCGACAGCGCTGCGGCCAGCACCGTCGGTTCGATCAACGGCAACGTCAACATCAAGGCCGGCGAGGCCTACCGCCAGGTCGGCAGCAAGGTCAGCGCGCCTAACGGCGACGTGAACATCGAAGGCCGCACGGTGGACATCGTCGAGGCGCAGAACGCCCACCTCAGCACCCAGGAGAGCAAGTTCAAGCAGAGCGGCCTCTCCGTCACGCTGACCAACCCGATCATCACCGCCGTGCAGACCGCACAGCAGATGAAGAAATCCGCTGAACGCACCGACGACAACCGCATGAAGGCCCTGGCCGCGGCCAACGTCGCGATGGAAGGCGCCGGCGCCGCCTCCGCCGTCATGGCGAACCCGGCCCAGGCCGGCGGCATCAACATCAGCATCTCCATTGGCGCGAGCAAGAACGAGAGCCACAGCGAACAGCGCGGCAGCACTGCCGCCGGCTCCAGCGTGAGCGCCGGGCGTGATGTGAACATCGTTGCCAGCGGCGCCGGCAAGGACAGCGACATCACCGTGCAGGGCAGCCAGATCAGCGCCGGGCGCGACGCCAACCTCAAGGCCGAAGGCGACATCGCCCTGCTCGCGGCGAAGAACACCGTGGAGCAGCACAGCACCAGCAAGGGCAGCAGCGCCAGCATCGGCATCGGCTTCGCCGTGGGCGGCACGCAGAACGGCTTCACCATCAACGCCGGCGCCTCGCAGAGTCGCGGCAACGCCGATGGCAATGACCTGGTCTGGAGCAACACCCACGTCGACGGCGGCCGCCAGGTCAACCTGCAATCCGGCGGTGATACCCAGCTGCACGGCGCGGTGGTCAGCGCCCCGCAGGTCACCGCCGACGTCGGCGGCAACCTGAGCATCGAGAGCCTGCAGGACACCAGCACCTACGACGCCAAGCAGTCGAGCAAGGGCGTGGGCGTCAGCCTGTGTATCCCGCCCTTCTGCTATGGCGCCTCCAGCGGCAGCGTCAGCAGCAACACCGCCAAGCAGAACTCCAACTACGCCAGTGTCACCGAGCAGTCGGGGATCAAGGCCGGAGACGGCGGCTTCGACATCCGCGTGAATGGCAACACCGACCTCAAGGGCGGCCTGATCGCCAGCAGCGACGCCGCTATCGCGGCCGGCCGCAACCAGCTCAGCACCGGCACCCTGACCCAGTCGGACATCCACAACGCGGCGGACGCCAAGGCCACCAGCAGCGGCGTCAACCTCAGCACCGACATGGTCACCCAGGGCAAGTATGGCGTCGGCAAGGCCATCGTCGGCAACGCGCTGAACTCGGGCAAGGATTCGGGCTCGTCCTCCGGCGATACCCGCAGCGCGATCAGCGCCGGCACCGTGGTCATCACCGACGACGCCCTGCAGCAGGAGCTCACCGGCAAGAACGCGGCCGACACCGTCGCCGGCCTCAACCGCGACACCGCCAACGCCCACACCGCCGCCGAGCGCCAGGACGTCGACGAGATGCGCCGCACCGCCGAAGCCGAGCAGGCGATCAAGAACGAGACCTACCGCCAGGCCGTGCAGTTCACCGACGAGGCCTACCGCAAGATGTTCCTGGAGAAGGCGCGGATGTTCGTCATCCTCACCGACGACGAGGGCAACGTGCGGCGCGACAAGGACGGCGTACCGCTGCGTCGCGAGCTCAACGACACCGAGAAGGCCAACCTGCAGGCCGGCTCCGACGGACGCGTGCACATCGCCAACAACGGCATCTTCAACGACGAGGACGGCGCGGCCAAGTACGCGGCGCAGCACAGCACCTCCGACGGCCCGCAGTACTTCATCTGGTTCCCCGACGCCAGCAACTCCGTCGCCGAGCTGCTCATCGCCGGCTACCAGAAATACCTGGAGAACGACTTCTGGGGCCTGGCCAACGCCACCGTCGAGACCCGCGACGCCCTGCTGCGCTACGGCGAGACCGGCCTGCACATCGACGGCCACAGCCGCGGTTCGATGACCACCGGCAACGCCATGGAGTCCATCGCCCGCCTGCCCGACCCCAGCGGCAGCCTGAGCAACACCACCCTCAACTTCTACGGCCCGGCCTACAACGCCGCCAAGGCTGACGACCTGCTGGCCATGCTGCAGAATCGCGACGCGATGAGCGACGAGAAGAAGAACGAGATGGTCGTCCAGCTGCAGAACCACAAGACCGACCCGGTGGGCGGCTGGATTGGCTGGAACCCCGCCACCGGCGGCACCATTCCCGAGGACAGCAACGCGCTCAAGGAGATCAAGAACGTGGCAGGCGGCAAGTACACCGTGCACAACTGCTATGGCAACGGCGACGCCGCCTGCCAGAAGTTCTGGCAGGACATGCCCGACCAGAAGCCGGTACTGACGCCCGTGAAGAGCTACCCGCAGACCCCATGAGAGCGCTGACATGCTGACGCGCCACGGCGCCCTGGGGCTGCTCCTGCCCTGCCTCCTCCTGGCTGCCTGCAGCCAGGCCCGGCCATTGCAGCCGACACCGCCGCTGTACGAGCTGTGGGCCAGGTCCGGCGTCGACCAGCAGGGTGTGCGCAACGCCCTGCTGGACTGCGGGTTCCCGGACGCCGCCTACGTCGACGGCACCACCATCACCAGCAACGACTACGCCCGCGGCGAGCAGTGCATGCTCGGCAAGGGCTTCGTCTACCAGGATCGCTACACCCTCTGCGAGAGCCGCCCGCAGCTGCCCGCCTGCACGTCCGCTGGCGCCACGCAGAAAGCCAGCCCGACACAGCGCCCGCCCGCCTACACGCAGTGGACGCAAACCGGCACCGACAGCCAGGGCGTGCAGCAGGCCATGAAGGCCTGCGGCTACACCACGGTGATCGAGCCCGTCGACCAGATGCTGCTCAACGACATCGCCGCCGCCCAGTTGTGCATGCTCGACAGCGGCTTCCACTTCACGCGGCCGGCCAACTACCTGCTGTGCAAGAACCCACCCATGCTGCCGGCATGCCGCGGACAGGTCATCGACACGCGATCCTGCTGCGCGCCGCCCAAGGCCGCCGGGCAGCACTGATCCAGGAATCACCATGGCCCTTCCCCGCATCACCTCCCACGCCAGCGCCATCGCGCTCGGCTCTGCCCTGCTGCTATCCGGCTGCGGCAACCTCGCCAACGTGCAGTCGTATTCCACGCCCTACTCCGCTCCCAGCGGTGGCGAGACCGCGCGGCTGCGGGTGATCACCAACGGCATGGCGCGCGGCGTGCCCGCCAGCGCCTGCATCGACTGGCGCCGCGACGGCGCCGGGGTGATCGCCGTGGCGCAATCCGGCTTCGCCAGCCGCAACGGCCAGAGCCTCGGCATGCCGCCCAGCCGCCAGGCCGAGCAGCTGCGCCAGGGCGGGTTCGCCAGCAGCGAGGTGAACGTCCCGGCAAACCAACCCTTCGCCGTCAACTTCCAGAGCCAGGGCATGGTCAGCAGCGGCTACTCGTACAGCTGCCAGCAATCCATGACCTTCATCCCCGAAGCCGGACAGGACTACGAGCTGCTGCTGATGGAAAGCGGCCAGTGCCTGGCGCGCCTGGTGCGCCTGGGCGATGGCAAAAACCTCAGCGGCAGCCTGCAGGACACCCGGCTTTGCAAGGCGTCCGACGCGCTCTGAGCGAGCAGCCTCACGGGCGCGAATACGGCGGATAGCGATCCCCCGGAACACGCCGCTGGCCCTGCGGATCGGGGCCGTCCTGAGGAACGTGCGGTGGATGCGGCGGATCGATCTGCGGGTCGGCGAGGTCCGGCGAATCCGGGTCGAAGCCCAGCTCAGGGTCGATATGCCGCGAGCCGCCCAACGGCCCCGGGCGTTGTGGGTAGCCCGGCAGTCCACGACTGGCGCCGGGGCCGGACTGTGCCGGCCAGCGCTCGGGCGCGACCGAGGGACGTTGGCTGATTTCACCGTGGCCTTTCATGTTCACCTCCAGCGATTCGGGCAATGGCATGGCGGTGGATGCGGGCGCGCCGTGAAGGTTTCAACCGATGGTCGGACGGTGCTTCAGGCTGCTTGGTCAAGGTGCAAAACCCGCGATCTAGACCATGGTCGCAAAGACCCGACCACGCATCTGTGACACCTTCGCGCGCTTTTTTAGCGTCCCGGAGTCACCGCATGCCCTCGCCCCTCTCCTCCAGCCAGCTCACCCGCCTGAGCGCCCTCGCCCTGATCGGTGGCTTCGCCGCCCCGGCCAGCGCCGACTTCCTGGAGGACAGCAGCGCGCGCCTGGAATCGCGCACCTTCTACTTCAACCGCGACTTCCGCGACGGCGGCTCGTCCAACCCGCAGGGCGCCTCCAAGCGCGAGGAAACCGCACAGGGCTTCATCCTCAACCTGCAATCGGGCTACACCGAAGGTACCGTCGGCTTCGGCGTCGATGCGCTGGCCATGCTCGGCGTCAAGCTCGACTCCAGTCCGGCCGACAGCAACAGCGGCCTGTTGCCTTCCAGCGGCCACGACCCGCGGCACTCCGACGACCAGTACGCCAAGGCTGGCGTCACCGGCAAGCTGCGCATCTCCCACACCCAGTTCAAGTACGGCGCCATGCTGCCGGACATGCCGCTGCTCAAGTACAACGACGGCCGCCTGTTGCCCAACATGTTCCACGGTGCGCAGCTGACCAGCGAGGAAATCGCCCACCTCAAGCTCACCGCCACGCGTCTGGAGCGCTATACCGCCCGCGACTCCACCGACGCCCAGGACGTGCGCCTGAACTGCAAGAACAAGCGCTACGCCTGCGACACCACCGGCAACCGCTTCGACTCCTACCAGGCCGATTACCAGGTCAACGACCAGCTCCTGCTGCAATACGCCCAGGGCGGGCTGGAAAACGTCTACCGCCAGCGCTACGTCGGTGTCGTCGGCAAGCAGGCAGTCGGCGCCGGCAAGGTCACCGCCGACCTGCGCTGGTTCGACAGCGACGACGACGGCTCGGCCCGCGCCGGCGAGATCGACAACCGCGCCCTCAGCCTGCTGCTGTCCTACGCCCAGGGCGGCCACATCGTCAGCGCCGGCTGGCAACGCATGACCGGCGACAGCTCCATGCCCTACCTCGACGGCAGCAACCCCTACCTGGCCAACTACGTGCAGGTGAACGACTTCGCCAATGCCCAGGAACGCTCCTGGCAGCTGCGCTACGACTTCGACCTGCGCAGCGTCGGCGTGCCCGGCCTGAGCTTCATGACCCGCTACGTCAACGGCGACCACATCGCCCTGGCCAACGGCAACGAAGGCAAGGAATGGGAGCGTGACGTGGAGTTCAAGTACGTCATCCAGACCGGCACGTTCAAGGACCTCAGCCTGCGCCTGCGCAACGCCACCTACCGCACCAACTACGAACAGTCGGCGCGTGACGTGGATGAGGTGCGATTGATCGCCAGCTACAACTTCTCGATTCTCTGAGGCAGCCAGCACCAGCAGGAGCGCGTCCTGCGTGCGGCCGGATGCATGGCCGCACCTACCGGCGAGCAGCCCGTCACTTCTTTGCGGTGAGCGTGCTGTAGCTGGTGATCAGGTTGCGGTAGTCGGGGATGTGGTTGGAGAACAGCGCGGCCAGGCCCTCGATGTCGTTGCGCCAGTCGCGGTGCAGCTCACAGGCCACACCGAACCAGGTCATCATCTGCGCGCCGGCGGCTTCCATGCGGCGCCACGCGGCGTCACGGGTGACTTCATTGAAGGTGCCCGACGCATCGGCCACCACGAACACGTCGAAGCCCTCCTCCAGCGCCGATAGCGCCGGGAACGCCACGCAGACCTCGGTCACCACGCCGGCGATGATCAGTTGCTTCTTGCCGGTGGCCTTCACCGCCTTGACGAAGTCCTCGTTGTCCCAGGCGTTGATGTTGCCGGGGCGGGCGATATACGGCGCGTCAGGGAAGAGATCCTTCAGCTCGGGAACCAGCGGGCCATTGGGACCGTTCTCGAAGCTGGTGGTGAGGATGGTCGGCAGCTTGAAGTACTTGGCCAGGTCGGCCAGGGCCAGGACGTTGTTCTTGAACTTGTCCGGTTCGATGTCGCGCACCAGCGAGAGCAGACCGGCCTGGTGGTCGACCAGCAAGACGGCGGCCTGGGACTTGTCGAGACGGACGTAAGGCTTGCTCATGGCATTTCCTCGTTGCAGTGAAAGCCCGGTCGCAGCCGGGCAAGGGTTACATCAGCGCTGGGAGTCCAGCACTTCGTGTTCGGTCACCACCTGCTGGGCCTTGGTATAGCTTTCGATCAGCAGGCGGTAGTGCGGGAAGATCAGGCTGTAGGCTTCGGCCCATTGCGCGGCGTCGGGGCGGTTCCAGGTGCGCTGGATTTCCGAGGCCACTGCGGCGGTATCCATCGGCACCACGCCGGCCTGGACGACTCGGGCCAGGGTGATTTCCTGCGCGGCCTTGGAATAGGTGCCGGATGCGTCGATCACCGCAAACACCCGGTAGCCGGCATTGACCGCGGCGATCGCCGGGAAGGCCATGCACACGCTGGTGATGGTGCCGGCGATGACCAGGGTCTTCTTGCCGGTCGCCTCCACCGCAGCGACGAACTCGGGGTTGTCCCAGGCGTTGATCTCACCCTTGCGCGCCACGTACTGCGCATGGGGCGCGGCCTCATGGATCTCGGGGATCAGCGGGCCATTGGGGCCCTGCGGCACCGAGGCGGTGGTGATCACCGGGATCTTCGCCAGGGTGGCGATCCTGGCGAGGGTGATGGCGTTGTTGCGCAACTCGGTCATGGGCATGTCCTTGACCGTCTGGAACAGACCGCTCTGGTGGTCGATGAGCAGCATGGCGGTGTCGTCGGGATCGATCACCGGGCGCTGGCCATGGAAGTTGGCAATCTGGGAAAAGTGGCTCATTTCGGGGTCTCCACGAAGGGCATCCGGCCCATGTAGCCCGCGCCTCCTGCGCGGGCGTTTATCCAGACTAGGCGACGCCTGAGTCGGGGGTATGACATCAGCGGGTCATCTGTCCGAAACGTCCGTTCTGGACGTCGTCGATGGCCTGCCGGATTTCGCTTTCGCTGTTCATCACGAAGGGGCCGTAGCCGACGATGGGCTCGTTCAACGGCTCGCCGCTGAGCAGCAGCACCAGGGCGTCGCTCTCGGCTTCCAGCAGCAGGCTGTCGCCGCGCGGGTCGAACAGCGCCAGTTGCCCTTCATGCAGCGCTTCACCACTGCCCAGCCGGACATTGCCGCGCAAGACCACCAGGGCGGTGTTGCGTCCGGCCTTGACCGCCAGGTCCAGCGGGCGGCCGGGCTGCAGGCGCAGGTCCCAGACATCCAGCGGGCTGAAGGTATGGGCCGGGCCGGCGTAACCGGCGTAGTCACCGGCGATCACCCGCAGGCTGCCGGCGCCGTCGGCCAGCTCGATGCGCGGGATGTCGCCGGCCAGCAGCGTCTGATAGGCCGGTGCAGTGCGCTTGTGGCGCGCCGGCAGGTTCACCCAGAGCTGGGCCATGTGCAGATTGCCGCCGCTGCGGGTGAAGTCCGGCGCGTGGTATTCCTCGTGGAGGATGCCATCGCCAGCAGTCATCCACTGCACGTCGCCGGGGCCTATCCGGCCGCCACCGCCGCTGGAGTCGCGGTGTTCCAGCTCGCCTTCGTAGACCAGGGTCACGGTCTCGAAGCCGCGGTGCGGGTGCTGGCCGACGCCACGGCGCACCGTGCTGGGGCCGAATGCGTGGGGACCGGCGTGGTCGAGCAGCAGGAACGGGCTGAGGTGTTCGCCCAGGCTGTCGTAGGAAAACAACGTGCGAACCGGGAAACCGTCGCCGACCCAGTGCGGCCGCGCGGCGCTGTAGATGCCAAGAATCTGTTTCATGGGGTGCCTCCTGTAGTGCATGGAGGCCACGATACGGATGCAACAATTGCCCCGGTAGTCAGCAAAAACTACTATCAGTGTTCCATAGAAGGAACACCGGAATGGACGATCTCAACGACCTCTATTACTTCGCCCAGGTGGTGGAACACGGCGGTTTCACCCCGGCCGGCCGCGCCCTGGACGAGCCCAAGTCGAAGCTCAGCCGGCGCATCGCCGCGCTGGAGGAGCGCCTGGGCGTGCGGCTGATCCAGCGTTCGACGCGGCATTTCTCGGTAACCGAGATCGGCCAGGTGTTCTACCGGCACTGCGTGGCGATGCTGGTGGAAGCGGCGGCAGCCACCGAAGCCATCGAACAGCACCGCTCCGAACCGCGCGGGGTGGTGAACCTGAGCTGCCCCACGGCGCTGCTGAATTTCTGGGTCGGCCCGATGCTGGCGCGCTTCATGGTGCAGTACCCGCTGGTGGAGCTGCATGTGCAGAGCACCAATCGCCAGGTCGACCTGATTCAGGAAGGGATCGATATCGCCCTGCGGGTGCGCTTCCCGCCCCTGGAAAGCAGCGACCTGGTGATGAAGGTGCTGGGCGAAAGCCGGCAGCGCGTGGTGGGCGCCCCGGCGCTGCGCGAGCGCCTGCCCGCGCGACCGACACCCACCGATGTGGCTGCATTGCCAACGCTGCATTGGGGCGTGGTGCAGCGCGAGTACCACTGGCTACTGGACGGCCCGGAGGGCGCCAGCGCGCAGGTGCGCTATCAGCCGCGGATGGTCACCGACGATCTGATCGCCCTGCGCCAGGCCGCACTGGCAGGCGCCGGCGCGGTGCACATGCCCGCTGTCGTGGTGTGCGACGACCTGAACAATGGCCAACTGGTGAACCTGCTGCCGGACTGGGCGCCGCACACCGGCGTGGTCCATGCGGTGTTCCCTTCGCGCCGCGGCCTGCTGCCGTCGGTACGGTCCTTGCTGGACTTTCTGGGAGAGGAATTCGAGAAGAGCGACATGTCCTGAATGGGCGTCCTTGTGACCGGAGAGAAAGTTCGCACTTCAATCCCGGACGCCGGTCCACCCTGAAGCAAATGCGAGTCGAGAATTCGACGAACTGTTCTTCAGAAAGGCCTGACATACCTTTCCAGCGACCAATCCTTACCATTTGTCGACATAAACGCCGTAACCAGTTCATCTGGTTAGGAATCTCTGATTAATGTCTACCCTGAAGATTGTTGGAAGATGGTCGAGGAGCAGCCGGTATGGCTAAGAATCTGAAAGAGCGTGCAACGGTCATCTGCCGCCTCGACGACAAGATCCTCTTCGTGCGCAAGCCGAAGTCGAAGTGGAACCTTCCCGGCGGCCGCATCGAGGCCGACGAGCGCCCCGGCCAGGCCGCCACGCGCGAGCTGATAGAAGAAACCGGGCTGGCCATCGAGCAGATGAACTACGTGGCGCCGCTGGAGCTGTACCAGACGCTGCACTACGTGTTCGAGACGCCGGTCGATCCGACGCTGCAACCCACTCCGCTGAACGAGATCGCCGATTGCCGCTGGTTCGCGCCCGAAGAGCTGGAGCGTCGACGGGTCAACAAATCGGCACGCCGCCTGCTGCGTACCTGCCTGAAGGCCGGCTGACAGGCTGACGGACGGCGCAGATCAAGGTATCTTCAGCGCCTTCCTACAACGCCCCAGGATTCGTTCACCCATGCTTCGCGCTGCCCTGCTCTGCACCACTGCGCTTTTCACCACTGCGATGGGTTCCGGCCTGGCCTTCGCCCAGGTCGAGGTGAAGCCGGTGCAGCACGCCAAGGTCGGCGAGGTACTGGCGGTACGGATCAGCGAGGACATCGCTCCGGGCGACTATGAGCGCCTGTTCCGCGGGCTGATGGCCAACCCCGGCAAGTTCGCACGCAAGGTGGCGCTGCTGGACAGCATCGGTGGCAGCGCCGCCGAGTCGATCAAGATGGGGCGCCTGCTGCGCGAATCAGGCTTCGAGACCCTGGTACCGACCAACAGCGTCTGCCAGGGCTCCTGCGTCTACCTGCTGGCCGCCGGAAAGCACCGCACGGTGCGCGGTTATGTCGGCCTGCACCGCCCCTATTACCCCGCGGGCGATTCGTCCCAGGCGGTGGGCAGCTACAACGCCCGCACCTATTTTCGCGACATGGACATTCCGCTGGAACTGGCCGACACCATGCAGGGCATCGACCCGCAGCGCATGCGCGTGCTGACGCCGCAGGAGCTGCAGCGCTACGGACTGGGCGCAACGCCCAGCCAGATCAGCGCCCGCTGACGTTCAGCGGCCACTGGTCCGCGTCGAGGTAGCCGAGCAGGCGCGGTGACTGGTCCGCGGCAGTGAGCACGAAGAGTGTCGAGGCATAGTCCGGGGTTGCCGGGTCCTTGACGCTTACCGAGTGCTCCAGATCCTCGATGCATTCGCTATGGGTCACCAGGATCAGGTTGCGGTGCGCGACCTTGTGCTGCAACGCCCGGCTCAGCATCGAACCCTCGCAGTTGTACAGCCACTCCTGCTCCTGCGGCGCCTGGCCGAACATCGAGGTGGCGGTCTGCACGGCGCGCAGTTGTTCGCTGCTGAGAATGTCGGCATTGGCCAGGCCAAGCGCGGCAAAGTCCTGGCCGATCGCGTGGGCGCTTTCGCCGCCGCGCACGGTAATACCGCTGGCCTTGTCCAGGCAGGGCGCACTGGAGCGGTCGCAACGCTCGGCGTGGCGCACCAGGACGATCAGGTCACCCTGCTGCCAGTGCTCGCGCAGCTCCGCCTGGCGCTGGGCGTCGCCCACCAGCGGCGTGGGCCGCGAGAAGTCCAGCGGCAGGAAACCGCTGAGCAAGGCGATGACGGGAACGATCGCCAGCAGCGACAGCCAACCGCGAGGCAAAGATCTGAACAGTTTCGGGATGGGCATAGGTTTGGCCGTCATGCAGGAAAGTGATCCGCTATCCGTCTCCCGCCAAGGAGCACGGGAGGCCCGACCCATCCCTGGGGTTTCCATCGCACTGCGGGGTTGTCAGATGGCGGGCGATCAAACCCTATCGCCGGAATCGTGAAGATCCCGTTATGAATTACTGAAGAATCCGTATCCTCGGGAAATGACCGTTGGTCGACCTGTCGCCCTCAGGCGCCCGGCGGGCGCGTTCGGCGCACGTGGCGTCATGGCTTTCGTGGTAGAACAAGGCACAGTGCCATCAGAGTGCCGCCGCCATGCCGTACGACGCCTCCCCGGAAAACCCCGTCTACCAGACCCTCCTCGAATCCACCCGCGCCATTCCCTGGAAGATCGACTGGCGATCCATGACCTTTGCCTACATCGGCCCGCAGATCGAAGAACTGCTGGGCTGGAGCCAGGAGAGCTGGGTCAGCGCCAACGACTGGGCGGAGCGCATGCACCCGGAGGACCGCGAGCGGGTGGTGAACTTCTGCGTATCGCAGTCCCGCGAGGGCACCGACCACGAGGCGGATTACCGGGCACTCACCTCATCCGGTGACTACGTGTGGATCCGCGACGTGGTGCACGTCGTGCGCGACGACAGCGGCGAAGTGGATTCGCTGGTCGGCTTCATGTTCGACATCAGCGAGCGCAAGCGCGCCGAAGAGCAGCTGATCATGCTGCAGCGCCAGCTGGAGGAATACTCGTACAAGGACGGCCTGACCGGTGTCGCCAACCGGCGCATGTTCGACTCGGTGCTGGACACCGAATGGGGCAGCGCCCAGCGCAGCGGCCAGCCACTCTCGCTGGTACTGCTGGATATCGACTATTTCAAGCAGTTCAACGACCACTACGGGCACATCCAGGGCGACGACTGCCTGCGCACTGTCGGCAAGGCGCTGGCGGGCGCCCTGCTCCGTCCGCGCGACTTCATCGCGCGCTTTGGCGGCGAAGAGTTCGTGCTGGTGCTGCCGGAAACCGACAGCGAAGCCGCCCGGCAGATCGCCGAGCGTTGCCGCAGCGTCCTGCGCGAACAGCACATCGCCCACGCGAAATCCGCCGTCTCCGATCTGCTGACCATCAGCCTGGGCGTCGGCACCGCCGTACCCTCCGCCAGCGACCGCCCGCTGGACTTCGTCGCGGCGGTCGACCGCCTGCTCTACCAGGCCAAGCAGGCCGGCCGCGATCGACTGGTGACAGCACAGTGGAACCGCGGCGATGACCTGCGGCGCGATTCAGTGCGCTGAGTTCAGCGGCGCGGCGGCTCGCAACGCAGCGGCCACTCGCGCCACTGCCGCCAGGCACCCTCCCAGCCGCGGTCGTGGCTGACCCCGGGAAAATCGATCACGCTCAGGCAAGGCGCCTTTCCCAGTGCCTGGTAATAGCGCCGCGACAGCTCGGTGGGCACGACAGTGTCGTCCAGGCCCACCAGATGCCTTTGCGGCAGTCGCGCCAGGCGCTGGCGGTAATCGAGCGGCTCCAGCGAACCACTCAACGGCGTGTACTGCTTGAGTTGGGCCCACAGGCGTGGGCTGAGGTTGCCGGCCAGTGTCTGCACCTGGCTGACATCGTCCCGAGTGGCCGCCAGCAACAACGCCAGCGCGGCACCGCCTGAATAACCGATCAGCTCGAAATCCTGATTGCCGTAGCGCTCTTTCAGCTGGTCCAGCGCCTGGTCCAGGCTCGCGAGCACCTGCGGCGAATAGCGCTGGTCGGTCCAAAGCGCCGGCGTGCAGAGTGCCCCGCGGTAAAACTGGCAGGGTCGCGCCAGGTAGACGCTGGGCTGCGGGTCGTCTGCGGCGAGCCGGGCAACCAGCAGGTTGCCTGGGCTGGGATCGAGACTGGGCTGCGAGGCAGTGGCCCAGGCATGGCCATCGCCTTCGAGATAGATGCGCAGACGCTCACCGGGCAGGCGTTGCAGCGGTTCCAGCACGGCCAGGGGAAAATCACCGGCCTGCAGGCGCTCCAGTCGCCGGTTCTGCTCGTGGGCCAGTTGCTGGAGGGTGTCCAGAGGCGTCTGGCAACCGGTGAGGATGGCGCCACCCGGCAGCGCCATCCCCCAGCGCAGAACGCCGGCCCGCAGACGCAGGCCGAACATTCCGGACTTCATCAGAAGTCGTAACGCACTTTGGCGGTGAAGGTGTCGGCGTCGAAGTCGGTCTTGCCGACGTAGTCATAGCTGACACCCAGGGTCACCGCGCCGAGCTTGTAGTCCGCCCCCACGCCCGCTTCGTAGCTGTTGCGCACGGCCTTCGCACCGGAGGTGACGAAAGGCGTGTTGCCCAGTACGTAGGTGGAGGTGCTGCTGGCTTCGTCGGCGGCAAAGTCGTGGAACGCCATCAGACGTGCTTCCGGCTCGAGCGTGCCCTGGCCCAGGTTGAAGCTGCCGGCCATGCGCACGCCGGCGCCCAGTTCGGCCACTTCGTAGCGCTGCGAGTCGACCCTGAGTGCCGCCGAGGAACCCTTCTCGCGGTAGCCGTCGATGTCTACCAGGCTATAACGCGCGGCCAGGCGCGGTTCGACCAGGAACTGCGGGCTGACGTGGTAGGTGTAGCCACCGACCAGGTTCACACCGAGCAGGTCGCTGTCGTAGTCGCCCTTGGCGGTGGTGCCGGCGATGTGGCGCTTGCTTTCGTTGTCATTGAAGCCGTAGGTCAGGCTGGCGTCGACGAAGTAGTTGTCCTGCTCGAAGCTGCCGTAGAGGGTGAAGGCGTTGCTCTCGACCTCGGTGGTATTGCCACCCTCGCTGTTCACGTCCGAGCGCAGGTTGCTGTAGGCCACGCCCAGGGTGAACTGGTCGTTGAGCTTGCCGTCGGCACCGATGGAAATGCCGCGACTGTAGGCGTTGTAGCCTTCGACGCCATCGCGCAGGTCCTGGTTGGCTTCGCTGTACAGGGTCTGCACCCAGACACCGGTGTCCTTCAGCACATCGCCCGACGAGGCGCCACGCAGCGAACTGGTGCGGTTGCTGGTGACGTTGCTGATGAGATTCTGGCCGGTGGTGGCAGCCTGGGTGGCGCCACGGTTGACCTCGGGGCTCAGCTGCTCAGCCAGCTTGCGCAGCGCTTCGGGGTTTTCCGAGGCGGCCACATAGGCCTGGAATACGCGGTCATTCGGGTTGCTGCCTGCCAGGCCGGCGATCACGTTGCTGAATGCGCCGCTGGCGCGCTGGGCGTTTCGCGAACCGCCGATCTGCTGCACCACCTCGCCCACTGCCTCGCCCTTTTTGGCGGTGACCGTGGCGACGATCTGCTTGCCGTCGACGCTGTAGCTGTCGACGTTCAGCAGGCTGGAGCGGCTGGTCACGCTGACGCCGAAGTCGTCCACAGTATCGGCTTCAACCAGGGTGTAGCGACTGCCTTCGGCGCGGAAGTCCTCGCCCTTGGCAGCCAGGCGGATCTGCGAGCCCTGAGCGAATTCGGCGGTGCCGCTGACAGCCAGCACCGCCCTGGTCGGGTCGGTGGCGCTGCTCAGGTTGAGATCCAGCGAGGAGTTGCCGGCCACGTCGATATTGCCCTGCAGGCTGGTGTGCGGCTGCCCCAGTTCCAGGTGCGCCGGACGGTTGGAGTAGTCGCTGCCGACGTCGACCCAGCCGTCATCCTTCATGCGGATGTTGGCACCGTCTTCGCTGGCATCGGTGCCGTTGAAGAGCGCAGTACCATAGACCTCGATGTTGTTCAGATTGATCAGGTTGCCGGTGATGTTGCCGCCTTTCCAGGACAGGTAGACACCATGAGTGGCCTGGGAAGCGTCAATGGCTTCATCGCCGGCAATGATGCTGCCGGTGTTCTCGATCCACAAGCCGCTGTTCTTGGCGCCATCGAGGTGGTAGTCGACGACGAGGACGCCGGCATCGTCCGCCTCGATCACGCCATTGTTGACGATCTGCGGACCTTCACCGATGTAGTTTGCATCGAACAGTTCCATGGCCGAGGCGTCGTCACCACGGGCAACGATGCGGCCGTTGTTGACGATGCCGCCCAGATCGACGCGATCGGACAGGTAATCCTTGGCCGAGATGCCCGTGGCGTTCTCGCCGATCACCTGGATCAGGCCGTTGTTGATCAGCTTGCCGCCGATGCTGCCGCCAGCCAGCTCGATGCCACTGGCCATGAAGCCTTCGGCGAGAATCTGGCCGCTGGCGGCGTTGATGAAATCACCGCCCAGCTTGGACTGTTCGGAGAACTCGACGGCGCGGGTCGAACCTTCGAATACCGTATCGCCCTTGACGCTGATGGTGCCTTCGTTGACCAGGTTGCCGTGGACGCTCAGGGCATCGGCGAGCAGACCGGAGACACCCTTGCCGCGCACGCTGATGTTGCCCTTGTTGACCAGGTTGCCTTCAATCTCGGTGGACGGACCGAAGACGCTGCCGCCGTCCTCCCCGGCCATGGTGAAGTCGATGCCGCCAGCGTCATCGCCATTGGCATTGATAGTGGCATTGAGTACCAGATCGCCCGCGTAGTAATCGCTATAGGACTCGAACGCGGTGCGGGCGCTGTCACCGCTGGTAAAGCTGCCATTCAGCTCGACGCTGGGCGCTGTGTAGCGCTCGTACTCGGTGTGGAGGCCGCCGTTGGTGAGCGTCAGGCTGGTGGCAGAGTTGCCGACCGGCAGGGCTGCAACCGGCAAGGCGGTGGCGGAGATGGCGAGGGCCAGCAGGGTCTTGCGATACATCGGGAGCGACACGGGTTTGATCCTTCAATGACCTTTTTGGGGTTCCAACGCTTCCATGCGTGACCGGTTTGCCGCGAAATGCAGTTGCATTGCAGAGTGGCCCATTGCCACACAGCAGAAGCGGGGGCGGAAGATAGAGCACGTGCCGGCCTATGGCCAGCACTTGTTGACGCCAAAATGCCGGCTATACGACCAAGGTCGGGCGGCATTGCCGATATTCAGGAGCTTCTGCCAGCTAGGCGACCGATTGCCGCGGGGCATTAAGCCGGGCACCTGCGCCAGAGCTGTCTAAGCTCTATAGCCACACGCGCGTGCCGGCGGCAGCGCGGCGGCCTCACGAGGGCCACCGCCACTCCCGCCAAGCTGGTGGTAGATCTGGCCCGGAGCCGGCATTGCGTAGAGCCGACCCCGAAACCAGGATCTCTGACCATGCACGACATCGACCCCGTCGAAACCCAGGAATGGCTGGACGCGCTGGAATCCGTACTGGAGAAAGAAGGCGAAGATCGCGCCCACTACCTGATGACTCGCCTCGGCGAGCTGGCCAGCCGAACCGGCACGCAACTGCCCTACGCCATCACCACGCCCTACCGCAACACCATCCCGGTAGGCCACGAGGCCCGCATGCCGGGCGACCTGTTCATGGAGCGGCGCATCCGTTCGCTGGTGCGCTGGAACGCCCTGGCCATGGTGATGCGCGCCAACCACAAGGACCCGTCGCTGGGTGGCCACATTTCCACCTTCGCCTCCTCGGCGACCCTCTACGACATCGGCTTCAACTACTTCTTCAACGGCCCTACCGAGGAACACGCCGGCGACCTGATCTACTTCCAGGGTCACGCCTCGCCGGGCTTCTACGCCCGCGCCTACATCGAGGGCCTGCTCAGCGACGAGCAACTGGAAAACTTCCGCCAGGAGGTCGACGGCAAGGGCCTCTCCTCCTACCCGCACCCGCGGCTGATGCCACAGTTCTGGCAGTTCCCGACCGTATCGATGGGGCTCGGGCCGATCCAGGCGATCTACCAGGCGCGCTTCATGAAGTACCTGGAAAGCCGTGGTTTCATTCCCGCCGGCAAGCAGAAGGTCTGGTGCTTCCTGGGCGACGGTGAGACCGACGAGCCGGAATCCCTCGGCGCGATCTCCCTGGCCGGGCGCGAGAAGCTCGACAACCTGATCTTCGTGGTGAACTGCAACCTGCAGCGCCTGGACGGCCCGGTGCGCGGCAACGGCAAGATCATCCAGGAGCTGGAAGGCGTGTTCCGCGGCGCCAACTGGAACGTGATCAAGGTCATCTGGGGACGCTTCTGGGACCCACTGTTCGCCAAGGACACCGCCGGCCTCATGCAGGCGCGAATGGACGAGGCGGTGGACGGCGACTACCAGAACTACAAGGCCAAGGACGGTGCCTTCGTCCGCGAACACTTCTTCGGCGCACGGCCCGAGCTGCTGGAGATGGTCAAGGATCTCTCCGACGAGGAAATCTGGAAGCTCAACCGCGGCGGCCACGATCCGTACAAGGTCTACGCCGCCTACCACGCGGCAGTGAACCACACCGGCCAGCCCAGCGTGGTGCTGGCCAAGACCATCAAGGGCTACGGCACCGGCACCGGCGAGGCGAAGAACATCGCCCACAACATCCACGAGATCGACGTGGACAGCCTGCGCGCGTTCCGCGACCGCTTCGACATCCCGATCAAGGACGCCGACCTGCCCAAGCTGCCCTTCTACCGCCCCGACGAAGGCAGCGCCGAGGCGCGCTACCTGAAGGAGCGCCGCGCGTCCCTGGGCGGATTCATGCCCCATCGCCACGGCAATAGCCAGCGCATTCCGGCGCCTCCGCTGGAGACACTCAAGGCCCTGCTGGACGGCTCGGGGGACCGCGAGATTTCCACCACCATGGCCTTCGTGCGGATCATCTCGCAGCTGGTCAAGGACAAGGAGCTGGGCCAGCGCATCGTGCCGATCATCCCCGACGAGGCCCGCACCTTCGGCATGGAAGGCATGTTCCGCCAGCTCGGCATCTACTCCTCGGTGGGCCAGCTCTACGAGCCGGTCGACAAGGAACAGCTGATGTTCTATCGCGAGGACAAGAAGGGCCAGATCCTCGAGGAAGGCATCACCGAGGCCGGCGCCATGTCGTCCTTCATCGCCGCCGGCACCGCCTACAGCAACTATCGCCAGCCGATGCTGCCGTTCTACATCTTCTATTCGATGTTCGGTTTCCAGCGCATCGGCGACCTGGCCTGGGCCGCCGGCGACAGCCTGACCCGCGGCTTCATGCTCGGCGGCACCGCAGGGCGCACCACGCTCAACGGCGAAGGGTTGCAGCACGAGGATGGCCACAGCCATGTGCTCGCCTCGGTCATCCCCAACTGCCGCACCTACGACCCGACCTACTCCTACGAGCTGGCGGTGATCATCCAGGAAGGCGTGCGGCAGATGATGCAGGAGCAGCAGGACGTCTTCTATTACATCACCGTGATGAACGAGAACTACCCTCACCCGCCCCTGCCCAAGGGGGTCGAGGAAGGCATCATCAAGGGCATGTACCTGCTCGACGAGGACAAGCGCGGCGCCGCGCACCATGTCCAGTTGCTGGGTTCGGGCACCATCCTGCGCGAGGTGGAAGCGGCGGCGAAGCTGCTGCGCGAGGACTTCGGCATCGGCGCGGACGTCTGGTCCGTGCCCAGCTTCAACGAACTGCGCCGCGACGGACTCGCGGTGGAGCGCTGGAATCGCCTGCACCCGGGGCAGAAACCCAGGCCCAGCTACGTCGAGCAGTGCCTCGGCGGACGGCGCGGGCCGGTGGTGGCGTCCACCGACTACATGAAGGTCTACGCCGAACAGATTCGCCAGTGGGTGCCCAACAAGGAATACAAGGTGCTGGGCACCGACGGTTTCGGCCGTAGCGACACCCGCGCCAAGCTGCGCCACTTCTTCGAGGTGGACCGCCATTGGGTGGTGCTCGCCGCGCTGGAGGCCCTGGCCGATCGTGGCGATATCGAGCCGAAGGTGGTGGCGGAGGCCATCGCCACGTTCGGTCTCGACCCGGAAAAACCCAACCCGCTGGACTGCTGAGGAGAGGCACGATGAGCGAGACCATTCGCGTACCCGACATCGGCAACGGCCAGGGCGAAGTCATCGAATTGCTGGTCAAGGTCGGCGACCACATCGACGTCGACCAGAGCCTGCTGACACTGGAATCCGACAAGGCCAGCATGGAAATTCCCGCGCCGAAAGCCGGCGTGGTGAAGGCCATCAAGGTGAAGATCGGCGACACCCTCAAGGAAGGCGACGACATCCTCGAACTGGAAGCCGACGGCGCCGCCCAAGCCAAGGCCGAGACCAAGGCCGAAGAGCCTGCCAGCCCCACCGCTGAGGCGCCCGGGTCAGCCGCCGCGCCGGCACCACAGCCCGCGTCCTCGGCCACCACTGGCAGCAGCGGTGGCGTGGAAACCATCAAGGTGCCTGACATCGGCAACGGCCAGGGCAATGTCATCGAGCTGATGGTCAAGGTCGGCGACACCCTCGAAGCCGACCAGAGCCTGCTGACACTGGAATCCGACAAGGCCAGCATGGAAATCCCGGCGCCGAAGGCCGGTGTGGTGAAAGCCATCAAGGTGAAGATCGGCGACACCCTCAAGGAGGGTGACGAGATTCTCGACCTGGAAGTCGCCGGCGGAGCGCCAGTACCTGCTGCCTCCGCAGAAACACCGGCGGCTGCGCCACCCGCGAAAGCCGAATCACCGAAGGCACCGGACGTCGCCCCGGTGGGCGCACCCAGTCGCGACGGCACCAGGGTCCATGCCGGCCCTGCCGTGCGCATGGTTGCCCGCGAATTCGGCGTCGACCTGGCGCACGTCACCGGGACCGGGCCCAAGGGCCGCATTCTCAAGGAAGACGTGCAGGCATTCGTGAAGGAGCAGTTGCAACGAAGCAAGTCCGGCGCGCCGACAGGCGCAACCGGCGGCGCGGGCATTCCGCCGATCCCGGAAATCGACTTCAGCAGATTTGGCGAAACCGAGGAAGTGGCAATGACCCGGCTGATGCAGGTCGGCGCCGCCAACCTGCACCGCAGCTGGCTGAACGTGCCCCACGTGACCCAGTTCGAGTCCGCCGACATCACCGAGGCGGAAGCCTTCCGTCTCGCGCAGAAGGCAACGGCGGAAAAGGCCGGCACCAAGCTGACCATCCTGCCGATCCTGCTCAAGGCGTGCGCCCACCTGCTGCGCGAGCTGCCGGACTTCAACAGCTCGCTGGCTCCCAGTGGCAAGGCGCTGATCCGCAAGCAGTACGTACACATCGGCTTCGCCGTGGACACGCCGGACGGTCTGCTGGTGCCGGTAATCCGCGACGTCGACAGGAAAGGACTGCTGCAGCTGGCGCTGGAGGCCGCCGAACTGGCGGAGAAGGCGCGCACCAAGAAGCTCTCCGCCGACGCCATGCAGGGCGCCTGCTTCACCATCTCCAGCCTCGGGCACATCGGCGGCACCGGCTTCACGCCGATCGTCAACGCGCCGGAAGTGGCGATCCTCGGCGTGAGCAAGGCGGCCATCCAGCCGGTGTGGGACGGCAAGGCCTTCCAGCCACGGCTGATGCTGCCGCTATCGCTGTCCTACGACCACCGCGTGATCAACGGTGCGGCGGCGGCGCGGTTCACCCGTAGGCTGGGCGAGGTGCTGGGAGACATTCGCAGCCTGCTGCTCTAGCGCTCGTCTCGGCGCAGTTCGCGAGCCAGCTCGCTCCTGTAGGAAGCGCGTACGACCCGCACGTTGCAGGAGCAAGCCGGCTCGCGAACCCGCTACATGCGGTCCAGCGGAATCTTCAGGTAACGCATGCCGTTGGCTTCCGCCTCCGGCAGCGCGCCACCGCGCATGTTCACCTGGATCGACGGCCAGATCAGCGCCGGCGCATGCAACGTCGCATCACGCTCGTTGCGCATGGCGACGAACGCGTCCTCCCCGATCCCATCGTGCACATGCACGTTGGCCTCGCGCTCGCGCGCCACGCTGGTCTCGTACTGGTGCTCGTCACGCCCCGGCGTCAGGTAGTCGTGACACATGAACAGCCGCGTCTCGCCCGGCAACGCGAACAGTCGCTGGATCGAGCGGTACAACTGCCGCGCATCGCCGCCAGGGAAGTCGCAGCGGGCGGTGCCGTAGTCGGGCATGAACAGCGTGTCACCAACGAACGCCGCCTCGCCGATCAGGTAGGTCATGCAGGCCGGCGTGTGGCCGGGCGTGTGCAGTGCCCGGGCCTGAAGCTCGCCAATGCGGAAGCACTCGCCATCCTCGAACAGATGGTCGAACTGGCTGCCGTCGCAGGGAAACGCGTCGCCCAGGTTGAGCAGGCCGGCAAAGGTGCGCTGCACCTGGGTGATGCTCGAACCGATGGCCAACTGCCCGCCCAGCTCGGCCTTGAGCCAGGCGGCCGCAGACAGGTGGTCGGCATGCAGGTGGGTCTCCAGCAGCCATTGCACCGTCAGCGCCTGCTCGCGCACGTACTCGAGGATGCGCCGGGCACTGGCGTTGCTCACACGGCCGGAGGCGGCATCGTAGTCCAGCACCGGATCGATGATGGCGCAGCACCCGGTGCTGTGATCCGCCACCACGTAGCTGTAGGTGGACGTGGCCGGATCGAAGAAGTGCTGGATGGTGGCGCTCATGCGGGTCTCCTCTGGGTCTTGCGTTGCCATTCGCAGGCGGCGTGGAGTGCCATCCCCACCAGCATGGCGAGGCAGAACAGCGCGCCCTGCCAGTAGCCGGCGGCGAAGGTCACCAGCGCCGGGCCCGGGCAGATGCCGGCAATACCCCAGCCAACGCCGAACAGCAGGCTGCCGCCGACCAACCGGCCATCCAGGTCGCGGCGCTGCGGCAACTGCATCAGGCCACCCAGCAGCGAGCGATCATGCCGTCGCGCCCACGTGAAGAACGGTAGCCCAACAGCGATGGCAGCCACCATCACCAGCGCCAGCGACGGATCCCAGTGACCGGCCAGGTCAAGGAATCCCAGCACCTTGGCCGGGTTGGCCATGCCCGCCAGCAGCAGGCCGAAGCCAAACAGCAGGCCAGCCAGCAACGCAACGATCCGGCTCATGCTCCACTCCCCAGCCAATGACGCAGAATGAACACGGTGACGAAGCCGGTACCCATGAAGCACAGCGTCGCCACCAGCGAGCGACCGGACAACCGCGATAGCCCGCAGACACCATGCCCGCTGGTGCAGCCGGAGCCGAAACGGCTGCCGAGACCGACCAGCAATCCTGCCACCACCAGGGTCATCCAGCCGGCCTCGACGTGGATCTCCGGCAATGGACGCAGCGCCGCCCACAACAGCGGCGCTGCCAGTATTCCAAGCAGGAAGAACAGCCCTTCGCCGCGCCAGCCAGCGCTCTTGAACAGCCCGCCGAGCAGTCCGCTGATGCCGGCGACGCGGCCATCGAGTACGGCATAGAGCCCGGCTGACAGGCCGATCAGCGCGCCGCCGGCCAGGGCGCTCCAGGGCGTGAAGTGTGTCCAGTCGATCATGCCGGTTGCTCCGCGCAGAACAGCCGGTACAGCGTCTCGATCACCGCCAGCGCCTGCTGGCTGGCAATGCGGTAGTAGACCTGTTTGCCCTCGCGGCGGGTCTCCACCAGTTCCTCGCGGCGCAGCACCGCCAGTTGCTGGGACAGGGTCGGCTGGGCGATGCCGGTACGGGCTTCCAGCTCACCGACATTCAACTCGCCCTGCGCCAGTTGGCAGAGCAGCATGAGGCGATCGGAATTGGCCAGCGCCTTGAGCAACTGGCAAGCGGATTCTGCGGACTGGTGCAGACGCAGTGCATCGGCGGGATCGGGCGGGGTGGCGGTCATGGCAATGATCTACAAATAAACAATCTATATTTTTATAGATTGTTTTTCGCCTCCTGACCAGCCCCTCGCCCGCTCCTCAGATCAGCGGCTTCTCGTAGCGCCAGGCGTCGGCGCCGTCTTCGTAGAAACCGGCAATCTGGCCGAACCGACGATAACCGCGCCGCTCATAGAGACCGATGGCGATGCCGTTATCGACACGCACCTCGAGCCGCAGCACCCTGCAGCCATGGCCGGTGGCACCACGCTCCGCCTGCTCCAGCAGGCCACTGCCCAGCCCCCGGCCACGGGCCCGGAGCGAGATTGCCAGCGAATACAAGCGCGCCGTCGTGGCGCCCCGGCGGAACAGCAGCAAGGCGTAGCCAAGCAGCTCACCACCTGCCTCCGCCACGATCAGTTCGGCGCTCGGCGCTGCAATCAGGTGACGGAAGCTGCGTGCGCTCAGGCGGTCCTCGTCGAACGTGGCTTGCTCCAACGCCAGGAGAGCCGGTAAATCGGCACGCGTGGCAAGGCGATATAACAGCGACATGGGTTCTCCGTAAAACTTTCGTAATGAACCGGGACATTTCAGAAAGTTACTGCTTAATAGACACACGGCAACTTTCAGACAGGTCCGTGAACAATGTCCTCGCTACACACTAACTTCCATGAAAAGTTGAATGCAAGTTCCCTCAAGATCGTCTCAGACACCTCAACGGAGCCGCCTTCAGCCCGCTCCAGCCAGGTCCTGATCATCGTCGAGCGCAAGGAAGACTGGGCTTCTTATATTCCCAGCGACGATATGCTGAGCGCACGGGAATATCTGGAAGATTCCCGACAGTTCGATCAGGGAAAAGGCTTCCAGGTGATAAACCTGTGTCGCAACTACAAGTATCTTGGCCACGGTTATTATTGTTCACTGCTTGCCGAAGCACGCGGGCACAAGGTCATTCCGTCGGTGCGCACCATCAGCGAACTGGCGAAGAAATCCCTCTACGGGCTGGCCCTGGACGGCCTGGAAAAGACCCTGGAGAAAGCCCTCGACCAGCATCCCTGCGCCAGTACCGACGGCTTCACCCTCCGTCTGTATTTCGGCCGCACCGACCTCGAGCCCTTGCAGCCGATTGCCCGCCAGCTGTTCGAGGCCTTCCCCTGCCCCATCCTGCTGGTGGACTTCCGCCGCACCGATGCCTGGCATATCGCCGGCGTGCGCCCCGGTGCCCTGCACAAGCTGCGGGAAAACCAGGAAGACCAGTTCGCCGATGCCCTCGACCGCTTCAGCCGGCGCGTCTGGCGCCAGCCCAACTCGCGGCGCCTGGCACGCTATGACCTGGCCATCCTGCACAACCCGGCCGAGACCCTGCCGCCGTCCAACGCCGCGGCGCTGGACAACTTCGTCCGCGTCGGCCGGCAACTGGGCGTCGACGTCGAACTGATCGAGAAGAAGGACTACGCGCGCCTGGCGGAGTACGACGCGCTGCTGATCCGCGAGACCACCCGCGTCGACGACCACACCTACCGCTTCGCCAAGAAGGCCGAGCGCGAGGGGCTGATCGTGATGGACGATCCGGCCTCGATCCTGCGCTGCACCAACAAGGTCTACCTGACCGACCTGCTGCGAAGCCGGGGCCTGGGCATGCCGGACACGGAAATCCTCTACAAGGACAACCCCCAGGAACTGGAGCGCGTCGGCGCGCGGCTGGGCTTCCCACTGGTGCTGAAGATCCCCGACGGCTGCTTCTCCCGTGGCGTCTACAAGGTCGAGGACGCCCAGCAACTGCGCAGCGTCAGCGCCGAACTGTTCGAGCACTCGGTGCTGCTGCTCGCTCAGGAGTACCTCTACACCGAGTACGACTGGCGCATCGGCATCCTCAACCGCAAGCCGGTGTTCGCCTGCCAGTACTTCATGTCCCGCGGCCACTGGCAGATCGTCGAGCACAAGGCCGGCGGCGAGGTGATTGGCGAATGCCGCACCCTGCCCGTCGAAAGCGCGCCGCCCGCCGTGGTGGAGTTGGCGCTGAAGACCGCCAGCCTGATCGGCGACGGCCTCTATGGCGTGGACCTCAAGCAGGTCGGTGGCGAGGTGGTGGTGATCGAGGTGAACGACAACCACATCCTCGACGCCGGCATCGAGGACGCCTGCCTCAAGGACGACCTCTACCGCCAGGTGCTGGAGGAATTCATCCGCCGCCTGGAACTCAAGCGGCGCGGCCAGGCGCTCTGATCCAGCCCCTCAAGGAGATTCCCATGGAAGCCACGCACATCGGCCTGACCATCCTGATCGCCATCGTCGTATTCGGCACCGCGATCAACTATTTCGACCATCGCATGAAGCCGCGCGAGGTGCGTGAGCAGGCCAGGCGCAAGGCTCAGCCGAAACGCACGCAGTAGATCGGCGGCAGGTTGGCCGACAGGCACTGCCAGTGATCGCCGCCGTTCTCCGACAGCCACAATCCGCCGGTGGTGGAGCCCATGGCCAGGCACACGCCATCGTCATCCACCGCCAGGCCGTGGCGATACACCAGGTCGAAGGCCGCGCCCTGCGGCAAGCCGCTGTCGAGCACCTCGAAACTGGAACCGCCGTCGCCGGTGCGGGTCACCACGAAGTGCGCGTCCACCGGTATCCGGCAGACGTCCTTCACGGCGGGAACGAACCAGGCCGTGTCCGGCTGGGTCGGATGGACGGCGACCGCGAAGCCGAAGCTGGACGGCTCGACCTGCACGTCGCTCCAGTGCTCACCGCCGTCGGAAGAGCTGAAGATGCCGTTGTGGTGCTGCACCCACAGCCGCTGCGGCTGCGCAGGACAATGCACCAGGCGGTGCGGGTCCTGGATGGCGCCCTCCTCGCGCAACTCCGGCGGCATGTAGTCGGCGTACATGCCGCGGGTGGTGACACGCCAGCTGGCGCCGCCATCGTCGCTCTGCCAGACGCCGCCGCAGGACACCGCGACGGTCAGGTGCTGGCTATCGCGCGGGTCGACGCTGACCGAGTGGATACCCGGCCAGTCGTAGCCACCGCCCATCCAGCGCGAACGTTCGGGCAGGTCCCAGAGCGGGCGGTTCAGTTCCCAGCTGTCGCCGCCATCGCTGCTGCGGAACAGGCCGCCGGGAATCGTCCCGGCCCAGAGCACACCGCGCTCGGCGGCACCGCCGGTCTCCAGGCACCAGATCTGTTGCAGGACCCAGGGTGCGGGCGGCGCATCGCCCGGCCTGGGCTCGGGCAGCGGATCGGGTTGTGGCGGGTAGGTCGGCACGGCGATTTCCTGCCAGTCATCCCCCGAGCGCTGACGCCAAAGCTTGCAGCCGAAGTGGCCGAGATTGAGGGCGGCATAGAGGGTGTCATCCCGCGGGTCGGCGAGCACCGTGCTGAGCGGTTCGCCGATGAAGTCACGGCGGGTTTCCCGCCAGCCATCCACACCACGCTGGAAGGTGAACAGCCCCTTGCGGGTCGCCACCAGCAATCGATCGTCCATCCTGCTCTCCTGAAATACCGCTGGGTCCTCAACCGCCGCTCAACGCCTGCACCACATAAACCTCGCTGTCCGCTGCCAGCACATCACTGAGGCGGACGCGGTCACGCAGGCGCAAGCCGTCGATGAAGATCGTCAGGTGCCGGCGCAACCCGCCCTGGTCATCAAGCAGGTAGCCACGCAGTTCAGGCGCGTCGACGAATACCGCTTCCAGCGCGCTGGCAAGGGTCACGGCAGGCAACTCGCGCTCCTCGAGCGGAACGTGTCGCTGGATCGACGGAGCGAAGACGATGCGGCACATGGACAAGCCCGTGATGAACCCTGACTACCCCAGTCTAGGGCAGACACGCCGGGCACTCCGGCCACTTCGACAGGATGCTCGAAAACGAGCGGAACACCTCTGGGACGGCCCTCACGATAATCGGGAATGCAGAATCAGTTTCGATTTGGCAAAACCAAACGTCGTGAAAATCACATTTAACAAACCCATACGCCGTGCGAGTCTGCGGGAATCGTCAGCCAAATCCTTCGACATGCACCTGCTCGTTTCGCCCGCACCGCTGGAACCCGTCGCCGCCCGCAAGGCCGGCAGCGTCGTCCGCCTGCCGCGAAAACATGCCCGCTGGCTCGAACTGCAACCGCTGACCCTGCCTCTGGAACTGGCTTTCTGGGCGCTCTGGCATTGCCGCCACGCGCGCCCGCCGGATAGCGCCTCTCGCTGACCGGGCACCCGCCCGAACTCGCCCGACGGAACTACGCTCAGGACTGGCAAAACGCCGTTCTCGAACAAGACGTAGCCCGTTGCATCGCTTGCCTGCCTTCAACCCCGTGCCCTTCGGCACGGCCCTGGCCTGCAGGTCGTCAGCGCATCCGCGTGGATGCTAACGAGAGCCCCATGAATTTCGCCTCCGTGCAAGAAGCCCAGTACTTCCTGGCCCAGAACCCCGATATCGAGATGGTCGAGCTGTTCATCCTCGACGCCAACGGCGTGCCGCGCGGCAAGCTGCTGCACCGCGAGGAACTGCTCGCCGTTTACCAGTCCGGCCGGCCGCTGCCCAGCACCATCCTCGGCCTCACCGTGCACGGCGAGGATGTGGAGGATTCCGGGCTGGTCTGGGACGTCGGCGACATCGACTGCCGCGCCTACCCCCTGCAAGGCAGCCTGGTGCGCCTGCCCTGGCGGCAGATTCCCACGGCGGCGGTGCAGGTCAGCATGCACCCCGAGCAAGGCAAGCCGGCGGACATCGCCGACCCGCGCCATGTCCTGATCCGCGTGATCGACGGCCTCAAGGCCGCTGGCTACCACCCGGTAATGGCCTGCGAGCTGGAGTTCTACCTGCTGGACGCCAAGCGCGACGCCAACGGCCGCCCGCAACCGGCGCTGGACGCCGATGGCGGCCGCCCGCGCGCCACCCAGGTGTACGGCCTGCGCGAACTGGAGCAGATCGAGCCCTTCCTCGCCGACCTCTATGCCGCGTGCAAGGCCCAGGGCATTCCGGCGCGCACCGCCATCTCCGAATACGCACCGGGCCAGGTGGAAATCACCCTGGAGCACGGCGATGCGCTGGTCGCCATGGACCAGGCCGTGCGCTACAAGCGCCTGGTGAAGGGCGTGGCGCACAAGCACGGCATGCAGGCGTGCTTCATGGCCAAGCCGTTCGACGACCTGGCCGGCACCGGAATGCACATGCACGTGTCGCTGGCCGATGCCGCGGGCAACAACCTCTTCGCCAGCGAGGACCCTGCCGGCACTCCGCTGCTGCGCCAGTCCGTGGGCGGCATGCTGAAAAGCCTGCTCGACTCGCTGCTGCTGTTCTGCCCCAACGCCAACTCCTACCGCCGCTTCCAGGCCAACAGCTATGCACCGCTGGCACCGACCTGGGGCTGCGACAACCGCACCGTCAGCCTGCGCGTGCCTGGTGGCCCGGCCAATACCCGGCACGTGGAGCACCGCATCTGCGGCGCCGACGCCAACCCCTACCTCGCTGCCGCCGCCATCCTTGCCGGCATCCATCGCGGCATCAGCGAAGCGATCGACCCGGGGGCGCCAGTAGAAGGCAACGGCTACGCCCAGGCCAAGGAGCTGCTGCCCACCGACTGGCTCACCTCGCTGCGCGCACTGGAGCGTTCCAGCTGGGCGCGGGATGCGCTGGGCCACGAATTCCTTGGCGTCTACCTGAAGGTCAAGCAAGCCGAGTACCGCCAGTTCATGGGCGAGGTCGGCGAGCAGGACTGGCGCTGGTATCTGACGCAGGCGTGAGGACGCTCCCGCGCACCTCAGCCAAACCCTTGCCGTCATCGGGCAGGGGCAACCGAACAACAACAGGAACACCGAAATGAACGCTGCACTGAACCCCGCCACTCCCGCCCCCGAGCGCGCGAAGTCGTATTACTCCGCGAGCCTCAACGAGGAAACCAGCTACCCCACGCTGCAAGGCGAGGTGAACGTCGACATCGCCATCATCGGCGGCGGCTTCACCGGCGTCGCCACCGCCGTGGAACTGGCCGAGCGCGGCTACAAGGTCGCCATCGTCGAGACCAACAAGGTCGGCTGGGGGGCCAGCGGGCGCAATGGCGGGCAGGTCACCGGCAGCCTCTCGGGCGATTCGGCCATGGAGAAGCAGATGCGCCAGTGGCTGGGCGACGACGTCGACGACTTCATCTGGCACCTGCGCTGGCGCGGCCACGAGATCATCAAGAGCCGCGTGGAAAAGTACGGGATCCAGTGCGACCTGAAGTTCGGCCACCTGCACGCCGCGATGAAGCAGTCGCACATGGACGAGCTGAAGGCCACCTTCGACGACGCCAAGCGCCGTGGCATGGGCGACGAGATCAGCCTGCTGGATGGCGCCGGCGTGCGCGCGCACCTGGAGAGCGACCTCTACTGTGGCGCCATCAAGAACACCCGCAACATGCACCTGCACCCACTCAACCTGTGCATCGGCGAAGCCAAGGCCGCCGTCAGCCTGGGCGCGCTGATCTTCGAGCACTCCGAGGTGCTGGACATCATCCACGGCCCGCGCCCGGCGGTGGTCACCTCGGGCGGACGGATCAACGCATCCCAGGTGATGCTCGCCGGCGACGTCTACCACAAGCTGGAGCGCAAGCAGCTCAAGGGCATGATCTTCCCGGCCATGGGCGGCATCGTCACCACCAAACCGCTGGGCGAACTGGCCAAGCGCATCAACCCGCAGGACCTGGCGGTCTACGACTGTCGCTTCGTGCTCGACTACTACCGCATGACCGGCGACGGTCGCCTGCTGTTCGGCGGCGGCGCCAACTACTCCGGCCGCGACTCGCGCGACATCGCCGGCGAGCTGCGTCCGTGCATCGAGCGCACCTTCCCGGCGCTCAAGGGCGTGGACATCCAGTTCCAGTGGAGCTGCGCGATGGGCATCGTGATGAACCGCATCCCGCAGCTGGGCAAGCTGTCGGAGAACGTCTGGTACTGCCAGGGCTACTCCGGCCACGGCGTGGCGACCACTCACATCATGGGCGAGATCATGGCCACGGCGATGACCGGCGACCTGGAAAAGTTCGACACCTTCGCCCAGTGCAAGCACATCCGCGTGCCCATGGGCGACGTGTTCGGCAACCCGATGCTCGCCGCGGGCATGTGGTACTACCAGATGATGGAGAAGCTGCGCTGACACCAGGCCTCGAGGTCAACCTGTAGGAGCGAGCTTGCTCGCGAACCGCATTCCAGTGCCTTCGCCGGCAAACGCCTAAGTAGGATGGGTGGAGCTTGCGATACCCATGCTGCCGGTGCCCGGTCATCGATGGGTATCGCTGCGCTCCACGCCATCCTACGTTCGTGCTTCGCCGTGCAGCAGGTGCGGGTGCCAATCTGGTCGCGGGCATGGCCCGCTCCTACAAGTGAGCATCTGTCGCAGCAGGGCGCCCGCTGCAGGCGCCGAGCGAAACGCCCCGAAACGCCCGCCCTCTCCGCCCGTACCCGCAGCCACTCGACACCACCGCCGCGCTCAGGGATAAAGGCTCCACTTCGAAATTGGAGTGAGCCATGCGTTTCCCCTCGATGACTGCCCTGCGCGTGCTGGACGCCGTCGCCCGCCTGGGCAGCCTGTCCGGCGCGGCCAGCGAACTGAGCCTGACCCGCAGCGCCGTCAGCCACCAGTTGCACAGCCTGGAAGACTGCCTGGGCATCCCGCTCACCGAACGGGTCGGCCGCGGCATCGCGCTGACCTACCACGGCGAATGCTTCGCTCGCGAAACCCAGCGCGCCCTGGCGATCCTCAACGAAGCGCGGCGCTTCGCCAATGCCGAGGAAGTCTCCGGTCGCCTGTGCGTGAGCTGCACGCCCGGCTTCGCCACCTACTGGCTGTGCCACCAGATCGGCAAGTTCCAGCGCGCCCACCCGCAGGTGGAGCTGAACCTCGTCTCGCCGCGGGTACCTGACGACGTCAGCGACCGCGACGTCGACCTGTTCATCGCCTACGGCGTGGGCGACTGGACCGACCTGCACGTGGACCTGATCGCTACCCTCGACACCTTCCCGGTGTGCAGCCCGTCGCTGATCAACTCGGTGGGCGGTCTCGATTCGCCGGAAGACCTCGCCAGCCTGCCCTTCCTGCACATGGTCGATCACTCCGACTGGCTGCTGTGGACGGCCGCCGCCGGGGTGAAGAACCTCAACGTGCGCAACGGCATCGTCTTCTCCGACGCGCACCTGGTGCAGTCCGCGGCCATCGCCGGGCAAGGCGTGGCCATGGGCGATGCCCTGGTCAGCGGCGACGCCATGGCCAAGGGGCAACTGGTGCGGCTGTTCAACGTCGCCATCGAACCGCCCAACCGCTACTACTTCGTCACTGACCCGGCCAAGTCCGAACGCCCCGACGTGCGAGCCTTCAAGGCCTGGATGAAGGCCGAGCTGCGGATGTCCGAGCAGTTTCGCCACAGCGGCCGCAGCGCGGTGATAGGTGAATGATTTCGAACAATGAGGTCAAAAAAACGCGATTGATGCGGAGAGAGATTAAACAAAACTGCATTAAAAAAAGGCCGCTGATTTATAAACCGAACCTCACACGGCG
>CBIGPF010000049.1:0-33893 GCA_966191535.1 uncultured Pseudomonas sp. | reverse complement strand
GCCAGCAGCCCAGGGACTGGGTGTAGACGGAGGTGTCGGCGTCATACTCGGCCAGGTCCTTGCGCATGAGGGCCGCAGTGTACTTGGCGTTGTCCAGACCAGTCTTTAAGCGGTTCTGAGCGCGCATGCGAGCAACCGACTCTGGGTTGATAGCGCTCCAGCTGTTGCCAGTTTTCTCTTTCAGAGCGGCAACGGCTTTGATGTCGTTTTGATAAGCGGACATGGTCAATCCTTCAAAGTATGTGTGTGGTTGAGCACCGACTTCCCCACTCAAGCCCGTAAATACACGGAATTGACTGTGGATTGCTCGCCGCGGGATGGCGAAAGTGCGACCGAAAGAAGGAGTGACGCTGGAGGAGTGGGGTAGAGCGGCGTACAGACGGGTGACTGCAGCGGTGACATCCAGAATCGCTTGCCGGCTCGTGGCAGCCGTTGGGCGATGGTGGACGGCTGAATCCGTCACTTCGTGCTGTTGCTAAGGCTTGCTTCCCCGTCCCTCAGGACAACCTCTTGCCAGTCGCAACCTCGTCGATCCGCCTTGTGGGCTTAACAACACGGACCGGCGCGGCGGGTGGGCCACTGGCTCGGTCCGGAGGGCTTTGAGACCCTCTGGTTAGCGGGAGCGAAGCCATCATGCCCTTTCAAACGAGCGTTCGTCAAACGTTTTGTAGTGTTTTTTTTGGACTACTACACGAAGGTCTAACGAGGACTGACAAGTCACCTACGGAAGGCTTAGTCGAGCACGTCGACCTTCACCCGCAGGCTGCTGTCGCTGCGGCCCTGGGTGCTGTATTGACGGGTGTAACCGCTCTGGGTGCTCTGGCTGCTCTGGCTGACACCGCCAATCTCGATCCATTGGCCGATGGGTCCGCTGACGCTGGTATCCGCCGAGCTGGTGTTCATCGAACCCTGGTAGTTGTTGTTGAAGCGGTCATTGCGGGTGCTCAGGGTGATGTGCACGAGGTTGCCGGTAAGGCTGGCGGTCACGTACATGCCCTGGTTGGCGTCGCGGTACTCGGTCTGGCTGTAGACCTGGCCGTACGGGCCGACGCCGGCGTTGGTCACCGGCTGGCTCTGGCCGACCTGGATGAAGGCGGGCGAGCCCTCGGTGGCGCGTACCTGCTGGGTGCCGCCACCGCGGCTGTTGGTGGAGCGGTTGATGATGCGCACCTGGTCGCGGCCGTTCACTTCGCCGCGGCCTGCCTGGATCTCCACATTGCCGGCGCTGACCGAGCCGTTCACCGAGTAGCCGCTCTGGCTGCCCTGGTTGCCGTCGACCGTGTCGAGGCTGATCAGCAGCTGGTGCGGTCGGGTGTCCAGTTGTTCGAGCACCTGCTGCAGTTCGCGGATCTTCGCCAGTTCGGCGTTCACCACCAACTGGTTGCCGTAGGCGGTGACTCGCCCTTCGTTGCCCAGTACCTGCTGTGCCACCGGTAGCACGTCTTCGGCGGTGCGGTAGTTGAGCGGGATGATCTCGGTGCGCGGTGCTGCGGTGGCGGTGAGGCTGATAGCGCAGGCGAGCATCAGGGCAAGAGAATGTCGGCTCAAATCAGGAAGCTCCGCAGGTTCGGGTCAAGGGTGCTGGTGTTCCAGGTCTGTTCGAATTGCGCGACCAACTGGCGGACGCGCCCGGCGTTGTTGTAGTGCGCGTAGCCGGCGTACTCGTCCGGCTCGGGGCGCAACAGCAGGCCGCAATTGTCGGCGAGCAGGAAGGCGTGTTCTTCACTCGGGTAATCGGGATTGATCCGGCGGATCTGGCAATAGCTGGACAGGCGGCGGCTGAGATTGAGCAGTCGATGGCCTTCCTTCACGGCCCGGGTGCTGTCGCGCACCAGGATCATCAGGCGATTGCGCGGATTACCCAGCAGCAACTGGGTGCAGGCCTCCTGGATGCTGCTGTGGTGATACAGCCAGGGCTCCAGGTCGGGGGAGTAGAGGTAGAGCGTGCGGCGTGCCTGCTGGATCAGCGCCAGCGCATGGGCGCGGGCGTCGTCCGGCTTGCTGAAACGGTGCAGCTGGTCGCCCTCGCCGAGACGGAAGGGGGCTGGCTCCAGGGTTTCGGGCGGCAGGGCTTCGCTGGGCGGGTTGTGGACGGCAAAACGCCCCGGTGACTGAAACTCGATATCCGGCAGTTCTACCGGGAGATCGTCTGGGTCCGGGGCGTTTTCCATGTCGCTCCTTCGAGTCGTTGCTCAGGCGCTTTCGCGCACCATGTCCACGTGGGGGAGGCCGGCGTCGAGAAACTCGCCGCTGGCTACCTGGAAGCCTAGCCGCTCGTAGAACGGAATGGCGTAGACCTGGGCCGTCAGCAGTTGGCGTTTCAGCCCCTGGCTCTCTGCCTGCTCGATGGCGGCGCGCATCAGCAGATCGCCGACTTTCAGGCCCCGCCAGTCCTTGAGGACCGATACCCGGCCGATGTGCCCGTCCGGCAGGAGGCGGGCGGTGCCGATAGCGTAGTCACCTTCGAAAGCCAGGAAGTGCACGGCTTCGACATCCTCGGCGTCCCATTCGAGCTCTGGCGGGACCGATTGCTCGGCGATGAATACCGCCTCGCGAATGCGCCGCAGATCGGCATTATCCTTCTGCCAGTCCGCGACGCGAACCCTGATCTTGCTACTCATCGGCAAACTCCAGACTGCCCTGTTTGATCAGTTCTCCGATGAGCTTACGCCCATCGTCGTCGGCCAGCCATTGGCCGAGATTCCCTTCGTGCAGCGACTCTGCCGAGCACACCAGCTTGAGCAGGTCGCGCAGTTTTTCCGGCAGAACCACGGTCTGACCGCTGGCGAACAGCAGCAGACCGACATCCACTTCACTCCACGCCATGCGGGCGCTGGGGTTGCGGATCAGTACTTCGCCGTCTTCGATGGCGGCGGTCAGGTCGTCTTCCTCGATCTCCTCGCCAGCGACCAGTTCCGGGTAGCGCGGCTCGGTCATGAACTGGCCGAACCAGGTGAGCAGCAGGCGTTCGTCGCTCATGTGCTCCTGCAGCAGGTTCTTCAGGCGATCGAGGGCGTCGCGCTGGATCTGGTGCTGGTCGAAGTCGCCTTTCATCGCGGCCATGCCGGCGTCGCTGTAGCGCTCTTCGTCGGAGAGGAACTGCGCGAGGAAGTCGGTGAAGTGGGTCAGCACTTCGGCGGCGCTGGGCGCTCGGAAGCCGACCGAATAGGTCATGCAGTCGTCTTCGGCGATGCCGTAGTGGGCCACGCGCGGCGGCAGGTAGAGCATGTCGCCGGGTTCCAGCACCCAGTCGGCGCTCTCTTCGAATTCGGCGAGGATGCGCAGGTCGGCGTGCGGCAGCATCGGGCTGTTGGCGTCGCAGGTCTGGCCGACTTTCCAGCGGCGGTGGCCGTGGCCCTGCAGCAGGAATACGTCGTAGTTATCGAAGTGCGGGCCGACGCCGCCGCCTGGCGCTGCGTAGCTGATCATCACGTCGTCGATGCGCCAGCTGGGCAGGAACTTGAAGTGTTCCAGCAGTTCGGCGACTTCCGGGATGAACTGGTCGACGGCCTGCACCAGCAGGGTCCAGTCGCGCTCGGGCATCTGGCTGAAGGTGTCTTCCTGGAAGGGGCCGCGGCGCAACTCCCACGGGCTGTCGCCGTGCTCGAGGACGATGCGCGACTCGATCATCTCTTCGAGGGCGAGGCCGGCCAGTTCGTCAGGGTCCAGCGGGCTTTTGAAGTCGGGGATGGCCTGGCGTACCAGCAGGGGCTTTTTCTGCCAGTAATCGCGGAGGAATTCTTCGGCACTGATGCCGCCCAAAAGCTGAAGAGGAATAGCAGGATTCATGGTTAAGTCCTTGAAACAAAAACGCCCGGCACAGCCGGGCGTGCAAAGTCAGGGCGAATCTCAGATGCGCTTGGCCTGGGCGGCAGCGTTACCGATGTAGTTCGCGGGGGTCAGTTTCTTCAGCTCGGCCTTGGCTTCCGCCGGCATGTCGAGGCCTTCGATGAACACCTGCAGGGCATCGGCGCTGATGCCTTTGCCGCGGGTCAGCTCCTTGAGCTTCTCGTAGGGGTTCTCGATGCCGTAGCGGCGCATGACGGTCTGTACCGGCTCGGCCAGGACTTCCCAGCAGGCGTCCAGGTCGTCGGCGATGCGCGCGGCGTTCAGCTCCAGTTTGCCGATGCCTTTCAGGCTGGCTTCGTAGGCGATGACGCTGTGAGCGAAGCCCACGCCCAGATTGCGCAGCACAGTGGAGTCGGTCAGGTCGCGCTGCCAGCGGGAGATCGGCAGTTTGCTGGCCAGGTGCTGGAGCAGGGCGTTGGCGATACCCAGGTTGCCTTCGGAGTTCTCGAAGTCGATCGGGTTGACCTTGTGCGGCATGGTCGAGGAGCCGATCTCGCCAGCGACGGTCTTCTGCTTGAAGTAGCCCAGGGAGATGTAACCCCAGATGTCGCGGTCGAAATCGATGAGGATGGTGTTGAAGCGCGCGACGGCGTCAAACAGCTCGGCGATGTAGTCGTGCGGCTCGATCTGGGTGGTATACGGGTTCCAGCTCAGGCCGAGGTCGCCTTCGATGAACTCGCGGGCGTTGGCTTCCCAGTCCACTTGCGGGTAGGCGGACAGGTGGGCGTTGTAGTTGCCCACGGCGCCGTTGATCTTGCCGAGCAGCTCGACCGAAGCGACTTGCTTGATCTGGCGCTCCAGGCGGTAGACAACGTTGGCCAGTTCCTTGCCCAGGGTGGTCGGGGAGGCCGGCTGGCCGTGGGTGCGCGAGAGCATCGGCACGTCGGCGAACTTCACCGCGAGCTCGCGGATGGAGTCGGCGATCTGGCGCATCAGCGGCAGCAGCACGGTGTCACGGCCTTCGCGCAGCATCAGGGCGTGGGACAGGTTGTTGATGTCCTCGGAGGTGCAGGCGAAGTGGATGAACTCGCTGACCTTGGCCAGCTCCGGCAGCTTGGCGGCTTGTTCCTTGAGCAGGTACTCCACGGCTTTCACGTCGTGGTTGGTGGTGCGCTCGATATCCTTGATGCGCTGGGCGTGCTCCAGCTGGAAGTCGTCGGCCAGCTGGTTCAGCAGGGCGTTGGCTTCGACGGAGAAGGGCGCGACCTCAGGGATGCCGGCGTGGGCGGCGAGACGCTGCAACCAGCGAACCTCCACCAGGACGCGGAAACGGATCAGGCCGTATTCGCTGAAAATCGGACGCAGGGCGCTGGTCTTGCTGCCGTAACGGCCGTCAACGGGGGATACCGCGGTAAGGGAGGAAAGCTGCATGGGGCGTTCTCGTAGCTGTCGGTCAACGAAAAGGGCGCACATCATACACGAATGGCGCGAACCGGTCGCCCTTGCGGCGACCGGAAGGGCATGCTTCAGCCGCGCAGCAGAGGGCGCAACTCGTTGAGCATCTTCCGCCGGCCGAACAGCATCTGCCAGCGGTTGCCGCCGAGCTGTCGCCACAGGCGCGCGGAGCGAATGCCGGCCAGCAGCAGGGCGCGGATGCGCGCGGCGTTGGCGTTGATCTGCAGGTGGCGCATGTCGCCGTGCACCTGGATGCGCTGGCGGAAGGTGCTCAGGGTGTCCTGGTAGAGGCCGGCACAGGAGGCGATGACGTTCTCGTGGACCAGCCCGAAGTGCTGGACTTGCTGCTGGATCTGGTCCAGGCGAGTGCCCATGATGTCGAGCATGTCGGGACGCTTGTTCAACTGGCGTTCCAGGCCGATCAGCGCCAGGGCGTAGCGCAGCGGTTCGCGCTGCAGGCTGTTGGGGTCGCGCTCGAGGGCGCTGACCAGGGCGCGGAAGCCCTCGCGCAGGTTGGCGGTGTCGCCACCGTAGACGTCGAGGGTGGTTTTCGGGTCGCGCACCAGCAGGCTGCCGAGCATGCAGCCCAGCGGCGCCTCGGGGATCTGCCCGGTGCGGGCGAGGCGGTCTACCAGGGCGGCGGCTTCGAAGACGCCGGAAAGGGCGATGATCTGGTCGTGCAGATCGCTCATGTACGGTCCTTAGCGAACGCGGGTTCAGCGGATTCGATGACGCCACCACCGAGGCAGATCTCGCCGTCATAGAAGACGACGGACTGGCCTGGAGTCACGGCACGCTGCGGCTCGTCGAAGACGGCGCGGTAGCCGTTCTCGGTGCGCTCCAGTACGCAGTGCTGGTCGGCCTGGCGGTAGCGCACCTTGGCGCGCAGGGCCTTGGGCTGGTCCAGGTCGATGGGGTTGACCCAATAGATGTGCGATGCGTGCAGGGCGCGGGAGAACAGCCATGGGTGGTCGTTGCCCTGGCCGACGACCAGGACGTTGCGAACCAGGTCCTTCTCCAGTACGTACCAGGGGCTGTCGTCGGCATTCTTCAGGCCGCCGATGCCCAGGCCCTGGCGCTGGCCGATGGTGTGGTACATCAGGCCGACGTGCTTGCCGATGACGGTGCCGTCGGTGGTTTCAATGTCGCCCGGCTGGGCCGGCAGGTACTGCTTGAGGAAGTCGCTGAAGCGACGTTCGCCGATGAAGCAGATGCCGGTGGAGTCCTTCTTCTTCGCGGTGGCCAGGCCGTATTTCTCGGCGATGGCGCGGACTTCGGGCTTTTCCAGTTCGCCGACCGGGAACAGGGTCTTGCCGATCTGCTCGCCGCCCACGGCGTGGAGGAAGTAGCTCTGGTCCTTGTTCGGGTCCAGGCCCTTGAGCAGTTCGCTGTGGTCGTCGATATCGCGGCGGCGCACGTAATGACCGGTGGCTATCAGGTCCGCGCCCAGAGCGATGGCGTAGTCGAGGAACGCTTTGAACTTGATCTCGCGATTGCAGAGGATGTCAGGGTTCGGCGTGCGGCCGGCCTTGTACTCCTCGAGGAAGTGCTCGAAGACGTTGTCCCAGTATTCCGCGGCGAAGTTGGCGGTGTGCAGCTTGACGCCGATGCGGTCGCAAACGGCCTGGGCATCGGCCAGGTCGGTCATTGCCGTGCAGTACTCGGTGCCGTCGTCCTCTTCCCAGTTCTTCATGAACAGGCCTTCCACCTGGTAACCCTGCTCCTTGAGGAGGAGGGCGGAGACGGAAGAGTCCACGCCGCCGGACATGCCGACGATGACGCGGGTGTTCTGGGGGCTTTTCAGCGAAGAAGGAGAGGAATCAGACATGGCGGCGCATCACAGGTGCAGGTAAAGGCGGGGATTCTACCAGAGCCGAGCGGCAGAGGCTCGGCTGCCGGCTGCAACCCGGCTCAGTTGCGGATCAGGGCGAGCGGGAAGCGCTCACCTGCCAGGTAGTCGTCGATGCAGCGCAGCACCAGGTGGCTGCGCCAGCGCTCGGGCTGGCCGGCCAGCTCGTCGCGGGTCATCCAGCGGGCGCCGAGGATGCCGTTGTCCAGTGCGCGCTCGGGGTGATGGCGCAGGGGGCGGGCGGCGAAGCAGACGCGCTGGTAGGTCACACCGTTGCTCGGCGCGGTGTACAGGTAGATGCCGGTGACGCCCGTCAGCTCCACGTCCCAGCCAGTTTCTTCGAGGGTTTCGCGCACGGCGGCCTCGAGCAGGGTTTCGTTGGCTTCCAGGTGGCCGGCGGGCTGGTTGAAGACCTGCTTATTGTCAACAGACATTTCTTCCACCAGCAGGAAGCGGCCCTGGTCTTCGACAATGGTGGCGACGGTAACGTGTGCTAGCCAGCGCATGGTTGTGATCTCGTTGGGACGAAAGGCGCGAGTTTAACGTGGCAGGGCGCAGAAAGCAGAACCCCCGGGAAGGCCCGGGGGTTCTGGTGTCACACGAAGTGGCTTATGCCAGTGCGTCGATCGCGGCGTTGAAGGTCGCGCTCGGGCGCATGACCTTGCTGGTCAGCTCCGCGTCGGAGCGGTAGTAACCGCCGATTTCCGCCGGCTTGCCCTGTACGCCGTTGAGTTCGGCGACGATGGCTGCTTCCTTCTCGGTCAGGGTCTTGGCCAGGCCGGCGAAGTGAGCTTTCAGCTCGGCGTCGTCGTTCTGCTCCGCCAGGGCCTGGGCCCAGTACATGGCCAGGTAGAAGTGGCTGCCGCGGTTGTCGATCTCACCGATCTTGCGCGACGGCGACTTGTTGTTGTCGAGCAGTTTGCCGGTGGCGATGTCCAGGGTCTTGCCCAGTACCTTGGCCTTGGCGTTGTCGGTCTTGATGCCTTCTTCCTCGAAGGAGACCGCCAGGGCCAGGAACTCGCCCAGGGAATCCCAACGCAGGTAGTTCTCTTCCACCAGTTGCTGTACGTGTTTCGGAGCCGAGCCGCCGGCGCCGGTTTCGTACATGCCGCCGCCCGCCATCAGCGGAACGATGGACAGCATCTTGGCCGAGGTGCCCAGCTCCATGATCGGGAACAGGTCGGTCAGATAGTCGCGCAGTACGTTGCCGGTCACCGAGATGGTGTCCAGGCCGCGCAGTTGACGTTCCATGCTGGTGCGGATGGCTTCGTTGTAGCCTTTGACGCTGATGTCCAGGCCGGTTAGGTCGTGGTCTTTCAGGTACAGCTCGACCTTCTTGCGCAGCTCGTTGTCGTGGGCGCGTTCCGGGTCCAGCCAGAAGATGGCTGGGGTGTTGGAGGCGCGGGCACGGGTAACGGCCAGCTTGACCCAGTCGCGGATCGGGGCGTCCTTGGTCTGGCAGGCGCGCCAGATGTCGCCGGCCTGCACTTCGTGCTGCATCAGGACCTTGCCGTCGGCATCGACAACGCGCATCACGCCGTCAGCTTCCAGTTCGAAGGTCTTGTCGTGGGAACCGTATTCCTCGGCCTTCTGCGCCATCAGGCCGACGTTCGGTACGCTGCCCATGGTGGTCGGGTCGAACGCGCCGTTGGTTTTGCAGAAGTTGATCATTTCCTGGTAGATGCGGGCGTAGGTGCTTTCCGGCATTACCGCTTTGGTGTCTTTCTGCTTGCCGTCCTTGCCCCACATCTGACCCGAGTTGCGGATCATGGCCGGCATGGAGGCGTCGACGATCACGTCGCTGGGGATGTGCAGGTTGGTGATGCCCTTGACCGAGTCGACCATCGCCATTTCCGGGCGGTGGCTGTACACCTCGTGGATGTCGTGCAGGATTTCTTCCTGCTGCGAGGCCGGCAGCGACTTGATCTTGTCATAGACGCTGGAGATGCCGTTGTTCGGGTTCACGCCCAGCTCTTCGAACAGCTGGCCGTACTTCTCGAACACGTCCTTGTAGTAGACGGTGACGGCGTGGCCGAAGACGATCGGGTGGGAGATTTTCATCATGGTGGCCTTGACGTGCAGGGACCACATGACGCCGGTTTCCTTGCAGTCCTGCAGGGTCTTCTCGAAGAAGGCGCGCAGCTTGCTGCAGCTCATGAACATGCTGTCGAGGACTTCGCCGTCCTGCATCTTCAGGGTCTTCTTGGTCTCGACCTTGCCGTCCTTGCCGACGAACTCGATGCGAACTTCACCGGCCTTCGGAATGGTGACCGACTGTTCGCTGGAGAAGAAGTCGCCGCCACGCATATAGTCGGCGTGGGAGCGCGAAGCCATGCTCCACTTGCCCATGCTGTGCGGGTGCTTGCGGGCGTACGCTTTCACGGCGGCCGGAGCGCGGCGGTCGGAGTTGCCTTCACGCAGGACGGGGTTCACGGCGCTGCCCAGGACCTTGGCGTAGCGGGCGCGGGTGTCTTTTTCTTCGTCGGTCTGCGGGTCTTCCGGGAAGTCCGGAACGGCGTAGCCCAGCTTCTGCAGCTCGGCGATGGCGCCCTTGAGCTGCGGTACCGAAGCGGAAATGTTCGGCAGCTTGATGATGTTGGCTTTGGCGTCGGTGGCCAGTACGGCCAGGTAGGCCAGATCGTCTTCGATCGCCTTGTCGCCGAGCGTGTCAGCGAAGGAGGCCAGGATACGGCCCGAAAGAGAGATGTCGCGGGTCTCGACGTCGATGCCGGCGGAAGCGGCAAAGGCTTTTACGATGGGAAGAAGCGAATAGGTGGCAAGGGCGGGTGCTTCGTCGGTGAAGGTGTAGGTGATCTTCGAGCGGATGGACATCTCGTTCTAACTCTCTTCTTTGCTGGGCGCGCACAGAGTCTCGAATCGCGTTGGTACACGCTTGCGGTCAGCGAAGTGGTTGACCGACCTTCGAGATTTGCCGCGGGGATATTGGGGCGCCAGTAGAGCGTTGTACGGCGGGATCCTGGTGAGGATGTGCGCCGCTGCGAGGAGAGAGTCTGGTCCCAGACTGCTCGGACCTCGATGACTATTAAGTCATGCCGGCCAGTATACCACCCTAAAGGCAGGGTGAAGCGTGTCCCTTTTTTAGACTAAGGAATGATGTAGTTCGATTACCGACTTGTGAGCTACCCTCAGTGGCTGCAAGAAGGTTTCAACCAAAAAGCGGAGTTCAGCATGGGATACCAAAAGATCCAGGTGCCGGCCGGTGACAAAATCACCGTCAACGCCGACATGTCCTTGAATGTACCGAAGAACCCGATCATTCCCTTCATCGAAGGCGATGGCATTGGTGTCGATATCAGCCCGGTCATGATCAAGGTCGTCGACGCTGCCGTCGAGAAAGCCTACAAGGGCGACCGCAAGATCGCATGGATGGAAGTCTACGCCGGCGAGAAAGCCACTCAGGTCTATGACCAGGACACCTGGCTGCCCCAGGAAACCCTGGATGCCGTTCGTGATTACGTCGTGTCCATCAAGGGCCCGCTGACCACGCCGGTGGGTGGGGGCATCCGTTCCCTGAACGTGGCATTGCGCCAGCAGCTCGACCTTTATGTCTGCCTGCGCCCGGTGCGCTGGTTCGAAGGCGTCCCGAGCCCGGTGAAGAAGCCCGGCGACGTGGATATGGTGATCTTCCGCGAGAACTCCGAAGACATCTATGCCGGCGTCGAGTGGAAAGCCGGCTCTCCCGAAGCGCAGAAGATCATCAAGTTCCTCACCGAGGAAATGGGCGTCAAGAAGATCCGCTTCACCAACGACTGCGGCATCGGCATCAAGCCGGTTTCCCAGGAAGGCACCAAGCGCCTGGTGCGCAAGGCCCTGCAGTACGCCGTGGACAATGACCGCAGCTCGGTCACCATCGTCCACAAGGGCAACATCATGAAATTCACGGAGGGTGCGTTCAAGGACTGGGGCTATGAAGTGGCCCGCGACGAGTTCGGCGCCCAGTTGCTCGATGGCGGCCCGTGGATGCAGTTCAAGAACCCGGCTACCGGCAAGAATATCGTGGTGAAGGATGTGATCGCCGACGCCATGCTGCAGCAGATCCTGCTGCGTCCCGCCGAATACGACGTCATCGCCACCCTCAACCTGAACGGCGACTACCTCTCCGATGCCTTGGCGGCGGAAGTGGGCGGCATTGGTATCGCGCCGGGCGCCAACCTGTCCGACTCGGTGGCCATGTTCGAGGCGACCCATGGTACTGCGCCCAAGTATGCGGGACTGGACAAGGTCAATCCGGGCTCGGTGATCCTCTCTGCCGAGATGATGCTGCGCCACATGGGCTGGCCGGAAGCTGCCGACCTGATCATCGACGGTGTGAACGGCGCCATCGCCGCCAAGACCGTGACCTATGACTTCGAGCGACTGATGGACGGCGCCAAGCTGCTGTCGTGCTCCGAGTTCGGCGACGCGATTATCGCCAAGATGTAACCGGGTGATTCTTCGCCCATGAAAAAGGCCGGCTAGCTGCCGGCCTTTTTCGTTTCGTCTGATCCTTGACGAATCAGGCTTCCGCCGTGAGGTTCTCTACCTCGCTGCTCGGAGCAGTCTGCGCGGATGGGGTGGATGCATTGGCGTTGACGGGCTGGATGTTCACCGCGTGCAACCCCTTCGGACCTTGCAGGATCTCGAAACTGACGGGTTGGCCGGCCTTGAGTGTCTTGTAGCCATCCATCTGGATTGCCGAGTAATGAGCAAACAGGTCCTCATCTCGGCCATCAGCCAGGATGAAACCGTAGCCCTTGGCGTTGTTGAACCACTTGACCTTACCGCTAAGCATGCTGATATCCCTCTGCAAAGGACTCCATCGCTGGAGTATCATCCACTACTATTCCGCTATGCCTTTTTCTGAAGACTGGCGTCCGGAACTCCTGATACCCTCCGGGGGGTATCCTTTGGTTGTAACACCCTTTTGCCGTTAGTCAAGGCGGCGTCGTCTGGGCCTGAGAGGCGATTCAAACTCCGGCCGGCCCACTCATTCACCCACTCGCAAAGCTTTTATTCCAGCATGCATGCAAGTAGCCAGATTCGACTAACATTCAATCAGGACCGCCCGGATCCATCGGAAGATGACGGCACGGGGCTGGCGGTTGAAGAAGCCAAGCCTGCCCTGAAGGCGCCGTCCATGTATCGGGTCATCATGTTCAACGATGATTACACCCCGATGGATTTCGTGGTCGAGGTGCTCGAGCTGTACTTCAACATGAACCGCGAGCAGGCAACCAAGGTCATGTTGACTGTGCATACCCAGGGCAAGGCGCACTGCGGGACCTTTACCCGCGATGTCGCGGAAACCAAAGCCATGCAGGTCAATCAATATGCGAGGGAGAGCCAACATCCACTGTTGTGCGAAATTGAGATAGAAGGTTGATGCGGATGTTTGGGAGCGAGGTGAAGTCATGTTGAATCGAGAGCTCGAAGTCACCCTCAATCTCGCCTTCAAGGAGGCGCGGGCGAAGCGGCATGAGTTCATGACCGTTGAGCACTTGCTGTTGGCGCTTCTTGATAATGAGGCTGCCGCGACGGTTCTGAAGGCGTGCGGTGCGAATCTGGACAAGCTGCGGCGAGACCTGCAGGAGTTCATCGATTCCACTACACCGCTGATCCCCCAGCACGATGAGGATCGCGAGACCCAGCCGACCCTGGGCTTCCAGCGTGTCCTGCAGCGTGCCGTATTCCACGTACAGAGTTCCGGCAAGCGCGAAGTCACCGGCGCCAACGTGCTGGTCGCCATCTTCAGCGAACAGGAAAGCCAGGCGGTGTTCCTGCTCAAGCAGCAGAGCGTTGCGCGGATCGACGTGGTCAACTACATCGCCCATGGCATCTCCAAGGTGCCGGGCCATGCCGAGCATCAGGACAGCGAGCAGGAGATGCAGGATGAGGAGGGTGGCGAGTCTTCCACGTCCAGTCATCCGCTGGATGCCTATGCCAGCAACCTGAACGATCTCGCGCGCCAGGGTCGTATCGATCCGCTGGTCGGTCGTGAGTCGGAAGTCGAGCGCGTCGCGCAGATCCTGGCTCGTCGCCGCAAGAATAACCCACTGCTGGTGGGCGAGGCGGGCGTTGGCAAGACTGCCATCGCCGAAGGACTGGCCAAGCGCATCGTTGATGGCCAGGTGCCGGACCTGCTGTCCGATAGCGTCGTCTACTCCCTGGACCTGGGTGCGCTGCTGGCGGGTACCAAGTACCGTGGTGACTTCGAGAAGCGCTTCAAGGCGTTGCTCAACGAGCTGCGCAAGCGTCCGCACGCCGTGCTGTTCATCGACGAAATCCACACCATCATCGGTGCCGGTGCGGCATCGGGCGGGGTGATGGATGCGTCCAATCTGCTCAAGCCGTTGCTGTCCTCTGGGGAGATCCGTTGCATCGGGTCCACTACCTTCCAGGAGTTCCGTGGCATCTTCGAGAAGGATCGCGCGCTGGCTCGTCGCTTCCAGAAAGTCGACGTCACCGAGCCATCCGTCGAGGATACCTTCGGTATCCTGAAAGGCCTGAAGCCGCGCTTCGAACAGCACCACCACATCGAGTACAGCGATGAAGCGCTGCGCGCCGCCGCCGAGCTGGCTGCCCGCTACATCAATGACCGGCACATGCCGGACAAGGCCATCGATGTGATCGACGAGGCTGGTGCGTACCAGCGTCTGCAGCCGGAAGAGAAGCGCGTGAAGCGCATCGAAGTGCCGCAGGTCGAGGACATCGTCGCGAAGATCGCGCGGATTCCGCCCAAGCATGTGTCCAGCTCCGATAAAGAGCTGCTGCGTAACCTCGAGCGTGACCTGAAGCTGACCGTTTTCGGCCAGGCGGCCGCCATCGAATCGCTGTCCACTGCCATCAAGCTGTCACGGGCTGGCCTCAAGTCGCCGGATAAGCCTGTCGGCTCGTTCCTGTTCTCCGGGCCGACCGGGGTGGGCAAGACCGAGGTCGCCCGCCAGCTGGCCAAGGCGCTGGGTGTGGAGCTGGTGCGTTTCGACATGTCCGAGTACATGGAGCGGCATACCGTGTCTCGCCTGATCGGCGCGCCTCCGGGCTATGTCGGTTTCGATCAGGGTGGTCTGCTCACCGAGGCGATCACCAAGACGCCGCATTGCGTGCTGTTGCTCGATGAGATCGAAAAGGCGCATCCGGAAGTCTTCAACCTGCTGCTGCAGGTGATGGATCACGGCACCCTGACCGACAACAACGGGCGCAAGGCGGACTTCCGCAACGTCATCCTGATCATGACTACCAACGCAGGCGCGGAAACTGCAGCGCGGGCCTCCATCGGCTTTACGCAGCAGGACCACTCGACTGATGCCATGGAAGTGATCAAGAAGAGCTTCACGCCGGAGTTCCGCAATCGCCTGGACACCATCATCCAGTTCGGTCGTCTGAGTCACGAGACCATCAAGAGCATCGTCGACAAGTTCCTCACCGAGCTGCAGGCGCAGCTTGAGGACAAGCACGTGCAGATCGAGGTCAGCGATTCGGCGCGTGGCTGGTTGGCGGATAAGGGCTACGACCCGCAGATGGGTGCACGCCCGATGGCGCGGCTCATCCAGGACAAGATCAAGCGGCCGCTGGCCGAGGAGATCCTGTTCGGCGAGCTGGCCGAGCACGGCGGTGTGGCCCATGTGGACCTGAAGGATGGCGAACTGGCCTTCGAGTTCGAAGTGATCGCCGCAGACCCGGCCTGACGCTCATAAATCAGGCTCAAGCGAAAACGCCCGGCAATGCCGGGCGTTTTTGTTTTTCTGTGTGCCGGTCTTTGCCGGCACCTACCGTCTGTTAGCGAGCGCGGTAGGTGATGCGACCCTTGGACAGGTCGTAGGGCGTCAGTTCAACGCGAACTTTGTCGCCGGTCAGGATGCGGATGTAATTCTTGCGCATCTTCCCGGAGATGTGCGCGGTAACGACGTGCCCGTTCTCCAACTCCACGCGGAACATGGTGTTGGGCAGGGTGTCGACGACAGTGCCTTCCATTTCGAAGCTGTCTTCTTTCGACATGCAGTAGAACCCTCGGTATCTATGGTTGCCTGAAGTTTCAGGGCATTAAAAAAGGCACACATTGTGCCTGAAATCGCCCCACAACGCCAATGGGTGTTTTCGCTTCAGTTCAGCGCCACCCAGCGCTGGTTCACGAAAAGCTCGATCGGACGGTACTGGGTCTTGTAGTTCATCTTTCGGCAATTCTTGATCCAGTAGCCCAGATAGACGGCGTGCAGGTTGAGGCGCTCGGTTTCGGCGACCTGCCAGAGGATGGCGAATCGCCCGAGGCTGCGGCGCTCCTCGTCCGGGTCGTAGAAGGTATAGACGGCGGAGAGGCCGTTGGGCAGGACGTCGGTGACGGCGACGGCGAGCAGTCGGCCGTGGAGGCGGAATTCGAAAAAACAGCTGAATGGCAGGTCGCGCACCAGGAAGGTGGCGAACTGATCGCGGCTGGGTGGGTACATGTCTCCATCGGCATGGCGCTGCTCGATGTAGCGCATGTAGAGGGCGTAGTACTCCTCGGTGAAGGCGGGGCGCTTGCGGATCACTTCCAGGTCAGCGTTGCGCTTGATGATGCGCTTCTGCTGGCGGTTCGGCTGGAAGCCGGTGGCCGGAATGCGTGCCGGGATACACGCCGTGCAATGCTGGCAGTGTGGCCGGTAAAGGTGCTCGCCGCTGCGCCGGAATCCAACCTCTGAGAGCGAGGCGTACAACTGAGCGTCCATGGGCTGGCTGGGGTCGAGGAACAGGGTGGTGGCCTGCTCCTCGGGCAGATAGCTGCATGGATGCGGTTGTGTGGCGTAAAACTTCAGGCGGGCGAGCTCGGTCATCTTCAACCCCTGCGAGGTCCCTCAGGCAAGTTTAAGACAGGCTGAGCGGGTCCGCCTGCGAAGTCCAGTCCTGTAACGGTGTTTCGTCGAGATGACGGCGCAGGTAGCTGGCGAATTCGCGGCGAGAAATGGCTCGTGCGCCGAAGCTGTGCAGGTGCTGGGTCGGCATCTGGCAGTCGATCAGCACGAAACCGGCAGTCTTGAGGCGTTGCACGAGGGCGACGAAGGCGACCTTGGAGGCATTGTCCGCGCGGCTGAACATGGACTCGCCGAAGAACAGGCGACCGATGGCCAATCCGTAAAGTCCGCCGACCAGCTCATTGCCATGCCAGGCTTCTGCCGAGTGGGCGACGCCCAGGCGGTGCAGCTGGCAATAGGCGTCCTGCATCGGTGTGGTGATCCAGGTGCCGTCGGCGTAGTCGCGCGGGCCGGCGCAGCCATGGATGACCTGTTCGAAGGCCTGGTCGATAGTGATCTGGTACTGCTCCTGGCGAATGAACTTGGCAAGGCTGCGGGAGACATGCAGCTCTTCAGGAAACAGCACGGTGCGAGGGTCAGGCGACCACCAGAGGATCGGCTGGCCATCCTGGTACCAGGGGAAGCAGCCATGGCGGTAGGCCTGGATCAGGCGCTGCGGGTTGAGGTCTCCGCCGGCCGCCAGCAAGCCGTTGGGCTCATGCAGAGCCTTGTCGAGGGGTGGGAAGTCGAAATTGCCGCGAGAAAGCCACTTGAGCATAGGGAGGAGGGGAGGGCGAGCCTCCCCTTGCGCCGATCAGTTATCGTCGAGGAACTTTTCAGCGTCCAGTGCGGCCATGCAGCCGGCACCGGCCGAGGTGATCGCCTGGCGGTAGACGTGGTCGGCCACGTCGCCTGCGGCGAACACACCATCGATGCTGGTCAGGGTCGCATTGCCTTCGGCGCCGCCCTTGATCTTCAGGTAGCCGTCATGCATCTCCAGCTGGCCCTTGAACAGGTCGGTGTTGGGCTTGTGGCCGATGGCGATGAATACGCCGGCGAGGTCCAGCTGGCAGGTTTCGCCGCTGTCGACATCCTTCAGGCGAACGCCGATCACGCCCATGTTGTCGCCCAGGACTTCGTCCAGGGTGGTGTTCCAGTGCAGGCGCACGTTGCCGTTCTTGGCCTTCTCGAACAGCTTGTCCTGCAGGATCTTCTCCGAGCGCAGCTTGTCGCGGCGGTGGATCAGGTGGACTTCCTTGGCGATATTGGACAGGTACAACGCCTCTTCCACGGCGGTGTTGCCGCCGCCGACCACGCAGACGACCTGGTTGCGGTAGAAGAAACCGTCACAGGTGGCGCAGGCGGAAACACCCTTGCCCATGAAGGCCTCTTCCGAGGACATACCCAGGTATTGGGCCGAGGCGCCGGTGGCGATGATCAGTGCGTCGCAGGTATAGGTGCCGCTGTCGCCCCTGAGGGTGAAGGGCTTCTGCTGCAACTCGGCGGTGTGGATGTGGTCGTAGACGATCTCTGTATCGAAACGCTTGGCGTGCTGCTCCATGCGCTGCATCAGGGCGGGACCGGTCAGGCCCTCGACGTCGCCGGGCCAGTTGTCGACCTCGGTGGTGGTGGTCAGCTGGCCGCCGGGCTGGATGCCGGTGATGACAACAGGCTTGAGGTTGGCGCGCGCGGCGTACACGGCCGCGGTGTAACCCGCGGGGCCGGAGCCCAGGATGATCAGGCGCGAATGCTTGACTTCACTCATAAAAAGACTCCATAAGCCTTTGTCACGTAAGAGAATGCATGCTCCAATTGAGCAGCCGCAAAGCGGTGTTGGGCTATGCTACACCGAACCCCGGAAAGCCGGCAAAAGCGCAGTCGGACACGCCCGGGTTCGCTGGCATCGGCCGGCCAAAGCCGTACAATAGGCCCGTTTCGCGGTCCAACGACTCTCGGACGCGCGTATAGCGCAGGAATAGAAGCGTTTTGAAGGACACCACAGCAAGCCATGCCGCCGCCTGGCGCCAGCAACTGCACTACCGCCTGAAGGAAGGGGCTCTGATCGCGCTCGGCGCGCTCTGCCTTTACCTGTGGATGGCGCTGCTCACCTACGATTCCTCCGATCCGGGCTGGAGCCATTCCAGCCACGTCGAGCAGGTGCAGAACGCGGCTGGCCGCCTTGGGGCGCTCAGCGCCGATATCCTGTTCATGGTGCTGGGGTATTTCGCCTACCTGTTCCCGTTGCTGCTGGCAGTGAAGACCTACCAGGTCTTCCGCAAGCGCCACATGCCCTGGGAGTGGAGTGGCTGGCTGTTCTCCTGGCGTCTGATCGGCCTGGTGTTCCTCGTCCTGTCCGGCTCCGCGCTGGCGTATATCCATTTCCACACCAGTGGCGCGCACATGCCGGCCACGGCTGGCGGCGCCCTGGGTGAGAGTCTGGGTCAATTGGGCATCAATGCCCTGAACGTCCAGGGCAGCACGCTGCTGTTCCTGGCGCTGTTCCTGTTCGGCATGACGGTCTTCGCCGACCTCTCCTGGTTCAAGGTGATGGACGTCACCGGAAAGATCACGCTCGATCTCTTCGAGCTGATTCACAATGCCACCAACCGCTGGTGGAGCGCCCGCAGCGAGCACAAGCAGCTCGTCGCCCAGTTGCGTGAAGTCGACGAGCGCGTGGCCGAAGTCGCCGCGCCTATCGTTGCTGACCGTCGCGAGCAGGCAAAGGTCAAGGAGCGCCTGATCGAGCGCGAGGAAGCGCTGGTCAAGAGCGTGCAGGAGCGCGAAAAGCGCGTGGCGCCGAAGATCGACGTCCCGCCGCCCCCTGCCAAACCGGCCGAGCCGAGCAAGCGCGTGCTGAAAGAGAAGCAGGCGCCGCTGTTCGTCGATACCGCCGTGGAAGGCACGCTGCCGCCGCTGTCGATCCTCGATCCGGCCTCGGAAAAGAAGCAGAGCTACTCGCCAGAGTCCTTGGAGGCCATGTCGCGCCTGCTGGAGATCAAGCTCAAGGAATTCGGCGTCGAAGTCATCGTCGAGTCCGTGCACCCGGGCCCGGTGATCACCCGTTTCGAGATCCAGCCGGCCGCCGGCGTAAAGGTCAGCCGCATTTCCAACCTGGCCAAGGACTTGGCGCGCTCGCTGGCCGTGATCAGCGTGCGAGTGGTGGAAGTCATCCCGGGCAAGACCACCGTTGGTATCGAGATCCCCAACGAGGACCGGCAGATGGTGCGCTTCTCCGAAGTGCTGATGACGCCGGAATACGACGAGCACAAATCCACCGTGCCGCTGGCTCTTGGCCACGATATTGGCGGCAACCCGGTCATTACCGACCTGGCGAAGATGCCGCACCTGCTGGTGGCAGGCACCACCGGTTCCGGTAAGTCGGTGGGCGTGAACGCCATGCTGCTGTCGATCCTGTTCAAGTCCACGCCTGAAGAGGCGCGGCTGATCATGATCGACCCGAAAATGCTGGAACTGTCGATCTACGAAGGCATTCCGCACCTGCTCTGTCCGGTGGTCACCGACATGAAGGAGGCTGCCAACGCGCTGCGCTGGAGCGTCGCCGAGATGGAGCGCCGCTACAAGCTGATGGCGGCCATGGGCGTGCGCAACCTGGCCGGCTTCAACCGCAAGGTGAAGGACGCGGAGGAGGCCGGTGCACCGCTGACCGACCCGTTGTACCGCCGCGAGAGCATGGAGGACGAAGCGCCGCTGCTGCAGACCCTGCCGACCATCGTGGTGGTGGTGGACGAATTCGCCGACATGATGATGATCGTCGGCAAGAAGGTCGAAGAGCTGATCGCCCGTATCGCCCAGAAGGCGCGTGCCGCGGGCATCCACCTGATCCTGGCGACCCAGCGTCCGTCCGTCGACGTGATCACCGGCCTGATCAAGGCGAACATCCCGACCCGTATTGCTTTCCAGGTGTCCAGCAAGATCGACTCGCGAACCATCCTTGACCAGGGCGGCGCCGAGCAGTTGCTGGGTCACGGTGACATGCTCTATCTGCCGCCGGGTACCGGCCTGCCGATCCGCGTCCATGGTGCCTTCGTTTCCGATGACGAAGTGCACCGTGTCGTCGAGGCGTGGAAGCTGCGCGGTGCACCGAACTACATCGAGGACATCCTCGCTGGCGCCGAAGAGGGCGGTGGCGGTTCGTTCGAAGGTGGCGGTGGCGGCGAAGGCAGCGAGGGCAGTGAAGATGATCCGCTCTACGACGAGGCCGTGCGCTTCGTGACCGAAAGTCGCCGCGCTTCGATCTCCGCCGTGCAGCGCAAGCTGAAGATCGGTTACAACCGCGCCGCGCGGATGATCGAGGCGATGGAGATGGCCGGTGTGGTCACTCCGATGAATACCAATGGCTCGCGCGAAGTCATCGCGCCGGCCCCGATCCGTGATTGAATCGACTTCGAGGGTTTCGATGCGTCTGATCCGCCTGTTGTTCGTTGCTGCGCTGGCTGTTGCCGGTGTCCAGGCCCATGCCGACGAGGCTGCTGCGCAGCGCCTGAGCGGGATGCTCACCAAGGCCCAGACAATGACCGCGCGCTTCTCCCAGCTGACCCTGGATGGCAGCGGCACCCGCCTGCAGGAAACCGCTGGTACCCTGGGCCTCAAGCGCCCCGGCCTGTTCCGCTGGCATACCGATGCGCCGAACGAGCAGTTGCTGATTTCCAACGGCGAGAAGATCTGGCTGTACGACCCGGACCTGGAGCAGGTGACCATCCAGAAGCTTGACCAGCGCCTGACCCAGACCCCGGCGCTGCTGCTCTCCGGCGACGTGTCGAAGATTGGCCAGAGCTTCGACATTACTGCCAAGGACGGTGGCAACGTGGTCGACTTCACCCTCAAGCCGAAGTCCAAGGACACCCTGTTCGACAGCCTGCGGATTTCCTTCCGTAGTGGCGTGGTGAATGACATGCAGCTGATCGACAGCGTCGGCCAGCGCACCAATATCCTGTTCTTCGACGTGAAGATGAACGAGGCGATGGATCCCAAGCAGTTCGTCTTCGAAGTGCCCAAGGGCGTCGACGTCATCCAGGAATGATCGGCGCCCCGCGCCAGCTTTAAGTAATAGGTAAGACCTTGGATCTGTTCCGCTCCGCCCCCGTTTCCCAGCCCCTGGCCGCGCGCCTGCGCGCGACCAGCCTGGACGAGTACGTCGGCCAGGAGCACCTGCTCGCCCGCGGCAAGCCGCTGCGTGAAGCGCTGGAGCAGGGTGCGCTGCACTCGATGATTTTCTGGGGGCCTCCCGGAGTCGGCAAGACGACCCTGGCGAAGCTGCTGGCCCAGGTTACCGATGCGCATTTCGAGACCATCTCGGCGGTGCTCTCGGGCGTCAAGGAAATTCGCCAGTCGGTGGAAGTGGCCAAGCAGCACGCTGCACAGTACGGGCGCCGCACCATCCTCTTCGTCGACGAAGTACATCGCTTCAACAAAAGCCAGCAGGATGCCTTTCTGCCCTATGTGGAAGACGGCACGCTGATCTTCATCGGTGCAACTACCGAGAACCCGTCCTTCGAGCTGAACAACGCGCTGCTCTCCCGCGCCCGTGTCTACGTGCTGAAAAGCCTGGACGAAGCGGCCCTGCGGCGGCTGGTCAAGCGTGCGCTGAGCGAAGAAAAGGGCCTGGGCAAGCGCAACCTGAGCCTGCCTGACGACAGCTTCGCCATCCTCATGGCTGCGGCCGACGGCGATGGCCGGCGCCTGCTCAACCTGCTGGAGAACGCCTCCGACCTCGCCGAGGATAACGGCGAGATCAGTGCTGAGCTGCTGCAGAACCTGCTGGGCGATTCACGCCGGCGCTTCGACAAGGGCGGCGAGGCCTTCTACGACCAGATCAGCGCGTTGCACAAGTCGGTGCGGGGTTCCAGTCCCGATGGTGCGCTGTACTGGTATTCGCGCATGCTCGACGGCGGTTGCGATCCGCTGTACATCGCCCGGCGCGTGGTGCGCATGGCCAGCGAGGATATCGGCAATGCCGATCCGCGTGCCCTGACCCTGTGCCTGCACGCCTGGGATGTGCAGGAGCGCCTTGGCAGTCCCGAAGGTGAGTTGGCGATTGCGCAGGCTATCGTGTACCTGGCCTGTGCGCCGAAGAGCAATGCCGTCTACAACGCCTACAACACGGCGCGTCGTGACGTGTCGGAGAGCGGTTCGCTGGAAGTGCCGCTGCATCTGCGCAACGCACCGACCAAGCTGATGAAGAACCTGGGCTATGGCGACGAGTACCGCTATGCCCATGATGAGCCGGATGCCTATGCGGCCGGAGAAGACTACTTCCCCGAGTCCATGGAGCCGCGCCAGTATTACCAACCCGTGCCGCGCGGGCTCGAACTGAAGATCGGCGAAAAGCTGCGCCATCTGGCCAGCCTCGACAAGGCCAGTTCCCGCCGTCGCAGAAAATCCTGAAGTGGCGCCAGCGAGCGCCGCCTGACACTAGACACGAGAAGACACCATGCTCGATTCCAAACTGGTTCGTACCCAGCCGCAGGAAGTGGCCGAACGCCTGGCCACCCGTGGCTTCATCCTGGACGTGGCGCGCATCGAAGCGCTGGAGAGCCAGCGTAAATCCGTGCAGACCCGCACCGAGACCCTGCAGGCCGAGCGCAACTCGCGCTCCAAGGCCATCGGCCAGGCCATGAAGAATGGTGAAGACGTCGCGCCGCTGAAGGCCGAGGTCAACCGCATGGCCGAGGAGCTGGAATCCGGCAAGCGCGAGTTGGACGCCATCCAGGCCGAGCTGGACAGCCTGCTGCTGAATATCCCGAACCTGCCCCACGAGTCCGTACCGGTCGGCGCGGACGAAGAAGGCAACGTCGAAGTCCGCCGCTGGGGCACCCCGCGCACCTTCGACTTCGAGATCAAGGACCACGTCGCCCTGGGCGAGCAGCACGGCTGGCTGGATTTCGAAACCGCCGCCCGCCTGTCCGGCGCCCGTTTCGCCCTGATGCGCGGTCCGATTGCCCGTCTGCACCGCGCCCTGGCGCAGTTCATGATCGACCTGCATACCCGCGAGCACGGCTACGAAGAGGCCTACACCCCGTATCTGGTGCAGGCTCCGGCGCTCCAGGGCACCGGCCAGTTGCCGAAGTTCGAGGAAGACCTGTTCAAGATCCAGCGTGAAGATGAAGCGGACCTGTACCTGATCCCGACCGCCGAAGTCTCGCTGACCAACATTGTTGCCGGCCAGATCCTCGATGCGAAGGAACTGCCGCTGAAGTTCGTCGCCCACACGCCCTGCTTCCGCAGCGAGGCCGGTGCGTCGGGTCGTGATACCCGTGGCATGATCCGTCAGCACCAGTTCGACAAGGTTGAGATGGTGCAGATTGTTGAGCCTTCGAAGTCCTGGGAAGCCCTGGAAAGCCTGGTCGGCAACGCCGAGAAGGTCCTTCAGGCGCTGGAGCTGCCATACCGCGCCCTGGCACTGTGCACTGGCGACATGGGCTTCGGCGCTGCCAAGACCTACGACCTGGAAGTCTGGGTGCCGAGCCAGGACAAGTACCGCGAGATTTCCTCCTGCTCCAACTGCGGCGACTTCCAGGCTCGCCGTATGCAGGCGCGATACCGCAACCCGGAAACCGGCAAGCCGGAGCTGGTCCACACCCTCAACGGTTCGGGCCTGGCCGTAGGCCGCACCCTGGTCGCCGTGCTGGAAAACTACCAGCAGGCCGACGGTTCGATCCGCGTACCGGACGTGCTCAAGCCGTACATGGCGGGCATCGAGGTAATCGGCTGAGATGGACTTCCTGCCGCTGTTCCACATCCTGCGCGGACGTCGCGCGCTATTGGTCGGCGGCGGTGATGTCGCACTGCGCAAGGCGCGCCTGCTGAGTGACGCCGGCGCGCTGTTGCGTGTCGTGGCTCCTGACGTGCATTCCGAGCTGCGCGAGCTGGTCGAGGAGGGCGCGGGCGAGTTGCTCTTGCGTCCTTACGCCCACGGCGATCTTCAGGACTGCGTGCTGGTCATCGCCGCCACGGACGACGAACCGCTCAATGCGCAGGTTTCCCGCGATGCCAATGAGCGTGGCGTGCCGGTCAACGTGGTCGATGCGCCGGCCCTGTGCAGTGTGATCTTCCCGGCGATCGTCGATCGTTCGCCGCTGGTGGTGGCGGTTTCCAGTGGCGGCGATGCGCCGGTACTGGCACGCCTGCTGCGCGCCAAGCTGGAAACCTGGATTCCCGCGACCTACGGCCAGCTGGCCGGTCTCGCCAGCCGTTTCCGCGAGCGCGTGAAGCAGCGCCTGCCGGACCTGCAGCAACGCCGCAAGTTCTGGGAGGAGGTGTTCCAGGGCCCTGTCGCCGAGCGCATGATCGCCGGCCAGCCAAGCGAAGCCGAGCGCCTGCTGGCGGACAAGCTGGAATCGCCGCAGGCGGAGTCTCGCGGTGAGGTCTATCTGGTTGGCGCCGGTCCGGGCGATCCCGACCTGCTGACGTTCCGCGCCCTGCGCCTGATGCAGCAGGCCGACGTGGTGCTCTACGACCGCCTCGTTGCGCCGGCCATCCTCGAGTTGTGTCGCCGTGACGCAGACCGACTCTACGTCGGCAAGCGCCGTGCGGACCACGCCGTGCCGCAGGACGAGATCAATCGCAAGCTGGTCGAGCTGGCCCAGCAGGGCAAGCGCGTGCTGCGCCTGAAGGGCGGCGACCCGTTCATCTTCGGACGTGGTGGCGAGGAAATCGACGAACTGGCAGCCAATGGCATCCCATTCCAGGTTGTGCCGGGCATTACGGCGGCCAGCGGTTGTGCTGCCTATGCCGGTATTCCGCTGACTCATCGTGACTACGCGCAGTCCGTGCGCTTCGTGACGGGCCACCTGAAAGACGGCAGCACCGACCTGCCGTGGAACGATCTGGTCGCCCCCGGGCAGACCCTAGTGTTCTACATGGGCCTGGTTGGCTTGCCGGTCATTTGCGAGCAACTGGTGCGTCACGGTCGTTCCGCCGATACGCCGGCGGCGCTCATCCAGCAGGGCACCACAGTGCACCAGCGCGTGTTCACTGGCACCCTGGCAAACCTGCCGGAGCTGGTGGCCGAGCATGAAGTGCATGCACCGACTCTGGTGATTGTCGGGGAAGTGGTGCAGCTGCGTGAGAAGCTGGCTTGGTTCGAGGGCCGGCAGTGATATCCCCGCGCGTTGCGATCCTGGGCGCTGCGTGTGCGCTGGGTTGCATCGCCTTGCCAGCCCATGCGGCCAGCTTCGACTGCAAGAAGGCCAAGCAGGCGGACGAGAAGGCCATCTGCGCGGATCGCCAGCTTTCCGAGATGGATGTGCAGGTGGCGACCACCTACCGCCTGCTGCGCGGCCTGTTCGCCATGGGCATGCGCGGAAACCTGGGTGACTCCCAGCTCGCCTGGCTGGAGCAGCGCCGCGCCTGCGGCGCCAACAAGGCCTGCGTCAAGCAGCGCTACCAGGAACGCCTGGACGTGCTGCAGAAGGTCTACGACGGTATCGACAAACCGATCTGACTCGGTACTCCTGCAGGCGCGGACCTTGTCCGTGAATCGCGGCGTGGCCCGCTCCTACAGGTGCAGTGCTGCTAGTCAGCCCTTGCGCGCGACTCCTTTGCCCGGCAGGTGGCCCCGTCCGTGCGGTCCGGTGAAGTCCTGCAGGGGGCCGAGCGGCACGACGCCGGTCGGGTTGATGGTGCGGTGGCTGGCGTAGTAGTGGTTCTTGATGTGCTGGAAATCCACGGTTCCGGCAACGCCCTCCAGTTGATACAGCTCGCGCAGCCAGCCGGACAGATTCGGGTAGTCCGCCAGGCGCCGTAGGTTGCACTTGAAGTGGCCGTGGTAGACCGCGTCGAAGCGGATCAGTGTGGTGAACAGCCGCACGTCGGCTTCGGTCAGGTATTCACCGGCCAGGTAGCGCTGCTTGCTCAGGCGCTCTTCCAGCCAATCCAGTTCGTTGAACAGGGTCTTGAAGGCCTCTTCGTAGGCGTCTTGCGTCGTCGCGAAACCGGCGCGGTACACGCCGTTGTTCACTGCCGGGTAGATGCGCTCATTCAGTTCGTCGATCTGCGCGCGCAGCGGCTCCGGGTAGAGGTCCAGCGGGTTGCCGGTGATGCCGTCGAAGGCGCTGTTGAACATGCGGATGATCTCCGCCGATTCGTTGCTGACGATGCGTTGCTCGTGTTTGTCCCACAGCACCGGCACGGTCACGCGGCCGGTGTAGTTCGCGTCGTCCTTGGTGTAGCGCTGATGGAGGAAGGTCAGGCCGTCGAGCTTGTCGCCCGTGGAGCCGAGGGCTTTGTCGAAGGTCCAGCCGTTTTCCAGCATCAGCCAGCTGACCACCGAGACGTCGATCAGCGATTCCAGGCCCTTGAGCTGGCGGTAGATCAGCGTGCGGTGGGCCCAGGGGCAGGCCAGGGATACATAGAGGTGATAGCGGCCGGCTTCGGCGCGGAAGCCGCCTTCGCCGGTGGGGCCGGGTTGGCCGTCGGCGGTAACCCAGTTGCGGCGCTGCGCGTTCTCGCGCTGGAAGCGGCCGTCCTTGCTGGTGTCATACCACTGGTCATGCCAGCGGCCATCGATCAACTGTCCCATCTCATTGCTCCAGAACACGGGGGAGATGGGACCAGTCTATCGGCTATGGCTCGATTGTTTAGCGCAAAAACAGGATTCCAAGTATCGACTAAATCGATTTATTTCGCGAAGCCCAGCGCCTATCGGCTTCCGCGAAGGCTTCGTCGCGCGACAGTCCCATGGCGCGCAGGGCAAGCGCCATGGTCGCGCGGACGGCCAGTTCGCCGTAGGCGTCTTCGGCTTCGCCGCGCCAGAAGGCGGCCAGATGCGTCGGGTCGAGCGCTTCCGGCTTCACGTGGCGCAGCGGCGACAGCGCCGGCCACTCTTCGTCCCAGGCCTCGCCGTTGCGGCAACCATAGAGGTGCGAGGTGGCGTCGGGGTTCATCTCGATCTCGCCGCCTTCACCCTTGATGACGATGGCGTAATCACCGAGCAGGCGGCTGCCCTCGCGGTGCACCTCCTGGTAGCCGGGGTGGAAAATGCTCTGCAGTACGCAGGTAGCGCTTAGCGGGTTGAGCAGGCGCACGGCCGAGTGCATGGGGGAGCGCAGACCCAGGGTATTGCGCAGGTCGATCATGTGCTGCAGGCGCGGCATCCAATCGACCAGCGGGGCGAAGGCGATACCTTTGGCGTCCAGTGCCTGGCTGACCGAGCTCCAGTCGCGACATAGTGGCAGACCTAGCTGCTCGAGCAGCTGTTCGCTGTAGACACGGCCAGCCGTATGCGCGCCGCCGCCATGCAAGAGGATGCGGGTGCCGCTGCCACCCAGGCACTTGGCGGCCAGCAGGTACCAGGGCAGGTGACGCTTCTTGCCGGCGTAGCTGGGCCAGTCGAGGTCCACGGCGATCTTCGGTGCCTGCAGGCGGGAGCGTACGGCCTCGGTAAAGCCGGCGAGTTCCTCGGCGCTTTCTTCCTTGTGCCGCAGCAACATCAGGAAGGCACCCAGCTGCGCTTCCTCGACCTTGTTGTCGAGGATCATGCCGAGGGCTTCGCGGGCTTCCTCGCGAGTCAGGCCGCGCGCGCCGCGCTTGCCTTTGCCAAGGATGCGGACGAACTGGGCGAAGGGGTGTTCGGCAGGTGTCTGCAGGACGAGCGGGGACGCGGTCATAGGCAATTGGTCGGCTTCGGCAGGCCGGCAAGCTTGGCGGCAAGCTTTGCCGGTGTTCCCTTGAACAGGAGGTTGAGGTGCAGGCTGCTGCCCTTTTCCGCGCCCAGTTTCTGGGCCACGTACTTGATCAGCGGGCGGTTGGCCGGCGAGAGCTGGAATTCGCCGTAGAATTCGCGCAACAGCAGGAGGATTTCCCAGTGCTCGGGCGTCAGGTGGAGGCCCTCGTTGTGCGCCAGGGCTTCGGCGGCGGCATCGCTCCAGTCGTGGAGGTCGACGAGGTAGCCGTCCTTGTCCAACGGCAGGGCTTGGCCATTGACGAGTAGGGTGCTCATAGCCAGGCATTCACCTTGTCGAAGCGAGTGCAGAGTTCGACGAAACCGGGGTAGTCCACGGCAACGACACGGGACTGTGCGTCGTCCAGGCCGCGTGCCTGCAGGTCTTCCTGCAAGGCGAACAGTGCATTGCCGGCGGGTAGCGCCTGCAGCGCCTGTGCAGGTTTGCTGCCGGGGCGCAGCGCGTAGGTGGCATCGCCGGTCAGCAGGATGCAGTCGTCCGCGCCCAGCAGAAGCAGGCAGCTGTCGAATCGGCCGTCATTGAACGGGGAGTGCGAGAGCAGGTGGAGAGTTGCCATCAGATCGTGATCACCTGGTCGTGGGTTTGCAGCAGGTCGCGCAGGGCCTCTGTGTCCAGGGCCTGTACTGGCATCGCCAGGCTGGCGGCATCCAGGCCCCGCTCGGCGAGACTCTGCGCGCTGGCATAGAGCGACTCCACGCCGAACAGCGGGAGGGCTTGCAGGTTGGCCTGCAGGTCTTTCTGTTCGACGCTGGCAGCGCGCTGGCCGGGAGCGAGCTGAAACACGCCGTCATCGAGGAAGAGCATGGAGATCGGCAGGTCGAAGGCGCCTCCGGCCAAGGCAATGTCCAGTGCCTCGCGGGCGGCGGGGCCGGCCCAGGGCGCCTGGCGGCTGATGATCAGCAGGGACTTGGCCATCAGGTGCCTCCGAAGCAGACCAGGCGGTCCGCCAGCTGTGCCGCTTCGTGCAATTGGCCAAGCCCGGAGAGCTCCCAGGGTGCCAGCAGATTTGCGGCGGGTCGGGAGTAGCGGTTGGCTTCTTCTGCGTTTAGTACGCCCCGACGCAGCGCGGCGGCGATGCAGACGACACCGTCCAGGTGGTGATCGGTGACGAAGCTCGTCCAGGCGGCGGCGACATCACGCTCATCCTGGCTGGTGACTGTGTTCGCCGAGGCGCTGTGTACGCCGTCCTGATAGAAGAACAGGCGGGTAATTTCGTGGCCGCCGGCCAGCGCAGCTTCGGCGAAGCACAGCGCGCGTCGGGCTGCTGGGGAGTGCGGCGGAGAGAAGAGGGCGATGACGAATTTCATGCGTGGGCTGACTGCAACGATGTATCGCCGAATGATACGGCAACGAGGTTTTTTTGCCCTGCCAGAAATGAAAAAAGCCCGTCGAAACGGGCTTTTTCCTGGGTGGCGCGGGGATCAGTCGTCGCTGCCCATGATGCCGAAGATCTGCAGAAGGCTGATGAACAGGTTGTAGATCGATACGTACAGGCTGATGGTGGCCATGATGTAGTTACGCTCGCCACCATGGATGATCGCGCTGGTCTGGAACAGAATCATCGCCGACGAGAACAGCACGAAGCCGGCGCTGATGGCCAGTTGCAGGCCGCTGATCTGGAAGAACATCGAGACCAGCACGGCGCCCAGCAGCACGAAGAAGCCTGCGGTGATGAAGCCGGACAGGAAGCTCATGTCCTTGCGGGTGGTCAGCACGTAGGCGGACAGGCCGAAGAACACCAGGGCAGTCATGAAGAAGGCCGAGGAAATAACGCTCGCGCCGTTGGCCATGCCCAGGTACATGTTAAGGATGGGGCCAAGGGTGTAGCCCATGAAGCCAGTGAGGGCGAAGGTGCTGATCAGGCCCCAGCCGCTGTTGCGCAGCTTCACGGTGAGGAAGAACAGGCCGTAGAAGCCCAGCAGGGTAACGATCGGCCCGAGGTAGGGCAGGCGCAGCTGCTGCGAGGCGTAGGCGACCACGCCACTGAAGGCGAGGGTCAGTGCCAGCAGGCCGTAGGTATTGCGCAGGACGCCGCTGACCTCTTTCTGCTCCACGGCTGTGGAGTCGAGATATTGCCGTTCTTGCATGTCGAGACACTCCTGTTAAGCGGGATACGGATCCATGACCGTAGTGCCATCCATCATAACAGAGGGAAAAGGGCACTGAATCATCAGAGTTTGACAGTGTGTTGCGATCCGGTAATATTGCCGCCCGCTCATGTGGAAGCGTGGCCGAGTGGTTTAAGGCAACGGTCTTGAAAACCGTCGACGGGCAACTGTCCTAGAGTTCGAATCTCTACGCTTCCGCCACTATTACAACGTTGAAAGCCCCGCACTGCGGGGCTTTCGCGTTTCTGCTAATGAGTTTCTATTGTATGTCCCGTCGTCTGCGTGCCGCAGTCTTTGCGCTTGCATGCGCATGTTGAGCGGTATCAGAAAAGTCCGTCATGCCGATCGATGATTCTGTAGGACGTTGATCCGCTCAGTTAAACTTCAAGCACCACTCTCCGGAAAATCCTGAATGAACCAAGTCGAAGATCTCGAGCGGCAGATGCGCGAAGCGCTGGGCGTTGCTCCGAAAAAAGTGAAAACCACTCGGGAAGTCAGCAATCCCATGCGGGGTTACCTGATCGTTCTCAGTGTGCGCGGTGAGAGTGGGCCGGCATTTCGCTTCGAGCACCGCTCGCGCTCGCTGAGTCGCACCGAGGCCATCCTGGAGGCCGAGAAAGCGGCGCGCACTGCTGGCTACAAGCCGTGGGCCCTATTGGACGCCGTCGAAGCCTGAGGTCAATCGACAAGGAGGTCGATTATGGTGGGAACATTGGTCCTTGGTGGGGGTGTGCTGGTTGCCGGCTTTGCATGGCTGGTCTTGCGCAAGCTGCGCCGAGCCCATAGTGCAGATCAGAAGGACAACTCCGACCACGGATTTGCAGGCCTCTACAGTTCGACTGATGACAGTCTCGTTAATCGAGGCGGTGATTATGTCGATGATTGCACGGGCGGTGACAGTGATGCGGGAGGTGGCTGCGATTCCGGTGGCGGAGGCGGAGACTGATCGCTTTGCTTTTCCGGACGGCCCGTCTCTTTCTTTTCTGTCAGTTCGATTTTCTTTTTCAGGCGTGGGCGTTGTCGGTACGGGCGTCCTAGACGCATCCCGGGTCATCTGTCAGCATTCCAACCCAGCCGCTCTGCGCTTCTCTGGCGCTTGCATTTTGGCGAACGGCTTCCAAGCTAGGTCGTAGAGCCACTTTCTGTTAAGGTTCGGCAATTGTTCTGGGCTCTTTTTCGGGGCTCGTCATTCCATTCTGTTCAAGGGGTGCTGCGTGATTAAGGTGCTGGTGGTCGATGATCACGATCTGGTGCGCACCGGAATTACCCGCATGCTGGCTGATATCGACGGCCTGCAGGTCGTTGGGCAGGCCGACTCCGGCGAGCGTGGGCTGCAGCTGGCGCGCGAGCTCAAACCCGACGTCGTGCTGATGGACGTGAAAATGCCTGGTATCGGTGGCCTCGAGGCTACCCGCAAGCTGCTGCGCAGCCAGCCCGACGTACGTGTCGTGGTGGTGACGGTCTGCGAAGAAGACCCGTTCCCGACTCGCCTGATGCAGGCTGGAGCGGCGGGTTATCTCACCAAGGGCGCGGCGCTGGATGAGATGGTCCAGGCGATTCGCCAGGTGTTCGCCGGCCAGCGCTACATCAGTCCGCAGATTGCCCAGAACCTCGCGCTGAAATCCTTCGAGCCGGAACGCAACGCGTCGCCGTTCGACACCCTGTCCGAGCGTGAAATTCAGATCGCGCTGATGATTGCCAACTGCCACAAGGTGCAGAGCATCTCGGACAAACTGTGTCTTTCGCCCAAGACTGTGAATACCTACCGCTACCGCATCTTCGAGAAACTCTCGATCACCAGTGACGTCGAACTGGCGCTGCTGGCTGTCCGGCACGGCATGGTCGACGCCAGCAACTGATCATGACGCAACAGTTCGATTCGGCGGCCTTCCTGGCCACCTGCAGCGGTCGGCCGGGCGTTTATCGCATGTTCGATGCTGAGGCCAAGCTGCTGTACGTCGGCAAGGCGAAGGACCTCAAGAAGCGCCTCTCCAGTTACTTCCGAAAGTCCGGCCTGGCGCCGAAGACGGCTGCCCTGGTGGCGAAGATCGCCCAGGTCGAGACCACGATTACGGCCAACGAGACCGAGGCGCTGCTACTCGAGCAGACGCTGATCAAGGAATGGCGGCCGCCCTACAACATCCTGCTGCGCGACGATAAGTCGTATCCCTACGTCTTTCTGTCGAGCGAAGACCAGTACCCGCGCCTGACGATCCATCGTGGTGCCAAGAAGGCCAAGGGGCGTTATTTCGGCCCATATCCGAGCGCCGGCGCCATTCGTGAAAGCCTCGCGTTGCTGCAGAAAGCTTTCTTCGTGCGCCAGTGCGAGGACAGCTACTACCGCAACCGCACACGTCCGTGCCTGCAGTACCAGATCAAACGCTGCAAGGCGCCCTGCGTCGGGCTGGTGAGCGTGGAGGAGTACGCTGAAGACGTGCGCCACTCGATCATGTTCCTCGAGGGGCGCAGCAATGTGCTGGCCGAGGAGTTGTCCACCAGTATGGAGCAGGCGGCGATGCGCCTGGACTTCGAGAAGGCCGCCGAGCTGCGCGACCAGGTGCAGATCCTGCGCCGCGTTCAGGACCAGCAGAGCATGGAGTTCGGGACCGGAAACGTCGATGTGGTGGCTGCCATCGTTACTCCCGGCGGGGCCTGCGTGCACCTCATCAGCGTGCGCGGCGGGCGGGTACTGGGCAGCAAGAATTTCTTCCCGCAAGTGGCGATCGAGGAGGAGGTGGGCGATGTCCTGCTGGCCTTCCTCGGGCAGTACTACCTCAGCCACCACGAGCGCGATCTGCCGAACGAGTTGATCGTCAATGCCGTGCATGAGGACTTCCCGGTCCTGGCCTCGGCCATTGAAGAATCCCGTGGCCGTCTGCTGGAAATCACACCCCGTGTTCGCGGCACCCGCGCGCGCTGGCAGCAGTTGGCCGTGACCAACGCTGAGCAGGCACTGGCGGCCCGCCTTGCGAATCGCCAGCACATGGCGGCGCGCTTCGATGCATTGGGCGAGGCACTGGACTTGCCAGAGCCGCCCCAGCGTCTCGAATGCTTCGACATCAGCCACTCCAGCGGCGAGGCGACGGTAGCTTCCTGCGTGGTGTTTGGTCCGGAAGGTGCGCTGAAGTCGGACTACCGCCGCTTCAATATCGAAGGCATCACTGGTGGCGATGATTACGCTGCCATGCACCAGGCGCTCACTCGTCGCTTCAGTCGCCTGAAAGAGGGTGAGGGCAAGATGCCCGATATTCTCCTGGTGGACGGCGGCAAGGGGCAGTTGGCCATGGCTCAGGAAGTGCTCCAGGAACTTGCTGTGGTCGGCCTGACACTGCTTGGCGTCGCCAAGGGCGTCACCCGCAAACCAGGCCTGGAGACGCTGTACCTCAATGACGCCGAACACGAATTCACTTTGCCCGCCGACTCGCCCGCGCTGCACCTGATCCAGCAGATCCGCGATGAGGCACACCGCTTCGCCATTACCGGCCACCGCGCGCGTCGCGGAAAAGCCCGCCGCACCTCGACCCTCGAAGACGTGGCAGGTGTAGGCCCCAAGCGTCGCCGCGATCTGCTCAAACATTTCGGCGGGTTGCAGGAATTGGGCAGGGCCAGTATCGATGAAATTGCCAAAGCCCCCGGTATCAGTAAAAAGCTGGCAGAGCAGATTTATGCTGCTCTGCACAGCGAGTAGAATGCCGGCTCAACTTGCAGACCTTCCGACCCGATGAATATCCCGAACCTGCTCACACTGCTCCGCGTTCTGCTCATTCCGATCTTCATCCTGCTGTTCTATCTTCCGTTCCCGGCCAGCCATTTGGCAGCCAGTGCGGTGTTCGCCCTGGCTGCCGCCACCGATTGGCTGGATGGCTATCTGGCGCGTCGCCTTGGGCAGAGCACGCCGTTTGGCGCCTTCCTTGATCCGGTGGCGGACAAGCTGATGGTTGCCACAGCGCTCGTGCTGCTGGTGGAAGAGCACGCGAACCTGTGGCTGACGCTGCCTGCCGCGATCATCATCGGCCGCGAGATCGTGGTTTCGGCGCTGCGCGAATGGATGGCGGAAATCGGGGCGAGGGCACACGTGGCCGTTTCCAGCCTGGGCAAGTGGAAGACTGCGGCACAGATGCTGGCGCTGGTCATTCTCCTGGCCAATCCGCCGCTGATGACCTTCTGGGTTCTGGTCGGCTACTCACTCCTGATTGTTGCCGCCATCCTCACCCTGTGGTCGATG
>CBIGPF010000048.1:0-33933 GCA_966191535.1 uncultured Pseudomonas sp. | reverse complement strand
GAACAGGATCTCTTCGCTCATGGTACTTCCTCGCGGGCGCGGCGATCAGGCCACGCCATAGCTTCTGGGCAGACGCAACTCGGTCAGAGTGCCGCCATCTTCATGGTTATACAACTTCACCGTTCCACCCGCGCGGGTCACGCTGGCCTGGCTGAGGAATAACCCCAGGCCGAACCCCTTGCCCTTGGTGGTGAAGAACGGCTTGCCGAGCTGTTCGGCAATGGCCAGCGGCACGCCCGGGCCCTGGTCGCGGATGCTCAGGCAGATTTCACCGGCATCCCAGTCCAGGCGGATGTCCAGATCGTCCGGACAGGCGTCCGTCGCGTTATTCAGCAAATTCAGCAGCGCCTGGCTCAGGTCGGTTGGCGGAGTCATCCGCGGCGCCTTGCCCTTGCCCAGCGTCTGGTAGCGATAGCTCGCCTCGGGGCGCATCAGGTGCCAGCGACGCAACACCGACTCGACCCACTCGTTGGCACCCTGCTCTTCCACAGCCTGGCGACGATCCGCCTCGGCGGCGCGCACCAGGTGCTGCAGGGTGGTCTTGCAGAGCTTGACCTGCTCCTGCAGCAGGGCGAGATCTTCCTGCAACATCGGCTGGTCTGCATTGGTCTGGCGCAACTCCTTGAGCAGTACGCTCATGGTCGCCAGCGGCGTGCCCAACTCGTGGGCTGCGCCGGCAGCCTGGGTAGCGACGGCCAGCAGTTGCTGGTCGCGCATGCCTTCCTCGCGACGTTGCGCCTGCAATTGCTCCTGCCGGCGCAGCGCCTCGGACATGCGGGCGACGAAGAAGGTGATCAGCGCGGCGGCCAGCGCGAAGCTCAGCCACATCCCGTAGATCAGCAAGTTGTCCCGCTGTCCCGCGGCCATCTCCAGCGGGTGGAACCACACCAGCAGCACCGTGTAGCTGGCCAGCGCGAGGCCGGCCAGGGCGATGGTGTAGAGCCACGGCAGGGTCGCCGCAGCGATGGTCAGCGGCACCAGGTAATAGGAGACGAAGGGGTTGCTCGAGCCGCCCGAGTAATAGAGCAGCACACTGTGGATGACCAGGTCGCAGGCCAGCTGGACGGCGTACTCGAGTTCGGTCACCGGCCACGGGCCGCGCAGGCGCAGCGCAGTACCCAGGCAGAGCACGAGGGAGACGCCAATGGTCACGCCAAGCGCAAGCCAGGGCAGCTGGATCAGCTGGGCTTTATAGGCAAGGCCGACGGAGCCTGCCTGGGCGGCAAGCACGAGAATACGGATAAGCGTCAGATGCAGAAGGTTCTGACGACTGGCGGACAGCTGGAAAACCGGTGGGCGCATGGTGAATTCCGGAATTTGCGCGAGTATAGCCAAGAGCCCCCTCCCCTTTATGCGGCATAGCGCCACAGCATACTCCAGCGCGCCCCAGGACGGCCGCTCCAGACCGAAACAATTGGTGACATCCGCGCTTAACCCGATTGCGAACCAATGCCCGTCAAAGGGTCTGACAGTCCTCGCCACTGCCTCTACTAAGCTGTGGCCCGGACATTTTCTGGAGCAAGGAGTCATCCATGTCTGTACTGAAGAAACCCTTCACCGCCATCGCCGCCGCCATCGCCCTGTGCGCCACCAGCCTGGGAGCCATGGCAGACGAACCTCGCTACAACCAGGTTTCGCTGCGCGCCGAGGTCAGCCAGGAAGTCGCCCACGACCTGATGCACGTGACCCTGTTCAGCGAAGGCCAGGCTGCGGATCCGGCGAAGCTGGCCGCGGAGACCACCACCACGCTGAACGCCGCACTGGAACAGGCACGCAAGGTAAAGGGCGTGACCGTCAGCCTCGGCAGCCGCAACAGCTACCCCGTGTATGACGACAAGGGCCAGAAGATCACTGCCTGGCGCGAGCGCGCGGAAATCCGCCTGGAAAGCACCGACTTCGCAGCGCTCTCCCAGCTGACCGCCGACCTGCTGGGCAAGCTGAAGATGGGCAGCATGGACTTCAGCATCGCCGACGCCACCCGCGCCAAGAACGAGGACGCGATGATGAAAGGCGCGGTGGATGCCTTCAAGGCTCGCGCCCAGGTGCTCACCGACGCACTCGGCGGCAAGGGCTACAAGCTGGTCAGCCTGAACCTGAACACCTCCGGTGCGCCGCGCCCGATGCCGGTGATGCGCATGGCGTCGGCCAAGTTCGCCTCCATGGACTCGGCCCCGGCGCAGGAAATCGAAGCCGGCACCAGCCAGGTCACCGTCAGCGCCGATGGCACGATCGAGGTGCAGATGCCGTAACGGCTGCGACCTCTTCCAGCGCGGCGCTTCCGGGGACCGGGCGCCGCCGCTCGACCGCACGGTTCCCATTGTCGAAATTGCGACATTCCCTTGCACTCGCGTCACAACTTCTACACTGACCCCCGTCAGCCGCTTGCGCCCGGCATGTGCCGTGCATAGCTTCACGCAACGCAGCTCACGAGGCTGCCCCTCGATGACAACCAGAATAAACAGAGGTCCGTATGCGTAAGAACGCCGTCATCCGCTCCATGATTGCCGCTGGGCTGATCGCCAGCGCCCCCCTCGCTCACGCCGCCAACAACCTGGTCTACTGCTCCGAAGGCAGCCCCGCGGGCTTCGACCCCGGCCAGTACACCACCGGCACCGATTTCGATGCCTCGGCCGAGACGGTCTTCAACCGCCTCACCCAGTTCGAGCACGGCGGCACCCAGGTCATCCCGGGCCTGGCGGAAAAGTGGGACGTATCCGATGACGGCAAGACCTACACCTTCCACCTGCGTTCCGGCGTGAAATTCCACACCACCGACTACTTCAAGCCGACCCGCGAGTTCAACGCCGACGACGTGCTGTTCACCTTCAACCGCATGCTCGACAAGAACCATCCGTTCCGGAAGGCATACCAGACCGAATTCCCCTACTTCACCGACATGGGCATGGACGCGAACATCGCCAAGGTGGAGAAGGTCGACGATCACACCGTCAAGTTCACCCTCAACGAAGTCGACGCCGCGTTCATCCAGAACCTGGCCATGAGCTTCGCCTCGATCCAGTCCGGCGAATATGCCGACCAGTTGCTCAAGCAGGGCAAGGCCAGCGACATCAACCAGAAACCCGTCGGCACCGGCCCGTTCGTGTTCAGTCGCTACCAGAAGGACGCGATGATCCGCTTCAAGGCCAACCCGGACTACTGGAACAAGGGCGAGGTGAAGATCGACAACCTGATCTTCGCCATCAACACCGACGCCTCGGTGCGCATGCAGAAGCTCAAGGCCAACGAGTGCCAGATCACCCTCTTCCCGCGCCCCGCCGACCTGGAAGCGCTGAAGAAAGACCCGAACCTGAACATGCCGTCGCAGCCAGGCTTCAACCTCGGCTACATCGCCTACAACGTCCTGCACAAGCCGTTCGACAAGCTTGAAGTGCGCGAGGCGCTGGACATGGCGGTGAACAAGAAGGCCATCATCGACGCCGTCTACCAGGGCGCCGGGCAACTGGCCGTGAACGGCATGCCGCCGACCCAGTGGTCCTACGACGACACCATCAAGGACGCCGGCTACAACCCGGAAAAGGCCAAGGAGCTGCTGAAGAAGGCCGGCGTGGCAGAAGGCACCGAAATCACCCTGTGGGCCATGCCGGTGCAGCGCCCCTACAACCCCAACGCCAAGCTGATGGCCGAGATGCTGCAGTCCGACTGGGCCAAGGTCGGCATCAAGGCGAAGATCGTCACCTACGAGTGGGGCGAGTACATCAAGCGCGCCAAGGGCGGCGAGCACGATGCCATGCTGATCGGCTGGAGCGGCGACAACGGTGACCCGGACAACTGGCTGGGCACCCTCTACGGCTGCGACGCCGTGGACGGCAACAACTTCTCCAAATGGTGCGACCCGGCCTACGACAAGCTGATCAAGGATGCCAAGCGTACTCCGGACCAGGCCAAGCGCACCGAGCTGTACAAGCAGGCCCAGCACATCCTCAAGGAGCAGGTGCCGATCACCCCGATCGCCCACTCCACCGTGTACCAGCCGATGCGCAAGACAGTGCAGGACTTCAAGATCAGTCCGTTCGCGCTGAACTCGTTCTACGGCGTCAGCGTAGGGAAGTAAGGGCAGTGGCCGTCGGCAGGCGCCGGCGGCCATCTCTCCGGCAGCCATCTTGCGCAGCACTCTCGCCCGCCTGACCTTCCTCGGCCTGCTTGGTTGCGGGCCGGTATTCGGCCAATCCCTGGTGGTCTGCACCGAGGCCAGCCCGGAAGGCTTCGACATCACCCAGTACACCGCCGCGACCACCGCCGACGCCTCGGCCGAGACGGTCTTCGAGCGCCTCGTCCAGTTCGCCCCCGGCAGTACCCGCGTGGTGCCCGCGCTGGCCGAGAGCTGGACGATCAGCGACGACGGCCTGCAGTACACCTTCGCCCTGCGCCAGGGCGTGAAATTCCACAGCACCGACTACTTCACGCCGACCCGCGCGTTCGACGCCGACGACGTGCTCTGGAGCTTCCAGCGCCAGCTCGACCCGAAGCACCCGTGGAACAAGCTGGCGCCGCGCGGCTTCCCCTACGCCGAGGCGATGGGCCTGCCCGGCCTGATCAGCGCGGTGGAGAAGCTCGACGAGCACCACGTGCGCTTCACCCTGAGACACCCAGAGGCGCCCTTCCTCGCCGACCTGGCGATGGGCTTCGCCTCCATCTATTCCGCCGAATACGGCGACCTGCTGCTGGCAGCCGAGAAAGCCGACCAGTTGAACAACCTCCCCATCGGCACCGGCCCCTTCGTCTTCCAGCGCTACCAGAAGGACGCCCAGGTGCGCTTCAACGCCAATCCGGACTACTGGGCCGGCAAGCCGAAGATCGATCGCCTGCTGCTGGCGATCACGCCCGATCCGAACGTGCGCATCCAGAAGGTCAAGGCCGGCGACTGCCAGATCGCCGTCTACCCCAAACCCACCGACGTGCCCGCATTGCGCCAGGATCCGAAGCTGACGATCGAAGAACTGGATTCGCTGCTGGTCGCCTACGTCGGCATCAATACTCGGCACAAGCCGCTGGACGACGTGCGCGTGCGCCAGGCGATCAACCTCGCCTTCGACCGCAACGCCTATCTGCGTGCGCAGTTCGGCGAAGGCGCCGCGACGCTGGCCGTGGCGCCGTACCCGCCGACGCTCTGGGGTTCCGACCCGCAGCTCAAGGTCTGGCCGCACGACCCGGCGCGAGCGAAGCAACTGCTGGCGGAGGCGGGCATCAAGCCCGGCCTGAAACTGTCGATATGGACCCGCCCCGGCGGCGGGCCGACCAACCCCAACCCCGGCATCGGCGCGCAGATGCTGCAGAACGACCTGGGACAGATCGGAATCCAGGCGGATATCCGCGTATTCGAGTGGGGCGAGCTGATCAAGCGCGCCAAACAGGGCGAGCACGACCTGATATTCATGGGCTGGGCCGGCGACAACGGCGATCCGGACAATTTCCTGACGCCGAACCTGTCCTGCGCGGCTGCCAGGAGCGGCGAGAACCAGGCCGGGTGGTGCAACGCCGAGTTCGACGAACTGCTGCGCAAGGCTCGCGCCATCACCGATCAGGACGCCCGCGCCGCGCTCTATCGCCAGGCGCTGGCGATCTACCAGCGCGAGGCGCCGTGGATCGCCCTGGCGTACCCGAAACAGTTCGCCGTGGTGCGGCCGGGCGTTAGTGGCTTTACCCTGAGTCCATTGGGCTCGAACAACTTCTCGCGGGTGGAGCTAGGTCCCTGACAGCTTTTCGTAGGACCGAGGGGACACCCAGTTCTTGCTCGCGAACAGGCTCGCTGCTGGACCATTCGCGAGCAAGCTCGCTCCTACAGAGACTTCAAGCCTCCAGGCCGAAGGGATCGTCCACCGAATGACTCGGCCGGGTGAACCAGCGCGGACCTTGCGCCGTCATGTAGAAGTGGTCCTCCAGGCGGATACCGAACTCTCCCGGCACGCAAATCATCGGCTCGTTGCTGAAGCACATGCCAACCTCCAGCAGCGTGCTGTCACCGCGCACCAGGTACGGACCTTCGTGGATATCCAGGCCGATTCCGTGGCCCGTGCGGTGCGGCAATCCCGGCAGCGCATAGTCCGGCCCGAGGCCGCCAGTCTCCAGGCAACGGCGGGCGGCGGCATCCACCTGCTCGCAGGGCTCCCCCAGCACCGCGGCGTCGAACGCGGCTTGCTGCGCAGCCTTCTCCAGGTTCCACAGATCGCGCTGGCGTGCGCTGGGCGTACCGAACACGTAGCTGCGGGTGATATCCGAGTTGTAGCCGTAGAGCTGGCAGCCGGTGTCGATCAGCACCATGTCGCCGTCACGCAGCGGGCGCGGTTGCCGCACACCGTGAGGGAAGGCGCTGTCCTCGCCGAAGAGCACGATGCAGAAGGTCGACCCCGGTGCGCCGACCTGGCGGTGCGCGGCCTCGATGAAGCGCGTCACCTCGGTGGTTGTGATGCCCTCGCGCAGGATGCTCGCAGCGGCCTTGTGCACCTCCAGGGTCATGTCCTTCGCCTGCTGCATCAGCGCCAGTTCAGCCGGTGACTTGCAGCGGCGGCACTGCTCGATCAGCGCGCCGGCGTCCACCAGTTGCAGCTTTCCCGTCGCCCGCCGCAGGCGCTCGACCATACCGAATGGCAGGCTGTCGCAAAGCCCGACCCGCGCGCCGTCGCGTACCTCGATTTCCGCCAGCATGCCGGCCAGCAGGGCGAACGGGCTCTCATGCTCGGCCCACACGCTGATGCTGCCTGGTAGCACCTGCAGATCGCGAACCGTGCCCTCCTCGAACGCAGGGGCGATGTAGCGTACGGCGCCTCGTGCCGGCACCAGCGCGCCCACCAGCCGCTCGCTGGGGCTCCATTTCAGGCCGGTGAAATAGACCAGCGAACTGCCGGCGTCGATGAACACCGCCGGCAGTTCCCGTGCTTGCATCAGGCGCTGCAACTGCGCGATCCGCGCCTGGTACTCCTCGGGCGCAATCGGGCGAGCGCCGGCCGTCATGACCTGCAATTTCGCCAGCGCCTGCTCAGGGCTCATGCCCCCAACTCCCAATGTCATGCGACTCTCCCGAGGATTGAAACGACATGAAATTTAAGCAGCACTGAAATTTTCGGTCAAAGGCTTTTCGATGCCCAACCTCCTTGTAGCCGATTTTCCACCCGCTGATGGCTCGATGCTTTCACTGGGCGACGACACTGGTATGCTGCCGGCGTCCCACAAGAGCCTTGCCAATGTCCGCAGATCGTATCGGAGAACGCCTGCGCCGCTATCGGCGCGCAGCGAAGAAAACCCTGAATCAGGTTGCTGCCGAATCAGGCCTGACCGCCAGCTTCCTGTCCCAGGCCGAGCGCAATCTGACCGGCGTCTCGCTGTCGTCCCTGGCCAGCATCGCCAAAGCGCTGAACGTGCCGCTCAACGCCCTCTTCGACTCCCCGCAGCAGATCCCGCCGGATTCGCACCAGGGCGAACGCGTGCGCTACACCATCGAAGGCCAGCCGCTGAGCTACGAACGACTGTCCAGCAGCTTCCCCGGCAACCAGCTGAACGCAGTGAAGGTAACGGTCCCGGTGGGCTATGAATCCGAACTGATCACCCACGACGGCTCGGAATTCGCCTACGTCCTCACCGGGCGTATCGCCTACGACATCGATGGCCACTCCTACCCACTAGGCCCCGGCGACTCCGTACACTTCGACTCCGGCAAACGTCACTGCCTGCGCAACGTCGGCGACAGCGTGGCGGAGATGCTCACCGTCACCACCCTGCCACTCTTCGGCGAACACTCCGCTACCTGATTCACAGAGCCGGTAATTTTTCAGTCCAGCTTAATTTTCAGTTGAACTTAATTTCAGCCTGACTTAACTTCGGCGCGGCATGGCTGGGCACCGCCCGACCATGAATGGATAGGCCTTATCCGGACCAGTCCGACCAGGCCGGCTGCAGACCCCATCGGTTCGCCGGCCCCCTCAGAAGAACAAGAATGAGGTCAGGCAATGCGCAAGATGCGACGTAATCCCCTGCACGCACTCGCCTTCGGCGGGCTGCTGCTCGCCGGTTCCGCGACCCAGGCCGCCTCCAGCCTGGTGTACTGTTCCGAAGGCAGCCCGGCGGGTTTCGACCCCGCTCAATACACCACCGGCACCGATTACGACGCTACCTCCGAAACCCTGTTCAACCGCCTCGTGCAGTTCCAGCGCGGCGGCACTGAAGCCCAACCGGCACTGGCCGAGCGCTGGGAAACCTCCGCCGACGGCAAGACCTGGACCTTCCACCTGCGTCCGGGCGTGAAGTTCCACACCACCGATTACTTCAAGCCGACTCGCGAATTCAACGCCGACGACGTGCTGTTCACCTTCAACCGCATGCTCGACAAGGACCAACCGTTCCGCAAGGCATACCCCACCGAGTTCCCCTACTTCACCGACATGGGCCTGGACCGCAATATCGCCAGGCTCAGCAAGGTCGACGAGCACACCGTGACCTTCTCCCTGAACGAAGTGGATGCAGCCTTCGTACAGAACCTGGCGATGAATTTCGCAGTGATCCAGTCCGCCGAGTACGCCGACCAGTTGCTCCAGCAGGGCAAGCCCGGCGAGATCAACCAGAAACCCATCGGCACCGGTCCGTTCGTGTTCAGCCGCTACCAGAAGGACGCGCTGATCCGCTTCAAGGGCAACAAGGACTACTGGAAACCGGACGACGTGAAGGTCGACAACCTGGTCTTCGCTATCAACACCGACGCCTCGGTACGCCTGCAGAAGCTCAAGGCCGGCGAATGCCAGATCACCCTGAATCCGCGCCCAGCGGACCTCGCTGCACTGAAGCAGGACCCGAACCTGAACATGCCGTCGCAGCCGGGCTTCAACCTCGGTTACCTGGCCTACAACGTCACCCACGCTCCGCTGGACAAGACCGACGTGCGCCGCGCGCTGGACATGGCGCTGAACAAGCAGGCGATCATCGACGCGATCTACCAGGGCGCCGGCCAGCTCGCGGTAAACGCCATGCCGCCGACCCAGTGGTCCTATGACGAATCGATCAAGGGCCAGGCCTACGATCCGGAACAGGCCAAGGCCCTGCTGAGGAAATCCGGAATCGCCGAGGGCACCGAGATCACCCTCTGGGCCATGCCCGTGCAGCGCCCGTACAACCCCAACGCCAAGCTGATGGCCGAGATGATCCAGGCCGACTGGGCCAAGGTCGGCATCAAGGCGAAGATCGTCACCTACGAGTGGGGCGAATACATCAAGCGTGCGCACGCCGGCGAGCATGACGCCATGCTGTTCGGCTGGACCGGCGACAACGGCGACCCGGACAACTGGCTGGGCACGCTCTACGGCTGCGATTCGGTGAATGGCAACAACGTCTCCAAATGGTGCGACGCCGACTACGACAAGCTGGTGCGCCAGGCCAAGGCCACCACCGACCACGTCCAGCGCATCGCCCTGTACCAGAAGGCCCAGCAGCTCCTCGCGCAGCAGTTGCCCGTCAGCCCCATCGCCCATTCCACCGTCTACCAGCCCATGCGCAAGTCGGTGCAGGGATTCCTGATCAGCCCCTTCGGGCGCAACTCGTTCTACGGCGTGGCCAACCAGCCCTGATCGCCGACGCGATACCGGCGGCCACGTCCGCCTGAGCGTCAGCCCGGCACAGACCGGGCAGCACTACCCGCCTTCCCCTTCGCCTGCCGGCTCCCCCCTCTGCTCGATGGGCGGAGGGGATGCATTCGTTGCTAGGAAAACCGACAACAAGAAGGAGCAACCCATGCAGTATCAAGCGATTCGCCGTTCCCTCCTCGCACTGGCCATCGGTGGCGTTACCGCAGGCCATGCCCTGGCTGCTGACGAACCTGCCGGCCAGGCCGGTGCCAAGGGATTCATCGAGGACCAGAGCCTGGCCTTCACCACGCGCAACTTCGCCTCCCGCGAACAGATGAAGGACAGTTTCCACTTCAACATCAAAAAGGACGGCTATACCGAGCCGACCCACAGCCGCTACACCTGGGTCCAGGGCAGCCAGCTCAAGTACGCGTCGGGCTTCACCCAGGGCACCATTGGCGTGGGCCTGGACGTGGCGGCCTTCCAGGCGATCAACCTGGAGCGCGGACATGGACGGATCGCCGGCGGCGGCAACCGGACACTGGCCGACAGCGACGGCGATGCGGTCTCTGAATGGTCGAAGATCGGCCTCGCCAGCCTGAAGCTGCGCGCCTCCAACACGGTCTTCCGCGCCGGGCGCCAGCAGCCGGAAACGCCGGTGTTCAACCCCATCGACAACCGTGCGCTGCCGTCGAGCTTCGACGGACTCAGCCTGATCAGCAGCGAGATCAATGGCCTCGACCTGCAGGGCGGCACCTTCACCCGCGCCAGCCCGCGCACCGGCTCCGACCGCGAGCACTTCACCACCGAATACGGAACCCGCGAGGTACGCGCGGACCGCTACAGCTACCTGGGCGGCAGCTACGCGGTCGATGACAGCTTGAAGGTGACGGCCTACGGCGGGCAATTCGAGGACGTCTGGAACCAGTACTACATCGGTGCGTCACACGACCTGGGCGACCCGGCGAGCATCGCCCTGAACACCAGCCTGAACTACTACCGCACCGTCGACAGCGGCGCGCGCAAGGCCGGCTACATCGACAACGACACCTACAGCGTGGCCTTCACCCTGACTCATGGCGCCCATGCCGTCATGCTGGGATGGCAGCAGGTCCGCGGCGACGAGTACTTCGACTACGTCCACGAAACCTCCGCCATCTACCTGGCCAACTCGCTACTCTCCGACTACAACGGCCCCAACGAGAAGTCCCTGCAGCTGCGCTACTCCACCGACTGGGCGGCCTTCGGCGTTCCCGGCCTGACCACCATGGCGTGGTACGCCAAGGGCTGGGGCATCGACGGCACGCACTACGATGGCGACCGTAACGGGGCCTATGGCAACTACGCAGAAGTACGCAACCAGGACGATGAAAAGCACCACGAACTGGGCCTTTCCGCCGGGTACACGCTGCAGGACGGCCCCCTCAAGCGCAGCAACTTCCGGGTGACCTACATGAAACACCTGGCCAGCCAGAACCAGGTCGATGGCAGCGTCAACGAGATCCGCCTGGTCAGCAACTTCCCGTTCAACCTGCTGTAAGGAGAACCGGCATGCCTATCTCGCGATTGATCCCACTCCTGCTCGCACTCGGCAGCGGCACCGCCCTGGCGCAGAACCTGGTGGTCTGCACCGAAGCGAGCCCGGAAGGATTCGATGTCGTCCAGTACACCGGCGCCGTGACCAACGACGCCACCTCGGAAACCATCTTCAATCGCCTGGTAGGCTTTCGCCCCGGCACCACCGAACTGGTGCCGTCCCTGGCGCAAAGCTGGGAGGTCAGCCCCGACGGGCTGACCTACACCTTCCACCTCCGCCCGGACGTGAAGTTCCATACGACCGACTACTTCAAGCCCACGCGCACCTTGAATGCCGACGATGTGCTCTGGACCTTCCAGCGTGCGCTGGACCCCAGGCACCCCTGGCACGAGTCGGCCAACCGTGGCTACGCGTACTTCGATGCCATGGGCATGCGTGACCTGATCACGTCAGTGGACAAGGTCGACTCCCTCACCGTGCGCTTCACCCTGGCTCACCCCGAAGCGCCGTTTCTCGCCGACATGGCCATGGGGTTCGCCTCGATCTACTCCGCCGAGTATGGCGACCAGTTGCTGGCCACCGGCAAACAGGGGCAGATCAACAACCTGCCCATTGGTACCGGGCCCTATGTCTTCAACCGCTACGCCAAAGACGCCCAGGTGCGCTACCGCGCCAACCCGGACTATTTCGGCGGCAAGCCGGCCATCGACAATCTCGTGTTCGCCATCACCCTCGATCCCAACGTGCGCATGCAGAAGGTGCGGCGCAACGAATGCCAGATCGCCCTCTATCCCAAGCCGTCGGACGTGCCGGCGCTACAACAGGACAGGAACCTGGCGGTGGACAGCATCGACGCGCTGATGACCACCTACGTGGCCATCAACACCCGGCACAAGCCGCTGGATGACGTGCGCGTACGCCAGGCGATCAATCTCGCCGTCGACAAGAAGGCCCTGCTCGACGCGGTATTCGGCGCCAACGCCGCCAGTCCGGCGATCAACCCCTATCCATCGACACTGCTGGGCTACAACAAGGACCTCGTGGATTGGCCGCACGACCCGGAGCGGGCGAAAGCGCTGCTCCAGGAGGCTGGCGCGCAAAACCTCAAGCTGACCCTCTTCATCCGCAACGGCAGCTCACCGACTATCCCCAATCCGGCGCTGGCGGCACAGATGATGCAGGCCGACCTGGCCAAGGCCGGCATCGAGCTGCAGATCCGCTCCCTGGAATGGGGCGAGCTGCTCAAACGCTCCAAAGCCGGCGAGCACGACCTGTCGTTGCTGGGCTGGGCCGGCGACAACGGCGACCCAGACAACTTCGTCAGTCCGAACCTGTCCTGTGCAGCGGCGAAATCCGGGGAAAACCAGGCATTCTGGTGCAATCAGGACTTCGAAGCACTGATCCAGCAGGCCCGTGAGAGCAACGACACGGCAAAACGGGCGGAACTTTATAAAAAGGCGACATCCCTATTCCACGAACAATCGCCGTGGATTCCCCTGGCGCATCCTAAGCTGTTCAATGTGCGTCGCAGCACTATCTCGGGTTACACCATCAACCCGATGACAAACAACAACTTCGCCGACGTTCGAATCCAGTAACCGGCGAAGTAATAAGAAACCGGCGCCCGTCGTGATCCGACGGGTAGCCGCTCGGTGAGGAGCCCCCAACCACCATGTTCAGTTTCATCGCACGCCGATTCGGTCTGCTGATCCCGACCTTCTTCGGCGTCACCCTGCTCACCTTCGCGCTGATCCGCCTGATTCCGGGCGACCCCGTGGAAGTGATGATGGGTGAACGCCGCGTCGATCCGCAGATGCATGCCGAGGCCATGCACCGCCTGGGGCTCGACAAGCCCCTCTACCAGCAGTACCTCGACTACGTCGGCAACCTCGCCCAGGGCAATCTCGGCGAATCGCTGACCACCCGCGACAGCGTCTGGCACGAGTTCCTCACCCTGTTCCCCGCCACCCTCGAACTGTCCCTGGCCGCCCTGCTGTTCGCTGGCGTCTTCGGCTTGCTCGCCGGGGTGATCGCCGCGCTCAAGCGAGGCTCGCTGTTCGACCACGGGGTCATGACCATCTCCCTGGCCGGCTACTCGATGCCGATTTTCTGGTGGGGCCTGATCCTCATCATGCTGTTCTCCGTTTCCCTGGGCTGGACGCCGGTATCCGGGCGCCTGGACCTGCTCTTCGACATCGAACCGAAGACCGGCTTCATGCTCATCGACACGCTGCTGTCGGACGAGGAAGGCGCCTTCCTGGACGCCGTGCGCCACCTGATCCTGCCGGCCATCGTGCTGGGCACCATCCCGCTGGCGGTGATCGCCCGGATGACCCGCTCCTCGATGCTCGAAGTGCTGCGTGAGGACTACGTACGCACCGCCCGCGCCAAGGGCCTCTCGCCGGCCCGCGTGGTGTTCGTGCACGCCCTGCGCAATGCCATGATCCCGGTGCTCACCGTGTTCGGCCTGCAAGTCGGCACGCTGCTCGCCGGTGCGGTACTGACCGAAACCATCTTCTCCTGGCCCGGCATCGGCAAGTGGCTGATCGACGCCATCGGCCGCCGCGACTACCCGGTGGTGCAGAACGGCATCCTGCTGGTGGCGACCCTGGTGATCCTGGTGAATTTCATCGTGGACATCCTCTACGGCCTAGCGAACCCACGCATCCGCCACCAACGCTGAGAAACTGCCCATGGCCTGCTGCGCGTCGGCGATACAGCGTCAGACTCCACCGATAAATGCTCATTTGCTTCACGCAAACTGCGCTTTCTCGGCGGACTCTTCCTCGTCTCGCTCTAGCTCGCGAGGCCCTGAGCAGCTTCTACGGAGCTTGCAATGAAAACAGATTCCCTGACTCCCGCCAGCGACCCGAGCCTGGTCTACCCGTCCCCGCTGAAAGAATTCTGGCACGCCTTCTCGCGCAACAAGGGCGCGGTCGGCGGCCTGCTGTTCATGCTGGTCATCGTGTTCTGCGCGCTGTTCGCGCCCTGGGTCGCGCCGCACGACCCGAGCGAGCAGTTCCGTGACTTCCTGCTCACCCCGCCGCTCTGGCTCGAAGGCGGCAACGCGCAGTTCCTGCTGGGCACCGACGAGCTGGGCCGCGACCTGCTCTCGCGCCTGATGCACGGCGCACGGCTGTCGCTGATGATCGGCCTGACCTCGGTGCTGATCTCGATGATCCCCGGCATCTTCCTCGGCCTGCTCGCCGGCTTCTCGCCGACTCGCCTGGGCCCGGTGATCATGCGCCTGATGGACATCATGCTGGCCCTGCCCTCGCTGCTGCTGGCAGTGGCCATCGTCGCCATCCTCGGCCCGGGCCTGATCAACACCGTGATCGCCATCGCCATCGTCTCGCTGCCGGCCTACGTGCGCCTGACCCGCGCCGCGGTGATGGGCGAACTGAACCGCGACTACGTCACCGCCTCGCGCCTGGCCGGCGCCGGCACGCTGCGCCTGATGTTCGTCACCGTGCTGCCCAACTGCATGGCACCGCTGATCGTGCAGGCCACCTTGAGCTTCTCCTCGGCGATTCTCGACGCCGCCGCGCTGGGCTTCCTCGGCCTCGGCGTGCAACCGCCGACGCCCGAGTGGGGCACCATGCTGGCCTCCGCGCGCGACTACATCGAGCGCGCCTGGTGGGTCGTCTCGCTGCCCGGCCTGACCATCCTGCTCAGCGTGCTGGCGATCAACCTGATGGGCGACGGCCTGCGCGATGCGCTGGATCCGAAGCTGAAGAACGCGGCGTGAGGACAGTGACCATGCACAGCCTCAAGATCGCCAATCACAACAAGAGAAGCCTGATGGAGACCGCCGTATGAGCCTCCTCGACCTGCGCAATCTTTCGGTCCGCTTCGGCGACCGCAACGCCGTCCCGGTGGTGGACGGCCTCGACCTCTCGGTGGACAAGGGCGAAGTCCTGGCCATCGTCGGCGAGTCCGGATCCGGCAAGTCGGTGACCATGATGGCCCTGATGGGCCTGATCGACGCCCCCGGCATCATCACCGCCGACACCATGCAGTTCGACGGCACCGACATGTTGCGCCTGAAGGGCCGCGAGCGGCGGCGCATCGTCGGCAAGGACATCGCCATGGTCTTCCAGGACCCGATGACCGCCCTCAACCCCAGCTTCACCGTCGGCTACCAGATCGAGGAAGTGCTCAAGCTGCACCTCGGCCTGCGCGGCAAGGCCCTGCGCCAGCGTGCCCTGGAACTGCTCGAACGGGTGGAAATCCCCGGCGCCGCGCAGCGCCTGGACGCCTACCCGCACCAGCTCTCCGGCGGCATGAGCCAGCGCGTCGCGATCGCCATGGCGATCGCCGGCGAACCCAAGCTGCTGATCGCCGACGAACCCACTACCGCGCTGGACGTGACCATCCAGGCGCAGATCATGGAGCTGCTGCTGAACCTGCAGCGTGACCAGGGCATGGCACTGATCCTGATCACCCATGACCTCGCCGTGGTCGCCGAGACCGCCCAGCGCGTCTGCGTGATGTACGCGGGGCAGGCCGTCGAAATCGGCGAGGTACCGGCGCTGTTCGACCTGCCGACCCACCCCTATACCGAGGCGCTGCTCAAGGCGATCCCCGAGCACAGCGCCGGCGAGGAACGCCTGGCCACGCTGCCCGGCATCGTTCCCGGCAAGTACGACCGGCCACAGGGCTGCCTGCTGTCGCCACGCTGCCCCTACGTGCAGGACAACTGCCGCACCGTGCGCCCGGCATTGGAAGCCCATGAGCGCGGCGCCGTGCGCTGCTTCTACCCGCTCAACCTGAACACCGAGGTGGCCCGATGAGTGCCGTCCTGACCGCCCGCGACCTGACCCGTCACTACGAAATCTCCCAGGGCCTGTTCAAGCCGCACGCCCTGGTCCGCGCGCTCAATGGCGTGTCCTTCGACCTGCAGGCCGGCAAGACCCTCGCCGTGGTCGGCGAGTCCGGCTGCGGCAAGTCCACGCTCGCCCGCGCGCTGACCCTGATCGAGGAACCCACCTCCGGCTCCCTGCAGATCGCCGGTCACGAAGTGAAAGGCGCCGACCACGACACCCGCAAGCAATTGCGCCGCGACGTGCAGATGGTCTTCCAGAACCCCTACGCCTCGCTCAACCCACGGCAGAAGATCGGCGACCAACTGGCCGAGCCGCTGGTCATCAACACCAGCCTGTCCCGCGCCGAGCGCCGCGAGCGCGTGCAGGCGATGATGAAGCAGGTGGGCCTGCGTCCCGAGCACTACCAGCGCTACCCGCACATGTTCTCCGGCGGCCAGCGCCAGCGCATCGCTCTGGCCCGCGCCATGATGCTGCGGCCCAAGGTGCTGGTGGCGGACGAACCGACCTCGGCGCTGGACGTGTCGATCCAGGCCCAGGTGCTCAACCTGTTCATGGACCTGCAGCAGGAGTTCGGCACCGCTTACGTGTTCATCTCCCACAACCTCGCCGTGGTCCGCCACGTGGCCGACGACGTACTGGTGATGTACCTCGGCCGACCGGCGGAAATGGGCCCGGCGGACAAGCTCTACGAGCGCCCGCTGCACCCCTACACCCAGGCGCTGCTGTCGGCGACGCCAGCCATCCATCCCGATCCGGACAAGCCCAAGATCAAGATCCAGGGCGAACTCCCCAACCCGCTCAACCCGCCCGCCGGCTGTGCCTTCCACAAGCGCTGCCCGTACGCGACCGAGCGCTGCAAGAGCGAGGTGCCGGAGCTGCGCCTGCTCGATGAGCGCCAGGTGGCCTGCCACCACGCGGAGCAGTTCCTGAACTGATCCGAAACGGGCCGGTCATAGGCCGGCCCCTCTTTCGGAACCAGCTGCGTCCTACAACGCAGCGGGAACAGGCCTATCGCCTGATCCTGATAGTCCCGCCAGGGTGGCATCCCGCCACCGCCAACATGCCGTGGCCGTTCTCCACAGGGCCACGATCCTCCATGCTGCTGTTCTACCTCCTGCTCATCCTCGTCACCGCCGTCGTCGCCAACGTCCAGCTGCACAAGTGGAAGCGTCAGCGGCGAATGGACGTGCGCGCGGCGGTGACATCGCGGAAGAAGCCGGCGCCGAAGAAGAAGGCACCCGCGGAAGACGTCGATCTCGACGAGATCGACTGGGAAGGTCTCGACCAGGAAGAGCTGGACGTCAGCGTACCGCTCGCGCCAAAGCCGCCACCCGCGCCGGTTCGTGCCAAGGTTCCCGCTACGCCAGCGCCGGCGGCCAAGCCGAAAACGGAGCCGAAAGCCGGGGCGAAGGATGAGTTCTTTCCACTGGAAAGGGCGCTGCCGCCAGGCCAACTGACACCTGCCCAGCGCGACGAGGCCATGGCACATCTGCTCAAGGCCGATCTGCACATGCCTGCCCCGGAGCCGGGCGAGCAGCACGTGGTGCTGGACATGGACGATGGCAGTTACGTGCCGGTGGCCACCCATCCGGCGGCGGCGGCCATTGCCCTCGGGCATCTCGCCGAGAATCTGCAGCCATGCCAAGGCGCGCAACTGCTGCGAGCGTTGCGCGGCCAGGAACTGGGCCTGCTGGTGGTCGCGCGCAATCCGCAGAAGCCTTCGGTGGCGCGGTTGTGGAAGATTCAGCCCGAAGATCTCTGAGGGAAACACCCTGTAGGAGCGAGCTTGCTCGCGAACAGCCCCACTGCGGACTCAATTCGCGAGCAAGCTCGCTCCTACCAAGAGCCCCCGTTCAAAGATCGCGAAGCAGCGCCAGGCGCACGCCGAAGCCCAGCAGGATGCCGCCGAAGCCCCACTGCTGCACCCGCTGCATTGTCCGGTGCCGCGCCAGCCAGCGGCCCATGCGTTCGCCGCTGACGGCGTAGAAGCTGTCGAAGCCCAGCCCGACCACCACCAGGACGCCGCCGAGCAACGCAAACTGCAGCGACAGCGGGCCGTTCTGCGGATGGATGAATTGCGGCAGCAGCACTGAGCAGAACAGCAGCGCCTTCGGGTTGAGCAGATTGGTCAGCAGCCCCCGGCGAAACGCGCGCCGATAGCTGACGGTGGATAACCCGGCCGCGCCGGTGGTCACCGGCAAGCCCACCGGTGCCCGCAGCAGTTGCAGACCGATCCACGCCAGGTAGAGACCACCACCGATGCGCACGGCATCGAACGTCCACGGCGCGGTACGGAAGAGCAGCGCCAGCCCGGTCGCCGCCAGCGCGACGTGACAGCCCCGCGCCACGCCCAGCCCCAGGGCGGTTGCCAGTGCGGCACGAGCACCGTCGCGAGCGCCGGTATGCAGCAGGAGAATCATGTCCGGTCCGGGTAGCAGGTAGACCATCGCCAACGCCAGCAGGAAGACACCGATATCCACAATCGCCACTCCGAAAAAGTCATTGCGGATAGGGATTCTATGCCTGAAGGCCGAGGCAGGTGCTTGCGTATTCGACCAGCATCAAGCAAACACTTGGCATATCCTGCCAACTTATCGATCAACGAGCAGCCACCTATGCCAACCCCCAAGCTGGACGCCTATGACCATCGCATCCTCGCCGCCCTGCAGCGCGATGGTCGCCTGACCAACGTCCAGCTCGCCGAGGAGATCGGCCTGTCGCCCTCCCCCTGCCTGCGCCGGGTTCGCCTGCTGGAGGATGCCGGGATGATCCGTGGCTACCACGCCGAGCTGGGCCGTGACGCCGTCGGCCTGGGGCTGACTGTGTTCGTCGGCGTGAAGGTGGAGCGTCACAGCGACACCAGCGCCGCCGCCTTCCGCCAGGCCGTGATCGACCTGCCGGAAGTTATTTCGGTGCACCTGGTCAGCGGCGAGTCGGACTTCCTCCTGCAAGTGGTACTGCCCGATCTGCGCGCCTACGAGCAGTTCCTCACCGGCACGCTGCTCAAGCTGCCAGGCGTCAGTGACATCCGCAGCAACTTCGCGATCCAGACGGTGAAGGAAGCTGCCCCCCTGCCATTGCGGCACCTGCCGAAATAGCGGGATTGCGCACGAGCGGCCGCGCGCCTATCATTCGCCACCTTCCCATCCACCGACAGCAAAGGAGAGACATCATGCAAGCACTGATTACCCTTTGCAGGTCGCGCCTGGTCTGATCGCTTCCGCTGTCTCCTGACAGCTTCGCATTGCCCGGCTCCGGCCTGCCCCCATCCTCTTTTTTCGTTTCATTCCTCATGGGATTGGACAATGGGCAATTGCATCCAAAATCTGTCCGACGGCATCACGCTGATCGCCGCGGACGACACCTGGATCGAAGGTAAAGCGATCCAGCAACTTGAAACCACCGCCCGCCTGCCAGGCATGCAGCAGGTCGCCGGCATGCCGGACCTGCACCCCGGTCGCGGCTACCCGATCGGTGCGGCGTTCTTCTCCACCGGCCGCCTGTATCCGGCGCTGGTGGGCAACGACATCGGCTGCGGCATGGCGCTGTGGCGCACCGATATCGCCACCGCCAAACTGAACCTGGACAAGCTGGAAAAGCGCCTCGGCAACCTCGATGGTCCGCTGGACGATGACTGGAGCGAGCACGTCGCACGCTTCGGCCTGCCGCCCTGCGGCCACGAGCATTCGCTGGGCACCATCGGCGGCGGCAATCACTTCGCCGAGCTGCAGCAACTCGATCAGCTCTACGACGAAGCCGCGGTGGCCACCCTCGGTTTCGACCGTCGCCACCTGCTCCTGCTGGTGCACAGTGGCTCGCGCGGCCTGGGCGAAACCATCCTGCGCGAGCAGGTGGACCGCTTCAGCCACCAGGGCCTGGAAGAAGGCACCGACGACTGTGCGCACTACCTGGCACGCCACGACGGGGCGCTGCGTTTCGCCGAAGCCAATCGCCAGCTCATCGCCCTGCGCATGCTCGATCGCCTGCGTGCGGACGGCGCGCAGGTGCTGGACGTGAACCACAACCTGGTCAGCCCGGCGCAGGTCGACGGCGTCGACGGCTGGTTACACCGCAAGGGCGCGACACCGGCGGATCGCGGGGTGATGGTCATCCCCGGCTCGCGCGGCGACTACAGCTACCTGGTGGAGCCGGTGGCCGACTCACGCAGCCTCTTCTCCCTCGCCCACGGCGCGGGACGCAAGTGGATGCGCAGCGAGTGCAAGGACCGTCTCTCGGCGCGCTACCGCGTCGAGCAACTGGCCCGCACCGCGCTGGGTAGCCGGGTGATCTGCGGCGATCGCGGGTTGCTCTACGAGGAGGCGCCGGAAGCCTACAAGGCCATCGATTCGGTGGTCGGCGCGCTGCGCGAAGCGGGGCTGCTGCGGGTTCTGGCGCGGCTGAAACCGGTACTGACCTACAAGACCCGCGGGGAGTGCTGCTGATGATCCTGCTACAACTGTCCGCGGCCCAGGGGCCGGATGAGTGTGCGCTGGCCGTGGGCAAGGCCCTGCAGCGGCTGCAACGCGAAGCCGACGCCAACGGGACCGAGGTCCGTGTGATCGAGGAAGAACCCGGCCCGCGCCGAGGCACCCTGCTCTCGGTGCTGCTGGCGCTGGACGGCGACTCGGCAGCAGCCCTGGCCGAAGACTGGAGCGGCACCCTGCAATGGGTCTGCGCCAGCCCTTACCGGCCCAACCACGGGCGCAAGAACTGGTACTTCGGCGGTGCGCGATTCAGCGCACCGCCGGCCAGCCTCGAAGGTGAGGTGCGCTTCGAAACCTTGCGCTCCTCCGGTCCCGGCGGGCAGCACGTCAACACCACCGACTCGGCGGTGCGTGCGACCCACGTCGCCAGCGGCCTGAGCGTGAAGGTGCAAAGCGAACGCAGCCAGCACGCCAACAAGCGCTTGGCGCTGCTGCTGATCGCCCGCAAGCTGGAAGAGCGCACGGAGCAGGCAAGCAGCGAACTGCGCGCCGAACGCCGGCTGGTGCATCACCACCTGGAACGCGGCAACCCGCGCCGGGTGTTTCGCGGGGAACGCTTCGAGGGCTGAACTCAGCCGGAGAAGAACCGCAGGAAGGCGCGCAGGTCCGCCTGCGCCTGTTCCACACTCGCCAGGGTGAATCGCGCCTCGCTGTGCGCCGGGCATTGCGCCAGGCGGCCGATGTCCAGCGGGTGCAGTACGCCCAGCAGCGGGTAGCCGCCCATGGTCTGCCGGTCCGCCAGCAGGAGAATCGGCTGGCCATCCGGCGGCACCTGGATGGCGCCTTCCACTATCCCCAACGACCATTGCCGACGCGGCGCGCTCAGCGCCGCGCCGCGCAATCTCACGCCCATGCGATCGGACTGCGGGCTGATTCGCCAGGTCTGTTCGAAGAAGGCTTGGCGCTGCTCCTCGCTGAACGCATCGGGACCGGGCAGCACACGCAGTGTCGGGGTCTCGCGGTAATCCGGTCGATAAGGCCAGGGCACGCTGGCGCCTCTGGCAAAGCGTTCGCCAAGGCTCGCGCACGCCAGCCGATCACCCGCCACCAGCGGCTGACCATTGCCGGCCAGCCCCCCCAGTTTTTCCCGCACCTGCGTCGCGACGCTGCCCAGTATCGACTTCGCCGGAAAGCCGCCGGCAGCGGCGAGATAGGCGCGCTGACCGGCACGGGCGAAGCCCAGTTTCAGACGCTGCCCAGCCTTCACGCGAAAGCGCGACCAGCCCGGCAGCGCCTCGCCATCGAGCGTCGCCGGCACGTCGGCACCGGTCAACGCCAGCCAGGTGTCCGCCTGCACGGCCAACTCCACGCCGCCCAGCGCGATCTCCAGCAACGACGCGTCCTGCGCATTGCCGAGCAGGCGCTGGGCCCAGGCCGCCGCGTGCCTATCCACAGGGCCGCCGGGCGAAACCCCCAGGCGCTGCCAGCCCTGCCGGCCGCCATCCTGCAGCAGGCACAGCGGGCCACAGGCGATCACCGCCAGGCTCATGGCTCGCCTCCGGCGGCACGATAGGCCGCCTCATCGACGGGCACGAAGCGCACCAGGTCGCCCACCGCCAGCGGACACGGCGGCTCCCGATACGGATCGAACAGCCGCTGCGCGGTGCGGCCGAGCAGATGCCAGCCGCCGGGCGAGGCCTGTGGATAAATCGCCGTCTGCTGCTCGGCAATTGCCAGACTGCCAGCGGGCACGTGCGTGCGCGGCGTGTCCCGGCGCGCCAAGGCGAGGCGTGGGTCCAGCTCGCCGAGGTAGGCGAAGCCTGGCGAGAAGCCGATGGCGCCGACGCGGTAGTCGCGGCCAGCGTGCAATTCGATCACTTGCGCGGGCGTGAGCGCGCAACGATGGGCGACGTCCGCCAGGTCTTCGCCGGCATACCACACGGCGATTTCGTGCAGGCGGCTCACACTGTCGACGATGGAATCGCCGGGCCAGTCCACCAGTGCGGCCTCCACGCGGGCCTGCAGCTGCGGCAGGTCGATCCGCAGCAGGTCGTAGTGCAGCAGCAGTGTCGTCCATCCCGGTACGCAGTCGATCAGCAGCATGCCCAACTCGGCGCGCAACCGGTCGGCCAGGCGGGCGATACGCAGCGGCAGTTCGCCGTCGGGCTGCTCGGCAAGGGTGATCAGCAGCGCCGTGGCGCCAAAGGCTTCGACACGGATCATGCCTGGTCCAGCAGGCCACGCAGGCGCCGCAGCACCGCCAGGGATTCGGGGTTGTCGCCGTGCACGCAGAGGCTGTCGGCGCACAGGCGCAACGGGTTGCCGTCGATGTCAGGGAACGGTTCGCCGCGGGCGATGGCCAGGGCCTGGTCGAGGATACGCTGCGGCTCGTGGTGCACCGCGTTGGGCAGACGACGCGGAGCGAGCTGGCCGTCAGGCAGGTAGGCACGATCAGCGAAGGCTTCGAACATCAACGGCACGTCGGCGACATCGGCCAGCTGCAATTCTCGGCGGTTGTCGGCCAGGGCCAGCACCATCAGCGGCAGTCGCTTGCGGTAGGCGGCGCAGGCATCGAGCACGGCGGACAGCAGTGCATCATCGCGCACCAGGTCGTTGTAGAGCGCGCCATGGGGCTTCACGTAGGCCACCTGGGTACCGGCGGCACGGCAGAACGCATCCAACGCACCGATCTGGTAGAGCACCAGGGCATGGACTTCCTCGGGCGAGCAACTCATGTGCCGGCGACCGAAGCCGGCGAGGTCCGGGTAGGCTGGGTGCGCGCCGATGCTCACGCCCTGTTCCGCGGCCAGGCGCACGGTACGCTGCATGGTCAGCGGGTCACCCGCGTGGTAGCCGCAGGCGAGGTTGGCCTGATCGATCAGCGGCATGGCGTGGGTGTCATCGCCCATGCGCCAGGCACCGAAGCTTTCGCCCATGTCGCAGTTGAGCAGGATTCGCGGGGTAGGCTCAGTCATCTGTTTCGCCGTCCTTCCAAACTTCCTACAGGTTAAGGCAGCAAACGGCCTTTGGCCTTCGGAGAATACTCAGTCACGCTCAGGAGGAGTACCATTCCGCCTCTAGACCCGTGGAAACCTCCCCCCGAATGATCAAAGCCGCCATCCTGGCCGCCTTCGGCCTGAGCATCGTTTATGTCCACCTGCGTGGGCGGGTGCGCCACAAGTTCACGCGCCAGCTGAGCGACCACTCCAGCTTCCTGGCGCCGATCAACTGCATCATGTACCTGTTCTCCAAGGTGCCGAGCCGCCCGTACCTGGCCACCGACGAATTCCCCGAGATGCGCCTGCTCAGCGATAACTGGGAGGCCATCCGCAGCGAAGCCCTGCACCTGCGCGACGCCGGCAGCATCAAGCGCTCCGACCAGCTCAACGACGTGGGCTTCAACTCCTTCTTCAAGACCGGCTGGAAGCGCTTCTACCTGAAATGGTACGACGACAGCCATCCGTCCGCCGATGCCCTGTGCCCGAAGACCACCGAGCTGCTGCGGCAGATTCCGTCGGTGAAGGCCGCCATGTTCGCCGAGCTGCCGCCGGGCTCGCGCCTGGTGCGCCACCGCGACCCCTACGCCGGCTCGCTGCGCTACCACCTGGGCCTGCTGACGCCGAACGATCCGGGCTGCTTCATCGAGGTGGACGGCGAGCGCTACCACTGGCGCGATGGCGAAGCCGTGGTGTTCGACGAGACCTACATCCACTACGCCGAGAACACCACGGACCACGACCGGGTGATCCTCTTCTGCGACATCGAGCGCCCGCTGAAGTACCGCTGGGCGACGGCGTTCAACCGCTGGTTCAGCCGCAACGTGATGGCCGCGGCCGCCTCGCCCAACGACGCGGGCGACAAGACCGGAGGCATCAATCGCGCCTTCGCCTCGCTGTACAAGATCCGCCTGCAGGGCAAGGCCCTGAAGAAGCGCAACCGCAAGCTGTACTACCTGCAGAAGTGGGGCTTCTTTGCGGCGGTGCTGGCTGTCTTCCTGTGGATTTGAGTCGCCGCTGGATATGAGCCGCGTCTGAAATCAGAAAGGCCTCCGCATTCGCGGGGGCCTTTTCGTTTGAGCCGTGGCTTCGCAAGGCTGGCGCCGGCCTTGCCGGCGGATCGCGGGCATGGCCCGCTCCTGCAGGAGAAAACCGGCGCGCGGCTCCTGACCTTGCAGGAGCGAGCATGCTCGCGAACCGAACCAGCACCCGAGCCGCCGGGCAACCCGTTCGCGAGCAAGCTCGCTCCTACGAAGAGCAACTGGCGCCGAGATGAGCCTTATCGTAGAAGCGGACTCCGTCCGCGATTGGCTACGCCCAACGCCAGGTCAATACACGTCGCGGCGGTAGCGCCCGCTTTCCAGCAGCCGCTCGACCTCGGCATCGCCGAGCAGCTCGCGCAGGGTACGGTCGACGCCTTCGGCCATGCCCTGCAGGCTGCCGCAGACGTAGATTGCCGCGCCATCGTCGAGCCACTGGGCGAGGACTTCGCCGCTGGCGCGCAGACGATCCTGCACGTAGATCTTCTCGGCCTGGTCGCGGGAGAAGGCGACGTCCAGGCGCTGCAGTTCCCCGCGCGCCAGCATGCCTTCCAGTTCCTCGCGGCAGTAGAAGTCGTGGGCGATGTTGCGCTCGCCGAACAGCAGCCAGTTGCGCGAGCGGCCCTCGGCCACGCTCGCCTGCAGCAGCGCGCGCAGGCCGGCGATACCCGTGCCGTTGCCGATCAGGATCAGCGGACGGTCGTCGTCGGTCAGGTGGAAGCTGCGGTTGCGGCGCAGGCGCATCAACAGGCTACCGCCCTCGGGCAGGTACTCGGTCAGCCAGCCGGAGCAGATGCCCAGCGAACCGTCGGCGTGCTCTTCCTGGCGAACGATCAGCTCCATGGCGCCTTCGCTGCGCAACGAGGCGATGGAGTACTGGCGCACCGAGAGCTTGATCAGCGCATCCACCACCGCCTGGCCGTGCTGACCGACCAGGTGTTCGAGGTTGTCGGGCAGCAGACAGCCGGCCAGGGCATCCTTGAGCGGCATGGCCAGGCCATCCACCTGCACGGTGGCGGCGCCATCGAGACCGAGGCGTTCGAGCCAGCGGACAACGAGGAACTCCGGTTGACGCGGGACAATCTCCACCAGGTCGCCGGCAGCCCAGTCGACCTGCGAATCATCCGGCGCGCTCAGGCGCAGCAGCCAGGTGGATTCGCCCTGGCTGCCAGGGTTGAGGTGCTCACGACCACTCAGCGTCCAGACCTCGAAGGCGGGTGCGGTGAAGACCACTTGCGGCGCCGCGCCGGAGAGTTCGGCCAGGCGAGCCTGCCAGTCGTGCAGCGCGGCGGCATCGCCGTTATCCACTTCCACACCGTCGAACAGCGGGCGCGCGCCCTGCCCCTGCAGCCAGCCCTGCATGCGCCGGGCGAAGCCACAGAAGTGTTCGTACTGGCGGTCGCCCAGGGCGAGCATGGCGAAGCGCAGGTCGTTCAGGCCGAGGGCCTGGCCGAGCAGTTGGCGTTCGAAACCACGGGCGCTGTCCGGTGCCTCGCCTTCGCCGAAGGTGCTGACCACGAACAGTGCGTTGCGGGTCTGCTCCAGTTGGGCACGATCCAGCTTGCCCAGCGGCTCGACGCGCACCGGCAGCCCGGCCGCCTGCAGTTGGCCGGCGCTCTGCCAGGCCAGTTGCTCGGCGAAGCCGCTCTGGCTGGCGTAGCCCACCAGCCAGGAGTCGGCGCCGCCTGCGCTGTTATCCAGTCCGCCACGCGCGGCCAGTGCTGCGCGCTTCTTGCGCCGGCGGTCGAGGTAGAGCAGCCAGCCAGTGATGAAGAACAGCGGCATGGCGAGGCTCGCGAGCATCATCAGGATGCGCCCGGTCAGGCCGAAGTAGCTGCCCACGTGCAGGGCGTAGACGCTGGTGAGCAGTTGCTTGCCGGCGCTGCTGTCGTTGTAGCGGCGATCCTTGAGCAGCTTGCCGCTGGCCGGATCGATAGTCATCTCGTTGAATGCGCGCTCGTGGGCGGCGTCATCGAGGAGGTAGAACACGGTGGCCGGCTGGCCCTTCACCGGCGGCAGGCGCAGGTTGTAGGCGGTCATGTTGGGACCACCGGTCTGCGCGATGGTGTTCCAGATGGCCGTGGCATCCACCACCGGCGGCGGGCCTTCAGGTGCCGGGCCGCGTTTGCCGCCGCGCTGGCCGCCCTTGGCCTGACCGGCGGGAGCATCGTCGAGCAGCTTGAACAGGCCGTTGCGGTACCACTCGTAGGACCAGTACAGGCCGGTCAGCGAGGCCAGGAGGTAGAACACCAGGCACCAGGTGCCGGCCACGGCGTGCAGGTCCCAGTTGAAGGCGCGGCCCTTCTTGCGCCAGTCGAAGGTCAGCCAGGTGCGCCAGTTCAGCGCCTTGCGCGGCCAGCGCAGGTACAGGCCGGAGAGGCAGAAGAAGACCAGGATCAGGGTGCAGGCAGCGGTGATTCGCTGGCCGAATTCGCCAGCGGCAAGGAAGCGGTGCAACTGCATGATGAACATGAAGGCGCCCTCACCCACCGGTGCTGGCAGCGCCTCGGCGGTGTAGGGGTCGACATAGCGCGATTCACCGCGGCGCTGACCCGGCGGCGGCGTAAAGAAGATGCGCGCGGACTCCACGCCCTCGGTCTTGAGCCAGAGGAAGGCAACCTTCTTGTCCGGTTCGGCGTTCTCTACCCGGCGGATCAGTTCGTCCATCGGCAGCACGGACTCGGCGCGCTTTTCCACCACCAGGCTCTCGGGGTTGATGGCGCGCAGGATTTCATGCTGGAAGGACAGCATCGCCCCGGTGATGCCCATCAGCGCCAGCACGAGACCAGCGCTGATACCGAAAAGCCAATGCAACTGGAACAGGACTCTCTTCAACACCGCAGCTTCACCTTCGGATACCCATCGCGCCGGGCGGGCATTTTAATGAGAATGGCTCGCAAACGCAGCCGATTTAACAATCTTTACCCTGGGCTTACCTTCGGCAACCAAAGCCCGGACAAAGAAAAACCCCGGCCGAGGAGCATCGGCCGGGGCAGGTCGCCAGCGGTGCGCGGCCTTAGAAGTGGAAGTTGGTCGACAGCAGCACGGTGCGGCCGGCCGCCTGCGACGCGTAGTGCGAGGCGTAGGCCTTGTCGAAGTACTGCTTGTCGAAGACGTTCTGCACGTTGAGCTGGAAGTCGACGTTCTTGCTCAGCTTGTAGGAAGCCATCGCGTCGTAGCGCCAGTAGTCCGGAACGTACATGGTATTGGCCACGTCGCCGTAGACCTTGTCGACGTAGAAGGTGCCGCCGCCGATGGTGGCGTTGGGCAGGACGTCGTAGGTGGTCCACAGGCTGAAGCTGTTTTCCGGCGTGTTGGGCATCTGGTTGCCGTCGTTGGAGGCTGCGGTGGCGTTCACCGTGCCGCTACGACCGGACTTGCCCGCCTTGACCAGTTCGCTGTCGAGGTAGCTGTAGCCGGCGAAGACCTTCCACTTGTCGGTGATCTTGCCGCTGGCGGACAGTTCGAGGCCGTCGACGCGGGACTGGCCGGCGTTGTCGTAGGTCTGGTTGGAGACCAGTACGCGGGCGTTGTCCTTGTCGGTGCGGAAAATCGCTGCGGTCAGCTCCAGGCGCTCGTCGAGGAAGTTCCACTTGGTGCCGATTTCGTAGTTGGTGGTTTCTTCCGGCTCCAGGTTGTTCTTCACCGCGAAGGTATCCACGGCGTTGCCGGTGTCACCGTTGTCCAGCATCGAGCCGGGCGGGGTCGCCGAAGTCGCGTAGGAAGCGTAGATGCTGCCGTTGGGCGCCGGTTTGTAGACCACGCCGGCCTGCCAGTTCCAGAAGCTGGAGCTGTCCTCGAACTTGGTGGTGGGGCTCACGCCGTGGTTCTTCGCTGTGGTCTCGAAGCTGTCGAAACGCGCGCCGACGTTGACCTGCCATTGCTCGTTCAGGTCGATGGTGTCGAAGCCGTAGATCGCCTTGGTGGTGGCGACGGTGTTCAGCGGCTTGTAGTTGCGGACGATGCTGCCGTTCCACGGATCGTGCGGGTTGGGGTTTTCCAGGCTGGTGCAGTTGTAGCCGCTGGGTGCGCCGACGATGGCCGGGCGGCACTTGTTGGCGCCAGCGCTGGAACCGGTGTTGGTGTTCACCGTGTAGCCGTCGCGTTTGCTGTCTTCGCGGGTGAATTCCAGGCCGGTGGTGAAGCTGTTCTTGAAGCCGGCCAGGTAGAACTCGCCGAACAGGTCGGTCTGGTTGGTCGCGGTGGTGGTGGTGCTGATGCGGTTGTTGTTGCGGCGCCAGACGGTCCCGTTGTTGATGTTGCCCTGGCTGTCGTCGGGCTGGGTCCAGATGTAGTCCTGGTGCGCAGTGCCGTAGCGCGTGGTGTTGCGCAGGCTCAGGGCATCGTTGAAGTCGTGTTCGAAGGTGATGGTGCTGGTGTCGATGCGGCTCTTCTGGAAGTCGCGATCCTCGAGGCCGTAGTAGTTGTCACGATCGACGTTCACCGGCTTGTCGGGGTTGTGCTTGCTGCGATCGGCGCTCTTGGCGTACGGGATGCCCGAATCCGGGGTGTCGTCGCTTTCCAGGTGGTAGTGGCTGACGGTGACGCGGGTCGGACCGTTGAGGCCGAAGGTCACGGACGGCGCGATACCCCAGCGGCTGGCATCCACTGCCTGGCGACCGGCGACGTTCTGGTCGTGGGTCATCAGGTTCAGGCGGAACGCGGCGTTGCCGTCGAGGAACTCCTGATTGGTGTCCAGGGTGTAGCGGCGGGTCTGGTCGGAACCGTAGGTGAAGCTGCCGTCGGTGAAGTTGCCGGCCTTGGCCTGCTTGCTGATCAGGTTCAGGCTGCCGCCGGCCGAGCCACGGCCGCCGAAGGCCGAGTTCGGGCCCTTGCTGACTTCGATCTGCTCGAGGTTGAAGACTTCACGCGATTGCGCGCCGGTATCGCGAACGCCGTCGACATAGGTGTCGCTCTGCGCATCGAAGCCGCGGATGAACGGACGGTCACCGGTAGGGTTGCCACCCTCGCCAGCGCCGAAGGTGATGCCCGGCACGGTGCGCAGCGCGTCCTGCAGGGTCAGCGCGCCGGTGTCCTTGATCACCTGCTGCGGTACCACGGTCACCGAGCGCGGCGTATCCAGCAGCGGCGCGGTGTACTTCTTCGACGCGGACTTCTCGACGTTGTAGGTGGTCGGGTCCTGCTGCTGGCTACCGACGACGGTGTCGGCGTCCAGGGACAGCACGTCCTGGCCGGACTTCTTCTGAGAAGCCTCGTCAGCGTGGGCCAGATGGGAACCGGACATGGCGGTGATCGCCACGCCGACAGCGCTGACTAGAAGGCGCGGCTTGCTGCCGGCGAACTCGGTGGATTGACGCGACATCGAAACTCCCTCCCCAGGGGTTCATGAAGGCCGCGCAATCTATTGCAATTGAGAAGCTGTATCAATTCGCAAACATTCCCATACGCACATGATTTACAACTTTTACACTTTCTCCCTGTCGGAAGTAGGGGCATGGCGGTTGTACCGATCTGTTGCAAATCATTATCATTGGCAAATTATCGAACCTGATGGAACCGGCCCATGCTGCTGCACATTCCTGGCGTCTTCACCCGTGATGAGGTGACGCGCATCCGCGCCGCCCTGGAGCAGGCCGAATGGGCCGACGGCAAGGTCACCGCCGGTTACCAGTCGTCCCGCGCCAAGCACAACCTGCAATTGCCGCAGGACCACCCGCTGGCCCGCGAGATCGGCGAAGCGATGCTGCAGCGCCTGTGGAGCAACCCGCTGTTCCAGTCCGCTGCGCTGCCGAACAAGGTCTTCCCGCCGCTGTTCAACTGCTACACCGGCGGCGGCTCGTTCGACTTCCACATCGACAACGCCGTGCGTGACATCCAGGGCGGCCGCGAACGGGTGCGTACCGACGTGTCCTCGACGCTGTTCTTCAGCGATCCGGAGGATTACGACGGCGGCGAACTGGTGATCCAGGACACCTACGGCACCCAGCAGGTGAAGCTGCCGGCCGGTGACCTCGTGCTCTACCCCGCCACCAGCCTGCACAAGGTCAACCCGGTGACCCGTGGCGCACGCATCGCCTCGTTCTTCTGGACCCAGAGCCTGGTGCGCGAGGACAGCCAGCGCGCCCTGCTGTTCCAGATGGACCAGTCGATCCAGGCGCTGACCCGCGACGTCCCGGACCACCCGGCGCTGATCGAACTGACCGGCACCTACCACAACCTGCTGCGCCGCTGGGTGGACGTCTGATCTGCCATGAGCTTCGTCCTGCGTCGCACTGAAGAAATCAACGTCGAAGACCTCACCGGCCAGCTTGCCGATGACCCACGACAGACCGCCCGCCTCATCGTGACCGGTGCCCGCGAGGGCGACCTCGAAGCCCAGGCGCTGCTCGGGCAGATACTCCTCGACGGCCACGGCATCGAGCAGGACGTGAGTCTCGCCCTGACCTGGTTCGGCATCGCCGCCGAGCGCGGCCACGCCATGGCGCGCAACATGCTCGGGCGCTGCCTGGAGCACGGCTGGGGCTGCACGAAGGACGAGGCCGGTGCCGCCCGCCATTACGCCATCGCCGCGCAGCAGAGGCTTGACTGGGCGATGTACAACCTCGCCAACCTGCTCTCCACCGGCCGTGGCGTGGAGCGCGACGACGCTCGCGCGCTGGCGCTGTACCAGAGCGCAGCGGCGCTGGGCCATGCGAAGTCGATGAACCTGGTCGGACGCTTCCACGAGGAAGGCCTGGTCGTGCCGCGCGATCTGGAAGCGGCCCACCAGTGGTACCGGCGGTCAGCCGAGGCCGGCGACTTCCGCGGCCAGTTCAGCCATGCGTCGGTACTCGCGGAACGGGGCGACCTGCCCGCCGCACGCATCTGGCTGGAGCGTGCACTGGACGGTGGCAACCTCAACTTCCTGCGCGTGGCGCGCCACCAGCTCGCCGCCTCGATGCCGCCCAGCCTGCGTGAGCTGGCCCTCGCCTACTTCCAGCGCGCCGCCGAGCTCGGCGACGAATCGGATCTCCAGCACCTTGCCGAGCAGATGGGTGTCACCTGACACCCTTTTGACGTAATTTTCACGCCCCGCCTGCTAGCTTTGCCGGCTACCCTGGCTGCCGGAGTGTTCGGCAGCCGCCACGTAACGACGAGGCGCAAGTGTCGAACACCACATCCCCCGCAGCGCGCAAACGCGTGGACTGGGCCGCCCTGGGCTGGCTTCTGCTGTTTTTCTGGTACTTCTCCGGCGTCACCCAGGCGCTGATTCTGTTCAGTGGCACCACCGGCTTCGCCGGCTTCCGTGACGCCTTCTTCCTCAGCAGCCTGTGGCTCGCACCGCCGCTGCTGCTGCCGCGCTTCACCAAGGGCATCGCCGCAATCATCGGCCTTGTGCTCTGGGGCGCCTCGCTGGTGGGCCTGAGCTACTTCGGCATCTACCACCAGGAGTTCTCGCAGAGCGTCATCTTCGTGATGTTCGAGTCGAACACCGCCGAAGCGGGCGAATACTTCAGCCAGTACTTCAGCCTCTGGCTCTGCGTCGCCCTGCTGGTCTACACCGTGGTCGCCGTGCTGCTGTGGAAGCGCATCCGCCCGATCAGCATGCCGGCGTACGCCCGCGTGCCACTGGCCGTGCTACTGGTGGTGATGAACCTGTTCTACCCCTTCTACAAGCAGATGGTCACCCAGGAGCGCACCTTCGCCCAGGCAGTGGAAAAAGTGCAGTCGCGCATGGAGCCGGCGGTGCCGTGGCAGTTGGTGGTGGGCTACGTCCAATACCGCCAGCAGCTGGACAACATGCAGAAGCTGCTGCAGCAGAACGCATCCCTGCCGCCCCTGCAGAACCTCCAGGACAGCAGCGGCGACGCCCCGCGCACCCTGGTCCTGGTGCTGGGCGAGTCCACCACCCGCCAGCACATGCACCTGTACGGCTACGGCCGCGACACCACGCCGAACCTCGACGCCATCGCCGCCAGCGGCCAGGGCCTGACCGTGTTCCAGAACGTGGTCGCGCCGCGCCCATACACCATCGAGGTGATGCAGCAGATCCTCACCTTCGGCGATGAGCAGAACCCGGACAAGTTCCTCACCGATCCGTCGCTGATCAACCTGATGAAACAGGCGGGCTACAAGACCTTCTGGATCACCAACCAGCAGACGATGACCAAGCGCAACACCATGCTCACCACCTTCTCCCAGCAGACGGACGAGCAGGCGTACCTGAACAACCAGCGCAACCAGAACGCCAGCCAGTACGACGGCGTGGTGCTGGACCCGTTCGAGAAGGCCCTGAAGGACCCGGCGCAGAAGAAGTTCATCGTGATCCACCTGCTGGGCACGCACATGGACTACCGCTATCGCTACCCGGAAGAGTTCGCCCACTTCAAGGACCGCCAGGGCGTACCCTCGGCGCTGTCGGATGACCAGGTGGAGACCTACAACTTCTATGACAACGCGGTGCGCTACAACGACTTCGTGGTGTCGAGCCTGATCAAGCGCTACTCGGCCTCCAACGCCAACGGCTTCATGCTCTACCTCTCCGACCACGGTGAGGAGGTCTACAGCTCCGGCAACCACGACCGCCTCGGCCGCAACGAGACGGACCCGACCCGGCCGATGTACACCATTCCGTTCATGGTCTGGACCTCGCCGAGCTGGCAGGCCGCCCACCCGCGCGACCTGCAGGCGGTGGCCAACCGCTCCTACAGCAGCTCGCACCTGATCCACACGCTGTCGGACCTCGCCGGCCTGAGCTACGACCGCTTCGAGCCGGCCAAGAGCCTGGTGAACGATCAGTTCGTCGTCGCCAAGCGCTGGATCGGCGACCCGTACAGGAAGGACGGCCTGCACGAGTTCGACAAGCTGCCGCAGGACCAGGCCGCAGCGAAGCAGGAAGTCGCCAAGGATGCCAAGGCGCCGGCCACGGCCCAGGCTCCTGGGGAGAAGAAACCCAAGGAGGGTTGAGTCTTCCGTAAGGCCATGAAAACGCCCCGCCATTGCGGGGCGTTTTCATGGTGCCCCAGCAATGGCTGCAACCTGCGGGAGGGGGCTATGACCACGATGGCGACTCTTACAGGTTGACGCCGCTCGCAGCGCGAACCGACCTGAAACGCCGGCCTTGCGGCGGATTCAGTCCACCGGCATAGCCCGCGTCAGAAAAGAAAAAGCCCCGCATCAGCGGGGCTTTTTCAGTACAGCAAGACTTACAGGTAGAACGCCTTCAGCGGCGGGAAGCCGTTGAATTCCACCGCGCTGTAGCTGGTGGTGTAGGCGCCGGTGGACAGCCAGTACAGGCGGTCGCCAGCAGCCAGGTTCAGCGGCAGGCCGTACTTGTAGTGCTCGTACATGATGTCCGCGCTGTCGCAGGTCGGACCGGCGATCACCACTTCCTCCAGCTCGCCCGCCTTCTCCACGTGGATCGGGAACTTGATGGACTCGTCCATGGTTTCGATCAGGCCGGAGAACTTGCCCACGTCGGTGAAGACCCAGCGCTCGACGGCCGTGCGCGACTTGCGCGCCACCAGCACCACTTCGCTGACCAGGATGCCGGCGTTGGCAATCAGCGAACGGCCCGGCTCGAGGATGATTTCCGGCAGGTCGT